>JBKCZS010000128.1:0-12197 GCA_046337925.1 bacterium | reverse complement strand
GATGTGCTTCTCGATCCGCGTGAGGCGGTCGTCGGGCACATTCACCACGCCGACATTCGTCTCGATCGTGCAGAAGGGGTAGTTGGCCGACTCGATGCCCGCCGCCGTGAGGGCGTTGCACAGCGTGCTCTTGCCGACATTGGGGAGACCGACGATGCCTGCTTCCATGGTGTGATCCTGCTGAGAACGGAAGGGGGCAGATGGTAGCGGACGCGCGGCACCGTCGGAACGCCTTCCGTACCATGCGCGGATGGTCCGAGTCCTGATTCCGACGCTTCTCTCGCTTGCCCTGTCGTTTGTCGCAACCGCGCAGGACGGCGCGCCCGAGGACGCCCCGAAGGGTCCGCCGCCGACCCCGGTGAAGGTGGCCGCGGCGCGCGAGGAGTCGCTGGCGCCGCGCCGGAAGGTCTTCGGCGAGCTTCGGGCGCAGCGCCGGACGACGGTGGCGGCCGAAGAGGCCGGCATCGTGCGCGAACTCCTCGTGGGCGACGGCGCGCGGGTGCGCGCGGGGGCCCCGATCGCGCGCCTCGACGGGGCGCGCCTCGACCTCGAGCTCAGGATCCTCGAGGCGAACGCAGCGGTCGCCCGCGCCAACCTCGTCGAGCGCGAACTCGGCCAGGCGCGGTCCGCCCGCGACCTCGAGCTCCTGAAGCGCGCAGCCGCCGAGGGCGGCACGAATCCGCGCGAACTTGCCGATGCCGAGTCCGACCTCGCGGTGGCGGCGGCGCTCGTCACGCAGTCGCAGGCCGCGATCGCAGTGATCGAGCAGCAGGCGGCGCTGCTTGCCGAGCGGCGGAGGGACCTCGAGATCGTCGCGCCGTTCGATGGCGTGGTGACGAAGCGTCATTCCGAAGCGGGCGCGTGGATCGCCGCCGGAGGACCGGTGGTCGAGCTCGTCGACAGCAGCCACCTCGAGGCGTGGTTCGATGTGCCGCAGGAGATGTTCGCGGTCGCCCAGCGGCTCGCGACCGCGGAGTCGCAAGCGGACGGAGCGTCCGAGCTCCGCGCGCTCGAGATCCAGGCGACGACGGGCGTTCGCGTCGAGGCGACCGGAATCCGCGTCGTCCCTGAGATCGACGCCCAGACCCGAACCTTCCATGCCAGCGCCTTGGTCCGCGAGGATCCAGGCAATCTTGCCGCCGGACTTGCGCTGAACGCGTTCGTGCCGCAAGGGCCGGCGGCGCCGTACACGCTTGTGCCGAAGGACGCGCTGGTCTATCAGGGCGTCAACACAAGCGTGTTCGTGGTGCGCGGCGGCGTCGCGGTGTCGACGCCCGTCCGCGTCGCGTTCCCGGTCGGCGACGATGTGGCGCTCGAGGCAGGCGCGGTCGCGACGGGCGACATGGTCGTGGTCGAGGGCAACGAACGATTGATCCCGGGCTCGGCGGTTGCGCCGATCGCCGCGTCGACGGAGGCGAAGAAGTGAAGCTTGTCGAGGGAAGCGTCCGCCAGCCGGTCACCGTCATCGTCTGCGTGCTGCTCATCGCGCTCGCAGGTCTTCTTGCGCTGCAGCGGCTGCCCATCCAGCTGACGCCGACGGTCTCGAGCACGGTCGTGAGCGTCACGACCTTCTGGGAAGGCGCAAGCCCCGCGGAGGTCGAGCGCTCGATCGTCGAGAAGCAGGAGGAGAAACTGCAGGGTGTCGCGGGCATCCAGCAGATGACGAGCGTGTCGAGCCAGAGCACGGGGCGCGTGCGGCTCGAGTTCGCCGTCGGCACCGATCCCGACGCCGCGATGCGCGAGGTCAGCGACAAGCTTCGGCAGGTGCAGTCGTATCCGCCGAATGTCGACCAGCCCGTCGTCGAGGCGAGCGACCCCGAGAACAAGGACTACATCGCGTGGATCGTGCTGGCGGGCGGGCAGGGCGCCGTCGAGGCGGACGGCCATGCGTTCGACATCCGCACGCTGCAGGACTTCGCGCAGGACCGCGTCAAGCCGCGGCTCGAGCGCGTGAACGGCGTCAGCGAGGTCAATGTGCTCGGCGGCCGCGAGCGCGAGCTGCAGGTGCGCTTCGACGCGGAGCGCCTCGCGCAGCGCGGGCTCACCGTCGACGACCTGATCGCGGCGCTCGGCGCGGCGAACCGCAACGCCAGCGCGGGCAGCGTGCGCGAGGCGAAGAGCGAGGTCGCGATCCGCGCGGTCGGGCAGTTCGAGTCGCCCGAGTCCGTGGAGGCGGTCGTCGTCGCCGTGCGCGACGGGCGGCCGATCCGCGTCGGCGATGTGGCGGAGGCGGTCGTCACCTACAAGAAGCCGGCCGGGTTCGTCCGCAGCGCGGGCAAGCCGGTCATCGCGATCAATGTGCAGCAGGAAGTCGGCTCGAACATCGTGGAGGTCATGCGCGGCGTGCGCGCGGCCATCGCCGAACTCAACGAGGCGGGCGGCATGCTCGCCACCGAGAGCGCGCGGCGCGGCTTCGCGAAGGATCCGCTGCAGCTCGAGCTCGTCTACGACCAGACGACCTACATCGACGACGCGATCGCCCTCGTCCGTGACAACATCTGGCAGGGCGGCCTGCTCGCGACGCTGACGCTGATCCTGTTCCTGCGGTCGTGGCGCGCGATCACGATCATCGGCATCGCGATCCCGATCTCGATCGTCGGCACGGTCGTGGTGCTGCTTGCGCTCGGGCGCACGGTGAATGTCATCAGCCTCGCGGGCCTCGCGTTCGCGGTCGGCATGCTGGTCGACAACTCGATCGTCGTCCTCGAGAACATCTGGCGCCACATGGAGATGGGAAAGTCGCCCGCGCGCGCGGCGATCGATGCGACGAGCGAGGTCTGGGGCGCCGTGCTCGGCTCGACGCTGACGACGGTGGTCGTGTTCATTCCGATCCTTCTGATCGAGGACGAGGTGGGGCAGCTCTTCCGCGACATCGCGATCGCGCTGAGCGTGAGCGTGTTCCTCTCGATGTTCGTGGCGATCACGGTCGTTCCGTCGGCCGCCTCGCGGCTCCTCAAGCCGCTCGCGGCCGGCACATCCTCGCTCACCGAGAAGGGCTGGCTCGGCAAGCTCTCCACGCTGATCTCGCGCGCGATCTTCCGCCTGACCGGCCGCCGCCTCGTCGCGCTTGGCCTCGCGCTCGTGTTCACGGCCGTGTCGATCGCGGGCACGATCGCGCTGCTACCCCCGCGCGACTACCTGCCGCGCGGCAACCGCAATCTCGTCTTCGGCCTCATCCTGCCGCCTCCGGGCACCAGCCTCGAGCAGCAGACCGAGATCGCGGAGCGCATCGAGGCGCAGGTCCGCCCGTTCTGGGAGGCGGGGAACCTGCCCGCGGGCTCGCCTGAGCGTGCGGCGGCGGAGGACGCGCTCCCGAGCGTGCCGGTCGTTCCGTGGATGGCGTGGAAGGTCGGCGACACCATCAAGCCCTCGGCCGTCGAGAACTACTTCGTCGTGAGCTTTCCCGGAGCGATGTTCCACGGCGGCGTGGCGACCGAGGGTTCGCGCGCCACCGCGAACGAATACCTCATGAACCACGCGACGCGGCCGGAGATCCTGCCCGGCACGCTCGCCTTCGCGTTCCAGGTGCCGCTCTTCCGCACAAGCGGTTCGTCGGGCAGCGCCGTGCGCGTCGACTTCACGGGCGACGACCTCGATGCGGTGACGACGGCCGCGAACGCGACCTTCCTGCGCCTGATGGGCGCGTTCGGCCCCGGGTCCGTGCAGCCGGATCCGCCGAGCTTCAATCTCCCCGGTCCCGAGGTGCGCCTCGTCCCCAACCAGCGGGCGATCGCGGAAGCGGGGCTTTCGCCCGCGCAACTTGGAACGGCCGTGCTTGCGGCCGGCGACGGCGCGATCATCGGCGAGTACCGCCTCGGCGGCGAGTCGATCGACATGAAGGTGGTCGAGGTTCATGCCGCCGTCGCAGCGGCCGATGTCGCGTCGCGCGATCTCGGCATGCTGCCCGACACGCCCGTCGCCACGCCGCTCGGGCGCACGGTGCAGCTCGGCGTCCTCGCGGCGGTCGAGCGCGGCACCGCGCCGACGCAGATCAACCATGTCGACCGCCAGCGCGCGGTGAGCCTGCAGGTCACGCCGCCGCCGACGATGGCGCTCGACGAGGCGATCGTGACGATCGGGGCGACGCTCGATGCCGCGCGGGCGGAGGGCGCGATCCCCGCAGGCGTGCGCACCGATGTCGCGGGCAGCGCGAGCAAGCTCGCCAGCATCCAGAAGACGCTGCTCGGCGACGGCAGCGCGGTCGGGCTCGTCACGAGCTCGATGTTCCTCGCGCTGCTCGTCTGCTACCTCGTGATGGTGGTGCTCTTCCAGAGCTTCAAGCTGCCGCTGGTCATCCTCTTCAGCGTGCCGCTTGCGTGCGTGGGTGGCGTTGCGGCCCTGTTCGCCGTGTTCCTGTGGAGCCTCAGCGTGCCGCTGATGCCGATGCAGACGCTCGATGTCCTGACGATGCTCGGATTCGTGATCCTGATCGGCGTCGTCGTCAACAACGCGATCCTCATCGTGCACCAGGCGCGCAACTTCATGCGCGGCGAAGGCGACGAGGTGCCGTCGGACCTCGCGTTCCGCGGCCTGCGCGGGGCGCCCGCGGTCGGCCGCGGCGTGGCGCTGCCGGCCCGCGCGGCGATCGCCGAGAGCGTGCGCACCCGCATCCGTCCGATCCTCATGTCGAGCCTCACGAGCGTCACGGGCCTCTTGCCGCTCGTTCTCGCGCCGGGCGCGGGCAGCGAGCTCTACCGCGGCCTCGGCGCGGTGGTCGCGGGCGGCCTTCTCGTGTCGACCATCTTCACGATCTTCGTGGTGCCCTTGGTGATGGCGGTCGTGGTGCGCGACGAGCCCGCGGCGTGAGCGGGGCGAGGGCGTGCCGGCCGCGCCAAGGCGGGCAAGTCGCGAAGCGGGTTGCGAGCGCTCAGTCCCGGTACGCCACGAACATCGAGTAGGGCGGCAGCGTCACCGTGCCGCGCGCGGTGCCGAGCGGCGTCGTGCCGGCGCGGGCCGCGTCGACCACGATCGTCCAGTCGCCCTGCGGAAGCGGGATCTCGAGCGGCTTCGGCTCGTCGTTGTACGCGACATAGATCCTCGACCAGCTGTCGCCCGCGACGGTGCCGTCGATCGTGAACGCCACCGTGCGGCCGAGGTTCTCGAAGAACACGCTCCGCCGCACCATCTCGTCGTCGGCCATGCGGAACGCCGGATGCGCGCGGCGCAATTCGATCAGTCCCTTGGTGAACGCGTAAATGTCGCCGTACTCGCCCTTGCGCGACCAGCCGAAGTCGTTGATCTCGTCGCCGGCGTTGTAGCTGTTGTGGTTGCCCTGCTTGGTGCGCGCGAACTCGCATCCGCCATGCAGGAAGGGGATGCCCTGGCTCGTCAGCACCACGCCGATCGCGAGCTTCTGCATCATGCGGCGCGTGAACTCCGACGCGCCCGGCTGCGTCTTCACGATCTTGTCCCACAGCACGAGGTTGTCGTGCGCGCTCGTGTAGTTGATCGTCTCGGCCGGTTCCTCGGTGAAGTCGTCGATCGAACCCTTCACGCCGCGCCGCACGGCGTCGACATCGCCGCCCGCGCCGGTCGCGAAGCCGATCGCGGTGCCGTCGAGGTCGCCGCGGATCGCGTTGCGGAGGTGGTCGTTGAACACCGCCATCGGAAGGCCCTTCTGCGCACCCTTGCCGAAGTGGATCGGCCCGCCGCCGGTCCACGGCTCGCCGTAGAGCGTCGCGTCGGGGCGGATCTCCTTCACGCGCTCGCAGATCGCGCGCACCGTCTCTGGCTTGTGGCATCCGAGGAGGTCGAAGCGGAAGCCGTCGATCCGGTACTCCTCGAGCCAGTGCGCCACGCTGTCGACGATGTACTTGCGCGCCATCGGGCGCTCGTCGGCGAAGCCGTTGCCCGTGCCCGAGTCGTTGGTCAGGCGGCCGGCGGGGGTGGTGCGGAAGAAGTAGTAGGGCGCCGCTGCGCCGAACGGCGAGAAGAGCGAGGCGTCCGAGGTGTGGTTGTAGACGACATCGAGGATCACCCGGATGTCGTTCTGGTGGAGCACGGTGACCGCGGTGCGGAGGTCGCGGATCGCGCTGAACGGATCGCTTGGATTCGTCGCGTAGTTCGACTCGGGCACATTGAAGAGCGTCGTCCAGTAGCCCCAGTTGTACTCGCCCACCTTCGCGGTGAAGTCGTGGATCGGAAGGAGATGCACCGCGGTGATGCCGAGATCCTTGAGGTGCGCAAGGCCCGTGGCCGGGCCGCCACTCTTCGGCCCGCCGGGCTGGACGAGGCCGAGGTAGGTGCCGCGCACCGCATCGGGCGCGTTCGGATCGCGCATGGAGAAGTCGCGCACATGGATCTCGTAGATGACCTCGTCGGTCGGCTGCCTGAGCTTCGGCTGCAGCGACGCCGCGAACCCGTCTGGGCGGAGCCGCGAGAGATCGGCCACGACGGTGCGGGAACTGTCGGCGTTCGCCGCGAAGCCCCACATGTCGGGCACCTCGCGCGCGACGCCGTAGTTGGTGAAGCGGTAGCGGTACTCGACGCCGTGGAGGTCGCCCTTCACCGTGGTTTCCCACAGGCCCTTGGCGCCGCGCGTGAGCGCGATGGTGCGGCTCGGCGACGGGGCGCCGCGCGGCTCGTAGAGAAGGAGATCCACCGAGTCGGAGACCGGCGACCAGGTGATGAAGTGGGTGTCGGACTCCTTGCAGAACGCGCCGAACCGCGCGTCGAGCGGCGAAAATGCAGGCGACTCGAGCACGCCGCGCGCGTAGACGGCGACGGGTTCGAGCGCGGCGAGCGCGCGGGCGTCCTTCGCCTTTGGGTCGAAGCGCAGCATCAGCTGCGCCACCGATTCAGGGTCGATCTCGCGGGCGAGGTCGATCTGCAGGATGCGGTCGCCCTCGACCGACTTGATGCGCTGGACGCGCTTCGGGTCGCGGCGGTCGTAGACCTCGATCGCCTTGCGCTCGACGCGGTCGAGCGGCCGCGACAGCGCGAGCGTGATCGTGCGGTCGGTGTCGAGGAACGCGCCCTCGACGCGCAGGCTGAGGTCGACCTTGGACGGATCGGTCGTGTACGACTCCTCGCCCGAGGTCACCCAGATCTCGCTGACCGAGCCCTTCTTGACGGCGACGAACCGGTCCTGGTCGAAGTCCTTCTCCTCCCAGTTGCCCCGGCGCACGAGAAAGCCC
Source organism: bacterium (assembly GCA_046337925.1). Classification (GTDB taxonomy): domain Bacteria; phylum Planctomycetota; class Phycisphaerae; order Phycisphaerales; family SM1A02; genus QWPT01. The sequence goes on along the minus strand of JBKCZS010000128.1, from coordinate 5,061 downwards.
ACGCGCTTCGACGCATCGGCGACCGGCACGATGGCGTAGCGCCCGAACGCGTCCTCGCCGCCGAAGTTCGCGGCCGAGCCCTCGCCGCCCTCCGACCAGACCCAGAGGTTCCAGCCTCCGTAGTCCTTGGCGGGGCGGTGGTAGTGGACGACGAGGAGCGCCTCTGCGGGTTGGCCGCCGACGCTGAAGTCGCGGAGCTTGAGTTTGGGTGCGAGCTTCGGAAACTCGCCCTTCTGGGCGGGCATCGGCGCCGCGACCGCGAACGCCGTTGCGAGCAGTGCGAGCAGGACGACCGAAACGCTGCGAAGGAAGCGCATGGCGCGAGTGTATCGCCCGAGGGACGGACGGCTGCGGTACGCTTGGTGCATGACCGATGCACACGCTCCGTTCGGCAAGCGCCCGGCCGCGATCCAGCCCGCAGTGCTCGCGGAGGTCGCGGCGAAGGTTGACGCGGTCGCAGCAGCGGACGCGGCGACGGCCGGGCCGCACTGGGGCGCGCTGCACAAGGCGCTCCTGAAGGCAAAGGTCGACCCGCACGCCATCATGCGGCTCGTGACCGCGCGCGATGCGGCGCAGGCGGCGCTCATGCTGCGCTGGCTGAAGGGCCAGGAGATCGAGGTGGCCGCGCCCGCCGCGGCCGAAGCGCCCAAGGTCGACCCCGATGTGATGAAGGCCGCGATGAAGGCGTTCCGCAAGCGGCTCAAGTTCGCGCGCCTCGACGCGGAGAGCAGGCTGGGTGTCCGGCCGACGACCACGGGCAAGAAGGCCGAGATCGACGCGATCATCGCGCCGAGCGACTATCCGCGCTCGGTGTGGGACGCGCTGGTCGCGGCAGGGCGGTTGCGCAGCGAAGGCGGCGGCTTCTACGCGCTGGTCGACGAGATCGCCGAGGATTGATCGACGAGCGCAAGGTCGATCGTCGCGCCCGGCGCGTCGACCGCGGGTTCGCCGCCGGCGGCGCGCGTCGAGGCGCGCAGAAGCGCCACCGCGCGCGCGATGTCGGCGGCGAGCGGTGCGGTGAACTTCATCGGCTGCTCGGTCATCGGGTGCTTGAACCCGAGCGTGGTCGCGTGCAGCGCCTGGCGCGCAAGCAGCATCGCGTCGGTCTCGCCGCCGAGGTCGCGCTCGGTCGAGTGCTTGCCGCCGTACATGTCGTCGCCGACGATTCCGAAGCCGAGATACGAAAGGTGCACGCGGATCTGGTGCGTGCGGCCGGTCTTGAGCTCGAGCTCGACGAGCGCGTACTTCGCGCCCGACGGCGCCGTGTAGCGCTCGCGCACGCGCAGGATCGTGACCGACGGCTTTCCCGTCTCGTCGAAGCGCACCGCGTACTTCTCCTTGATCGACGGATGCTTGCCAAGCGGCAGGTCGATCGTCTCGACGGGCTTCTCGGGGTGGCCGTGCACGAGCGCCAGGTAGCGCTTGTCGGTGCGGCGCATCTCGAACTGCTTGCCGAGGCGCCAGTGCGCGGTGTCGTTCTTCGCGCTCACGATCGCGCCCGAGGTGAACTTGTCGAGGCGATGGACGATGCCCGGCCGCGCGAACTCCTCGCCGACCTTCGACAGTTCGCCGCCCGAGATGTGCTTGAAGCGCCACGCGAGCGCGTTCACGAGCGTGCCCGACTTGTGGCTGCGCGCAGGATGCACGATGAGCCCGGCTGGCTTGTTCACCACGATGATCGCGTCGTCCTCGTAGATCACTTCAAGCGGGATCTCTTCTGGCGTGATCGCGCCCGACGGCGGGGGCGGCAGGGTGGCGACGATCTTGTCGCCCTTCTTCAGCTTGGTCGAGCTCTTCGGCACGCGGCCGTTGACGGTGATCGCCTCTTCCTCGATCAACCGCTGGATCTGCGTGCGCGACAGGAACGGCACGCGGTCGACCATGTAGCGGTCGAGGCGCTTGTCGAGATCCTTGAGGAGTTCGAACTCGACCGTGACGGGCGATTCGTCGTCCTTGGCCGCGTTTTCCTCGTAGATCGCGAAGAGCGCATCGCGGTCGATCGCACCGCCCGCGCCAAGGAGCGACGCCGTGCGGTCCTGCCGTGTGCGTTCGTCGTCGGGCGAGCCTTGGGTGTTCGGTTCGGCCACGGCCGCGTGCGATCAGCCGCCGGGCGTCGGGGCGGGAGCGGGAGCGGGAGCCGGAGCGGGCGCCGGCGGGGGAACGATGGGCGCAGGCGCCGGCGCGGTGCCGCCCTGCTCGGCGGCCTGCTGCTCCTTCACGATCGAGCTGAAGAGATCGTCGCTGCCGCCAGTGGCGGGAACGGGAACGGTGACCTTGACGGGCAGTTCGGCGGCCGTCGGAATCGCGAGCGGCTTCGAGAGCGCGACGAGGCCGGTCAGCCGGGACTTCGCGATGCTGGCGATACCGGTCCACTTGTCGCCCGCGAGCGCGAGCGCGTCCTCGAGGAGCTTCTTCGAGGCCTCGAAGTCGCCACGGCTCTCGGCGACGGCGGCGCGGCCGAAGAGGCTCGAGAAGAGGATCGGCGCGACCTTCGAGCGGTCGCCCGCCGCGAATTCCTCTGCCATCTTCGCGGCCTTCGCGTAGTTGTCGTCGGCCGCCTCCTGCGCGATCTTGCGCGCGGCCTCATCGAGCGGAACGGCGGGGGTGGTGCCGACCGCGGGCGAGAGCTCGCCGCGCTGGATCTGGTTCAGGCGGAGGTCGCCGGCGGCGATGAGCGCCATCATGGCGACCTGCGGCACATTCGCGTGGTCCTTGGCGATCTGCTCGAGCGGCTCGGGCATGTTCGAGGTCGACGCGGTCGAGAGGTCCGACCATGCGCCCGCCGACTTCGCGACCTGCTGGCGCTTGTAGTAGTTCCAGCCGAGGACGCCGCAGGCGACCAGCAGCACGACGAGCAGGTAGTTGCTGCCGTGACGCTTGAGCCAGAAGACGAAGTCGTCGTTGATCCGGCTCTCGGTCAGATCGGTGGTCTGCACGCCGCGGAGGCGAGCCTTGTCCTGGTCCTGCTGGTTCTGCTGGGTCATGGAGGGACCACTCTATCGCAGAGCGCGGTACGCGCCAAGGGCCGCGGCCCGAAGTCCCGTCCGCAGCGCGGTTTCCGTGAACGCGCGGCGCCTTCGGGGGCGAAAATCGGGCGATCCGGGCCGTTTCTCAGCGGTTGGCGGCGATCACGAGTTCGGCAGCGTCCGCGAAGCCGTGGGAGTCGTGGTGGCCGACCCGAGAGTCGGCCACGGCCGCGATCCGCGGGTCGGCGTTCGCCATGGCGATCCCGAGGCCTGCCTCGCGGACCATCTCGAGGTCGTTCAGGCCGTCGCCGACCGCCACCGTCTCCTTCGGGTCGATCCCGTACTCGGCGCAGAGCGTCTCGATCGCCGTCCACTTGTTCACCCCGCGTCCGAAGGCCTCGAGGATGTGGGTGGACGAGCCGGTCGCCGCCTCGGCGGTGAGCGCCGACCAATGCTGGACGGCGATCAGGTCGCCGAGTTCGCTGCGGAGGCGTTCGACGATCGGTCCGAGCAGCTCGCCGCGGGCGACGGTGCCCACGCGCACGGTGTGCCCTTGCTCGTCGTGGTGCGCAAGCGAGGGCACGCGGCGGTAGGTGAGCGGCAGCGTCTCGAACCACCACTCGGTCGCGGGGTCGAACCGCTGCTCGCCGACGATCACATAGTCGACCCCCGCCTGGGTGTGGTCCTGAAGCAGCTGGACGAGGTGCTCGTACTCCGAGAGCACCCGTGCGACATGCCGCACGGTGTCCGGGCACGGACCCCGGCGCAGCACCACCGAGCCATCGCGGGCATCGTGCACCAGCGCGCCGCCCGCCGTGATGGCGTGGCCCTCATGTCGGATGAAGTCGAGCACATGGCCGCACTCGCGGAGGGCGCGGCCCGTCGCCGGAATCACCTCGACGCCGGAGTCCTGCAGCCGGCGGATCGCGTCGAGGTTGCGCGCGCTGACGCGCCCCTGGCGGTCGAGCAGGGTTCCGTCGAGGTCGGTGATGAGCAGGCGGTAGCGCATGGAGTCGGAAGGAGGGGGGATGGTACGAATCCGCGCGATTCCGCGCGGCCTTTCCACTATCTTCTCGTCCGTGCAGACGACCGGAGGACTCAACGCCCCGCCGACGCCGCTCCATGTCGCGGACGGACCGGTGTTCATGCCTGCGGTCGAGGCGATCCTGAAGGGCGTGCTCGAGTCGCCGGTCGCGGTCGGCCTGGTGGCGGCGGGCTCGAGCAACCGCTGGGCGTCGCTCCTGCCCACCGCCGAGCAGGACGCCGTGCAGAAGCTCCTCGCGCGGCATCAGACCGAGGTCGTCGTGGGTGGCGACGGCGCGCGGGCGGTCACGCTGGCGCTCGCCGCCGTGCGCGCGCGGCGGAGCGCCGTCGCGATGGTGCCCGCGTGGGACCTCGTCGGCGCGCTCGACGCGCTGCGCGCCGCGAAGACGGCGTTCAACGATCCCGAGCACGGGCTCGCGGTCATCATCGAGGACGATCCGGTCGGCGAGCCGCAGATCTGCCCGCGGCGGCTCGCGCGCGACGCGGGCCTCGCGATCGTAGAACCGGGCGACCTCTCGGGGCTGCGCGACTCGATCGAGCAGGCGCTGCGGCTTTCGCGCGCGGGCGTCGTGCCGGTCGCCATCGTCGTCCACCGCGTGCTGTTCGAATCGTGCGAGACGATCCTCGCGCGTCCGAACCGCGTCGTGAGCGGCGTCGACGAACTCATCCTCCAACGCAAGCTGCGGCCCGTGTCGCGCGGCGTCGACGCGGGCGACCTCATGCGGGTCGCGCGGCGGTTCGAGCTGAATGTCGCGACGAGCCTGCCGAGCCCGGGCGAGCGCGAGGTCATCGGCTTCATCGCGGTGGGCGCCTGCGAACGCGCGCTCGCGCATGTCCTCGAGGAACTCGGCCTCGCGGGGCGCGTTCCCGTGCTGCGCCTCGGCCTCGTGTCGCCGGTCGACGACTCGATCCTGCAGCGGTTGCTCGACCGCGTGCAGCAGGTGGTGGTGCTCGAGCCGCGGCCGGGTTCGGTGGCCTCGTTCGTCATCGAGGCGGCGGACCTCCTCCGTCGCCGCGGCGCGCGCGTCCCGCCGATCGCCTCGCGCGAGCT
>JBKCZS010000127.1:0-5020 GCA_046337925.1 bacterium | reverse complement strand
GTCGCGAGCGGTGGGCAGTTCAGCCAGCGGGGCGCAAGCATCGCGGTGAACCAGACGCTCGCGACCACGGCGGGCGGCGTGTGCTACCTCGACGGCCCCGTGCTCGCCGAGTCGATCTCGACCGTCTCCGGCGCGCAGAATCGCGTGATCGGCGACACCGACATCCTCTGCGACTACTCGAATGCGGGTGCGACCGTCATCCAGCGCGGGATCATGTATGTCTACGGTTCGCTGACGAACTCGGGCACGATCACGGGCGAGCTGAACAGCAGTTTCCTTCCGCCGAGCCCCGGCGACGGCTACTCGATCGGCGGCGACTATGTCGTGGGCGCGAACGCCTCGGTCATCCTGGCGGATCCCGTCTGGTGGCTGCGCGTCGGCGGCAACTTCGATGTCGCGATCAACGATCCCGCGCGCTTCGTGATGGGCGAGGCCACGCTCGAGCTCACGGGCACCGGCCCGGCGGCGCAGCAGTCGGTCGAGGTGCTCTCCCGCGATCTTGGCGAGACCGAAGACGGCTTCGCGGCCACGAACTACCCGCTCGGCTCGCTTCGCCTGCGTGCGGGCGCCAATGTCAGTCTCATGAACAGCAGCAACAACGCCCCCGGCAAGGGCAACGAGGCGATCTACACGAACGAGCTCGTCGTCCCCGCCGGCGCGACGCTCACGACGAACGGCTACAAGATCTACACGCGCGTGGCGACCATCGCGGGCAGCGTGTCGAACCCGAACGACATCGTCGTGATCGAGGATGCGCCGCCGTGCGTTGCGGACATCGTGACCGACGGCGTGGTCAACGGCGCGGACCTCGCGTTCCTCCTGATCAATTGGGGCCCGTGTCCGACGAGCACCTGCATCGCCGACATCAACCGCGACGGTACGGTCGACGCGGCCGACCTGACGGCGGTCCTCGTCACATGGGGTGCGTGCGCGAACTGAGAATCGGTCCTCGTCGCCTCCACTTCGACTCCGAAACATTTGCAGGAATTCTGTCACGACAGCTGCGGTCGCCGCGCCTGATTCCTGTGTATCTCTCTGAACGCATCGCCCTTTCCGTGTGCGACAGCATCGGGTGGGGTTTCAAGAACGGTCTCCGAAGGAACCGACCGCACGCGCCCGGCCCGGAGCATCCGACCGGGGGCGTGAAACGCGGGGGACCGCCAACCACAGTCATCATCCTTCTCGCGAACGGGCGGGCCTTCCGGGTCCCGCCCGTTGGCGTTTTGGGAAGCGGACGCACCGCGTGATAACCGTCGGTGCGCGGCCCGACGCGTCATCCGTGCACATTTTTCATCGCTCCATCAAGTGGCGGCCGGCCCTTTCTTGTCTTGCCACACGGGGGGCCGAGCCCCCGTGTCTTGAAGCCTCAGGAGTTCCCAGATGAAGAATGTCGCCCGAATCGGTGTTGGCCGCAGCGTCCGCGCACTCATGACCGTCGCGGCCGCGAGCGCTGCGCTCGCGTTCCCTCTATCGGCCCGCGCCCAGTCCGCCTGCGATGCGGATCTCGACGGCAGCGGCGTGGTGAACGGCGCGGACCTCACCGAGGTGCTCGTGAAGTGGGGGGCGTGCTCCGGGTGCTCGGCCGACATCAACGACGACGGCCTCGTCAACGGCAGCGATCTCGCGACGCTGCTCATCCTCTGGGGCGAGACCTGCGTGCAGGGGCCGGTCATCAAGTCGATCTCGCCGACGAGCGGCCCGCGCTGGGGCAGCACCGAAGTCGTGATCAACGGCAGCAACCTCGGCTCGGTGCACGAGGTCGTCATCGGCGATCGCGCCGCCGCGATCCTTTTCGTCAGCGAGACCACGCTCACGGTGGTCACGGCCGCGGGCGATGTCGGCCCCGCCGATGTCGTCGTCGAGGCCCCGTCGAGCGCCGACACGCTCGAGGGCGCGTTCACCTACACCGCGACGCAGCCCCCGTCGTGGGCCACCGTCATCGAGGAGACCCCCGACCCGAAGGTCGTCACCGACCCCGCTGTGCGCGCCGCGATCGAGGCATCGGGTCTTCCGTGGCGCGTGTTCGCCAACGGCACCGGCTTCCAGGGCGAGCCAGTCGAACTCGTGCTTGTTCCCGCGGGCAGCTTCCAGATGGGTTGCATCGAGCCCGCCGACGACACGGTCTGCCCAACCGACGCAACGCCCGTGCACACCGTCGAACTGCGCGACTTCTACATCGGCCGCACCGAGGTCACCCAGTCGCAGTGGACCTCGTGGGGCAACTCGAACTCATCGGCATCCCAGAACGAGAAGGGATCCCCGTCGTTCCCTGTCGAGCTCGTTTCGCAGGTGATGACGATGGGCTTCACATCGCAGACTGGAACGCGCCTGCCGACCGAAGCGGAGTGGGAGCGCGCGTACCGCGCGGGCTTGAACACCGCGTTCTACACGGGCACCAACTCCGTCTCGGACCTCACCGACTGCTTCAACTTCCAGTGCGGCCCGCGGCCCGTGCTCCAGCAGCCTGTCAACGCACTCGGCATCTACGGCATGGCCGGCAATGTCAGCGAGTTCGTCAACGACTTCTACGCAGCCGACTACTACCAGAACAGCCCTGAGTTCGATCCGCGTGGACCCAAGTCTGGCGCTGCCGTCGTGCGTGGCGGCAACTTCCAGCTTGGGACGGGAAGCCCCACCGATGTCGTGCGCATGACGGCGTACGGCCGCAGCTCGATCGATCCGTTCGCCTCCGAGCCGACGATCGGCTTCCGCGTCGCGAAGGATGGCCCGGTCGAGGTGAGCGCCACCGGGCTCTCGCCAAGCGTCGGCACCATCGAGGGCGGACAGTCCATCACGGTCACGGGTCGCTATCTCGACACCGTGACCGGCGTTCGCTTCGCATGCGGGCCGCAGTCGAAGGGCGAGGCCACGATCGTCTCGCAGTCGTACTCGAGGCTCACCTTCCTCGCGCCGCCCGGGCAGGTGGGAACCTGCTCGCTCATCTATCTCGACTGGCAGACCCCCGATGGAAGCGCGAGCGGCTCGGAAGCGATCGCGAATGCGTTCGAGTATGTGGACATCGCCGAGCCCGACTGGGCGACCGTGATCGAGCCGCTGCCCGATCCTGCGGTGGTGACCGACCCGGCGCTGCGCGCTGCGATCATCGAGACGGGCTACGCGTGGCGCGTGCGCGACAACGCCACGAACATCGAGATGCTGCTCGTGCCGCCGGGGACCTTCAATATGGGGTGCTCGGCGTCGAACGCGTGGGGCTGCGGCTTCGACGAGAACCCCGTCCATGCCGTGACGCTGACCAACGCGTTCTACATCGGCCGCTACGAGGTGACGCAGGCGCAGTGGACGGCGAGGATGGGCTCGAACCCATCGTTCTTCCAGAGCGCGAGCGCGCAGGTGCCCGCAGCGCAGGTGCCGAACCGCCCGGTCGAGAGGGTGTCGTGGTTCATGATCCAGGGCTTCCTCTCGGCGACCGGGCTCCGGCTGCCGACGGAAGCCGAGTTCGAGTATGCATGCCGAGCGGGCACGACGACGGCATACCACTCGACTCAGGCGTTCCCGAACGGGACGAACGACGACAATCAGGTCGGAATCTTCGCGTGGTTCTTCTTCAACGCCGCGAGCCAGACCCGCCCGGTCGGTGGGAGGGCTCCGAACGCGCTCGGCCTGCACGACATGTCGGGCAATGTCTGGGAGTGGCTGAACGACTGGTACAAGAGCAACTACTACCTGTCGAGCCCCTCGACGAACCCGCCGGGGCCTGCGAGCGGCACGTTCCGCGTGCTGCGCGGCGGCTCGTGGCCAGTCGGCCCGGACGGCGTGCGTTCCTCCGACCGCGACTTCAGGGCGCCCGACGAGCCGGGCGTCAGCGGCGGTTTCCGTGTCGCCCGCAACCCCTGACGCACCTCGCCATCACGCGACGACACGCGACGACACGCGACGACACGCGACGAGGCGGCCGCGACGAGGGTGCCGCGCATTCACACCTCGGTGCCCGCTCGGTGCCGTGTCCGTACCGGCTTGTACATGCTCGTACCCACGAGGTACGCGGCACAGCTTCCGTTCCTCCCGCACATCGGCGGCACCGCCGACGAACGGCAGTTCCGCGTCATGCGCGACGGAGAGCAGTGGTTCCAAGTAGTCATGGGGCAGGATGCGGTCGCGAATTCCATCACTGCGGAGTCGGTCGACGCGACATTCCCCCTGCCGACGGCGGTCGTCGAGTCGTTGGCGTTCGATCTTTCGATCTCACCTCGCTGAGGTGCTCCGGGTGTTCGGCAGCCCACCCTCGGACCGTGCTTGGTCAGATCAATCCTCGCGCCGGTTGTTCGCGGGCCTGAGCGGCTTTCTCGCAGCTTCCACGCGGCGCGCGATGGAAGTTTCTGCGGCGAACGGAAGGCCTCTCAATATCGGTTTCGACCCGCAACCGCAGAAAACGCGGATCCACTCCCGTCGGTTTCAGCATCCACGGGCGCGGCGCGGGCGAAGCCACCCGCCTCATGCTGCGCATCACCTCTTCACTCGCCTCGCTTCTCGCCACCCTTCTCGTCTGCACCGCAAGCCCTGCGGCTGCCCAGTCCGGCCCCGCCGCCAACCTCGAGTTCGAGAGTGGCACGAAGGGCTGGCAGACCGTTCTCGACGGCGTGATGGGCGGCCGCTCGACCGGTCGCATCGCGGCGGGCGAAGGCGGCACGCTGCGCTTCACGGGTGAACTTTCGCTCGAGAACAACGGCGGCTTCTCGCAGATCCGCACGGGTGTTCCCGAAGGCACCTTCGCGGGCGCGCGCGGACTCGTGCTGCGCGTGAAGGGCGATGGACGAACCTATCAGTGCGACATCCGCTCGTCGCGGCTGCGCCTCATGGCTGGTGGCTACCAGAGCCGGTTCACGACGAAGGCCGGCGAGTGGACCGAGGTCGAGATCCCGTTCGACCAGTCCGTGGCACGGGTGTTTGGCCGCGATCTTCCAGACGCGCCCCCGCTCGACCCGGCGTCGATCGAGTCTGTGGGCATCACGCTCTCGGACAAGCAGGAAGGTCCGTTCGCGATCGAAGTCGACTGGATCCG
>JBKCZS010000126.1:0-7859 GCA_046337925.1 bacterium | reverse complement strand
GCGTTGTCCACGCCAGAGCGAGCGCCCGCAGGCGCGACGGTGTCCTTGAGCGTTGTCCACGCCAGAGCGAGCGCCCGCAGGCGCGACGGTGTCCTTGAGCGTTGTCCACGCCAGAGCGAGCGCCCGCAGGCGCGAGCGCTCAAACACGCGCCGCGCGCTCCGACGGGTCCTCGAGTTCAAAGAACCGCTCCTCGCGGAAGCCGAACACGCCGGCGACGAGGTTCGACGGGAACTGGATCCGCAGCGAGTTGAGCTCGCGCACATTCGAGTTGTAGAAGCGCCGGCTCGCGGCGATGCGATCCTCGGTGAGCGACAGCTCGCGCTGGAGCTCGAGGAAGTGGCGGTCGCTCTTGAGCTCGGGGTAGCTCTCCGAGAGCGCGATCAACCGACCGAGCGAACGACCGAGCTCGCTCTCGCCGTCCACGCGCTCGCGCAGCGCCTCCCCGGCCGCCATCGCCTTCGCGCGCGCGGCGACCACCATCTCGAGCGTCTCGCGCTCGTGCTTCGCGTAGCCCTTCACCGTCTCGACGAGGTTCGGCACCAGGTCGTGCCTCCGCTTGAGCTCGACATCGACGCCCGACCAGCTCTCCTTCACATGCTGGCCGAGGCGCGCGAACCGGTTGTAGGTGAGGATCGCCCACAGGAGCGGAAGTCCGAGGATGACCCCGGACATCCCGCACAGGAATCCCAGCGCTTCCGCCGCGTCTCCGCTCATGCCGCACCTCCGTCGCCATCACGACCCGTCGGATTCAGGACCGGATCGGACGCGCGCTCGTCCGCAGGAAGCCGGTCGGCCCGCACATGGCGCGGAATGCGGGCGAAGAATCCGTCGACCCAGCCGAGCACGACCGCGAACCGCTCGGGGTCCCAGCGCCGCGTGCCGTGGTCGAACAGCAGGATCCCCCGCTGCGCCTCGATCTCGGGCACCGCGCTTTCGAGGAAGAACTCGATCATGCGCGGATCGAACAGATCGGACGCGAAGCGGCGGTCGGAGCACTTCACATGGAACCGCCTCGAGAACTCGCTCGACTCGAAATCGATGTCCTCGAAGCCGACGAACGCGCCGAGCCTGTCGAGGAAGTTCTCGCTGCGCACCGCAAGCTCCTCGGTCATCCGCAGCGCCGGCACCACCGAGATGAACGACATGTTGTAGGTCGTCGTCGAGGTGCTCTTGCCGTTGCTCGTCGTGATCTTGTACCGGTAGTCGCCCATCAGCAGGCGCATGTGGACGCCGCCGAGCCTGGTCTCGCCCGAGATGAGATTCAGGCCCGTGCGCGAATGTCCGCGCCCGAAGTCGCGGAATCCGCGGAAGCGCTGGTCGAGCAAGGGATCCCGCTCCGTGAACGCGAATCCCATCTGCGCGGCCAGCGCCCGCATCGCCTCGCGGCGCTCGCGTTCCGCCTTGTAGTGGAGCGAGACCGCGACGATCGCGCCGACCGCGAACAGCGTGATCACGATCGCGGCGAAGGCGATCTGCCCGCCTTCCACGCCTAGAACTTCACCTGCGGCGCGTTGCGCTGCGCCGCGTCGTCGATCTGGAAGAAGGGCATCGCCTTGAAGCCGAAGATGCCGGCGAGGAGGTTCGTCGGGAACACGACCAGCGTCTGGTTGTAGCCCTGCACGGTGTTGTTGTAGCCGTTGCGGGCGCCGCCGATGATGTTCTCCGTCGAGGTGAGCTCGCCCTGGAGCTGCATGAAGTTCGTGTTGGCCTTGAGATCGGGGTACGCCTCGGCGACCGCCATGAGGCGGCCGAGCGCGGCGCTGAGTCCGCCTTCGGCGGCGATCTTCTCGTCAAGCGGACCGGCGCTCACCGCGCGGGCGCGCGCGGCGATCACGGCCTCGAGCGCCTCGCGCTCGTGCTTCGCGTAGCCCTTGACCGTCTCGACGAGATTCGGGATCAGGTCATGCCGGCGCTTGAGCTGCACATCGATGTCGGCCCACGCGCCCTCGACGCCGACCTTGCCGCGCGCAAGCGTGTTGTAGATGCCGATCGCCCAGACGGCGACGATCGCACCGACGACCAGCACTCCACCACAACCGAAGATCAGGAACCATTCCATCGAGCGACTCCTCTCGAGCAACCCTCGAGACTGGCCTCCGCGCGGGCGTGCCGCGCGAGGCGTGTGCGATGCGGCGCCGGAAGAGGCCGCGGGCGAGCGTGTTCCGCGACAGAGCCCCGCGGTTTCAGAGCGCGCAGTCTACCGCGGCCTGCGTGGACGGGCGGCGGGCGCCCGCTTCGGCGCGGGCGGCGCGGTCGGCGCCGCCCCGAGCGCCCGGATCGCCTTGAACTCCGCCTCGGCGAGCGGCGTGACCGACAGGCGGTTGCCGCGCTGGAGGATCTGCATGCCGGCGAGCGACTTCTCCGCGCGCAGGCGGTCGAGCGGGACGACCCCGGCGAACCGTTCGACGAACTCGACCTCGCACATGAGCCAGGTGGGCGTCTCGCGCGACGACTTCGGGTCGTGGTAGTCGCTCTTCGGGTCGAACTGGGTCGGATCGACAAGCGCAGGCTTCGTGATCCGCAGGATTCCCGCGGCGCCCGAGGGATCCGCGTTCGAGTGGTAGAAGATGCCGAGGTCTCCTGGCTTCATGTCGTCGCGCATGAAGTTGCGGACCTGGTAGTTGCGCACCGAGTCCCACCCCGTGCGGCCATCGCGCTCGAGGTCGGCGATCGAGTAGACATCGGGTTCACACTTCATCAGCCAGAATCGAGGCATGTCGGGAGCGTAGCGAACCCGCTTCGATCTACACTGCCGCCCATGCGCGCGAAGTCGAGACGCCACCTCGGAATGCTGCTCCTTGCCGCGGGCTTCGTGCCTTCCGCCGCGCTCCATGCGCAGGACGGCGCGCCCCCGGCCGCAGCGCCCGCTCCGGCACCGTCTGCCACGCCGCCCGCGTCCGCGCCTCTCGTCGCCGCAGCCGGGCGCGACCGCCGCGAGGCCGCGCGACAGGACGCGGAGAAGCGCCTGCGCGCGTCGGTGCTTCCGACCCCGATGACCGCCGAGCGCTTCGCCGCCTTCCTGCGCGCGGTCGATCCTGCGCTCGCGACGAACGCCGACCTCGCCGCCGCGTTCACGACCTACGCCGACGAGGCGCGCGCCGCGCTCGAGACGAGCGCGACGAAGATCACCGACCGCCTTCCCGCCGCGTACACCTTCGACGCCGCGCGCGAGGAGTTCGTGATGCGGCCGAATCCCGAGCTCATGCAGGTGCTCGCGCTGCGCGACCGCGCCGCCACGCGCGTCTTCGCGGCCGAGCGCGCGCTCCTGCGCCTCGTCGCACTCGCGACGCCGGACGAGCGCAAGATCCGCTTCGTGGAGGAGCGCCTCGGCTGGCTCGACGAGCGGACGCCGCGTGACGGCCTGCTGCCGTCCACGCGCCTGACGCTGCTCGAGGTCGTCGGCCGCGCGAAGCTGCCTCCCGAATCGCTTGCGTCGATCGAGCCGGTGCTCGTCGCGCACGCGGACAAGCTCGCGGCGCTGCGCGAAACCCGCATCGCCACGCTGCGCGACGCCGACACGCGGCGCGCGCGCATCGAGACCGACGCGGGCACGCTCTGGCGCCTCGGGCCCGCCGATCGGGTCCGCGCGACCGAAGCGCTCCTCACCGCCGTCGACGACGGCGAGTTCGCCAGCGAGCTTGCGATCCGCGACCTCCACTTCGACACGCTTGGCCGGCTCCGCGGACGCCTGCCCAACCGCGAGGGACGCCGCGTCGTCGAGGAATGGCAGCGATCCGTCCACCCCGAGCTCTTCGACGACGAGCGGCTGCTCTCGAAGCTCATCGAGGAATCGATCGCGCTCCCGACGAGCGAACCCGAGACGGACGCCGCGATCCTCGACGCCGTCGAGAACGCCTACCGCAAGCTCGAGCCGCTCGCGCGCGACGCGTCGAACGCCGCCGATCTCGTGCTGCCTCGGCTCCTCGACCGGAGCGATGCGTCGGTACTCGCAGAGATCGACGCGCGTCAGTCCGTGCTCGCCATCCAGTCGAAGCGCCGCTCGGCGATCCGCGACCTCGTCGCTCGCGTGCGCATCTTCGTCGGCGCGACCGACGAGGCCGTGACCGCGCAGTTCAACGGCATGAACGAGACGCTGGCGGCGCTCGAGCGCGCCGACCAGTTCGACCAGGCCTCGCTCGGCGCGCTCCGCATCGCCATCGAGTCGCAGCCCGAAGACGCGGAGACCGAGCGCGGCGAGCAACCCGGGCAGCCTGCGCGCCCCGCGGGCTCCTCGCCCGCCGAAACCGCCCCCGCCGATCGCCCGCGGCAGTCCGATACGCGTGCGACCAACCGCCCGCAGGATGAGAACACGGGCGGAAATCGCAGCGGCCGCGGGTCGCGTCGGCAACAAGGCCCCGCGGGAAACGGCTGACCCACGGGTATCCTGAGCCTTTCCGCTCCGAGCGATCCACCCATGCCTTCACGACTTCGCCATCGCCTCGTGTCTCTTGCCGCATGCACAGCGTCCGCGCTGGCCGTCGCAATCGCCGCGTCGGCGTTCAGCGCATCGGCCGCGTACGCCGCACCGCAATCGGGCAGCACGACGCCTCCGACCACGACCCGTCCTGACACGACCCCTCCGACCACCACGCCGTCGAACCCGCCGCCTGCAGCAACGCCGCCCGCAACCGCGCCGAAGCAGCCCCCTGCCGCCGCGCCGACCGCGCCTGCCGAGAAGCCGTCAGAGAAGCCCGCCGCAGCGCCGGCGTCGGCCCCGATCTTCGCGCTCTTCGAGTGCGAGTCGGGCTCGTTCCGCGTCGAGCTCGCGACCAAGCAGACGCCGCGCCTCTGCGCCAACTTCATCAATCTCGTCAACCGCGGGTACTTCGACGGCCAGGCCTGGGCCGACTTCTCGCGCGTGGTGCGGCAGACGGGCATCAATCCCTCGGGCGACCCCGCCTACACGCTTCCGCGCGAACTCTCCAAGGACCTCTTCTTCGACAAGCCCGGCCGCATCTGCTTCTCGAACAACTCGGAGGATGTGTCGACCGCGCGCGCCAAGCCGACGCGCATCTTCATCACCGTCCGCCCGCAGGACCGCTGGAACCTGCAGTACGCCGCCTTCGGCACCATCGTCGAAGGACTCGATGTCGCCTTCAACCTGAAGGAAGGCGAGAAGATCATCCGCGTGAAGATCGAGGGCGACTTCGCCGCGCACCAGGCGCGGTACGCGAAGCAGATCGCCGAGTGGAACGCCGCGCTCGACAAGGTCGGGCTGATCGACCGGCGATGATGCGCGTCAGTTGATGTGCACGCCGCGCAGCGGCGATTCGGGCGTGCGCTCCACCGCGCGCGACAGCTGCTGCCCGAGATGCGCGAGTTCCGACAGCACGAAGCGCGCGCGCTCGCGGCCGCTCGGCTCGGCGAGCATCTGGTAGCGCATGTCGTCGCCGCGCGCGAGCAGCGGCAGCAGCTGCTCGATGATGACTTCGGTGGGAATCACGCCGCGGGCAAGCCACTCGCGGACGGTCTCGAGACGCTGGACGCGCCGCAGCTGCGACTGCGCGAGCAGCGCTGCCAGCATGTGGTTGAAGCCGGGCAGACGGCGCGGCGCGCCGAGGCGCGCGTCGATGGGCGTCAACTTCGCCAGCCGGTAGAGACGGCGGCCGTCTGGCTCCGCAATCGTCTCGATGCGCGCGCGGCTCACGCCATGCAGCAGGATCTGGTGGCGGCCGTCGTCGAGCCGGGTGTGCTCCACCATCTTCGCGACGCAGACGACCGGCCGCAGCGGCGGCTCGCCGATGCGCGGACCGTTCCACTGGCGGCCCGCGTAGGTCGCCATCGCGATCGGCGCCGCGCCGAGGATCGAGCCCTCGCCGCGCGCGCGCAGGCAGTCCTCGACCATCTGGCGGTACCGCGGCTCGAACGCGACGATCCACTCCGCGGTGTGCGGATACAGCGAGACTGCTGGAAGCGGGAAGAGCGCGATCGGCCTCGAGAAGTCGATTCGGACGGTCGACGACATGCCGCGATGCTACGCGGGTCGGACACCCGATTGCAAGGGTTCGAGCCGATGTTGCGGCGATTGCGCGCCGCTCAGCCGTTCATCGTGGCCGAAGCCTCGTGCAGCGCCGCCGGGAGAGCGGCCTTCACGGCCTCGATGCCTTCCGACGAGATCTCGAGCGCCGCAAGCGCCTCAGCCGAGGGCTGGTGCGACATGATGTCGGCGTTGAATCCGCCGTTGTCGGCGGCGAGTTCGTCGGCCAGGAGGATCAGCCACGCCATGTTGCGGTTGTCGGCCGGAGCCTCCATGGGCTCGTGGTGATGGCCGCAGGCGGAGAGGAGCGACTTGGCGAACTTCCACTGCTCGCAGAGCGCGATGCCGAAGTGGCAGTGATCCGCGCCGAAGACCGAGCGCTCGACCATGCGGAAGTCGATCAACGGGTTGCCGTTGGCGTCGAACTGCATGTCGGTGAAGACCTTGACCAGCTTGGCGCGGTCGCTCTGGAGCTCGACGACGATCCCGATGTCGTGCATGAGTCCCGAGAGGAACGCCTCGTCGCCGACCACCTTCTTGGTGTGGCAGGCCAGGAGGCGCGCCGCGGTCGCCACGGCGATCGAGTGTGTCCAGAGATCCTTGGCATCGAAGCGGTCGCAGAGCGCGCCGCCGCGGAAGAGCTTCGCGAGGCTCGCGGCGATCGCGATGTTCTTGACCGCGTTCAGACCGAGAAGCGAGATCGCCCGGTTGATCGAGCCGAGCTGCTGCGGGAGACCGTAGAAGGCGCTGTTGACGACGCGAAGGACGCGTGCGGAAAGGGCGGGGTCGCGTCCGATGAGCGCGTTGAGCGCCTGGGCGCTCGAGCGCGGATTCTCGACGAGTTCGATGATGCCGAGGGTGACCTCGGGGAGCGTCGCGATGTGATTCAGCTGCTTGACGGCCGTATTGGCGACCTTCATGCAGTCGTTGGAACCACCGGCGGTTGTCAGATGTTCTGGCATCGACCTAATCCTCCTGCATCCGGATCCCCGGATCCACCATCACACAGGGCTGGCCGCGCGAAATGCGCTGAAGAGCCCGACACAAAGGGCCATCGGCGCTTCGGACCTCCAAGTTGACTCCAAGCCCGGCATTTGCGCCTCAATGCGCAGAAGTTGCAGCCGCGATGCGGACGGGCCCGCGCAACCCCTCCAGGCCGCGCAGACCTGCCGGTCTCAGAAGGTGTTTCGCTTCCCGAGACCATGCCGCGAAAGATCGCAGGTCGCAAGAATCTCGGCGATGCGGCTCGAGGCGGCTTTCCCGAGGTAAGGATGCGTCCCCGAGGGCCTCCACGACTCGATTGCGTCGAGTTCCTTCGCGAGCGCCTGCAGGTCGCCGGAGGCGACATCCCGCACATTGTCCGCGCGTTCGCGACCCGCCTGGCGCGGGCCGATGTTGATCGCACGCACGCCGAGCGCGGCGCACTCGATGAGGCCTGCGCTCGAGTTGCCGACGATCGCGCGGATGTTCGGATGCTTGAGCACGCCGATGAAGAGCTCGCGCCCGAAGTGACTGAACGCGCGGACGCAGTGGCGCCTCTTCTCGGCGACGATCTCGATGGCGCGCGCGATGCCTTCGCGTCCAGGATCGCTGTTCGGTGCGAGCGCCGCCACGCGGCCACGCGCAGCAAGCGCCTCGAGCACCGCGTGGGCCTCGCGCTCCTCCTCCGCGTCGGCGCGCCCGACAGGATGCATGAGGAACACATAGTCCGGGGCGCCGACCGACGCGGGCTCCGCCGCGGTCGACGGCCTGATCGCATCGAGCCCCTCGACCGCAGGCGACCCGACGAGGTGGATGCGCGCCCCGTCCTCGCCGAGCCGGTCGGGCGGCAGCTGCAGACCCTGCAGAAGTTCGCGCGGGTCGCGCGCGCCGCGCTCGCGC
>JBKCZS010000125.1:0-3017 GCA_046337925.1 bacterium | reverse complement strand
GTATTAGGCAGCGAGAGCGTACTGCGTGTTGGCAGTTGTTGTTTTGCATCCTTTTTACGTGGCCTGGATGCTCCACGGCTCGCAACGATGGACAGGGTGCGTCCGGTCGAAGCTAGTCGGCCCCGGTTGTGAAAGACGGTGCGAGTATACGCGCACCGCGCCCGAAGTCGAGCGCGCGCACCGCGAACCCGCGCAGATTCAGACCGGCTCCGCGACGGCCTTCGCCACGCGCAGGTGGTTCGCGGCGTTGTACGCGGCAACCTTGTAGCACTCCGCGAGCGTCGGGTAGTTGAACACCGTCTCGAGGAAGTAGTCGAGCCCGCCGCCGAGCGTCAGCACGGCCTGGCCGATGTGGATCAGCTCGGTCGCCTGCGTGCCCATGCAGTGGACGCCGAGCAGCGCGCGCGTCTCGCGGTGGAAGATCATCTTGAAGAAGCCGCTGTCGTCGCCGAGGATCTGGCCGCGCGCGATCTCTGCGTAGCGCGCCACGCCGACTTCGTAGGGGATCTTCTTCTCGGTGAGCTGCTGCTCGGTCGCGCCCACCATCGAGATCTCGGGGATCGCGTAGATGCCGTAGGGGAAGCCCGCGGGCGCCGGCTTCGCCTCGAGTCCGAACATCGCGCAGACCGCGAGGCGGCCTTGCTCCGAGCTCGTCGATGCAAGCGCGGGGAAACCGATCACATCGCCCGCCGCCGAGATGTTCGGCACGGGCGTCTGGTAGCTCGCGTTGACGGTGAGGCGCCCGCGTTCGTCGGCCTTTAAGCCCGCCTTCTCGAGCGCGAGACCTTCGGTCGCGCCGACGCGGCCCACCGAGAAGAGCACGGCGTCGACCACGAGGCGCTTGCCGCTCTCGAGCTCGATCGACGCGCATCCAACGCCCTTGCCGCTGTCGATCTTCTTCACGGCCTCGCCGAGGCGGAAGGTGACGCGCTTCTGCCGCATCTGGTGGATCAGTTCGTCGACGATCTCCGCGTCGCAGAACTCGAGCAGGCGCTGGTGACGGTCGACGAGCGTGACCTCGACGCCGAGTTCGGCGAACATCGACGCGTACTCGAGGCCGATCACGCCGGCGCCGATCACCGCGATCGATCGCGGGAGCTTGGGAAGGCGGATGATGTCGTCGCTCGTCAGCACCGTGCGGTGGTCGGCCTCGACCGGCGCGGGCGCCGGCTTGCTGCCGCAGGCGATCAGGATGAACTCGGCGGTGACTTGCCGCGCCGAGGTGCCCGAGTCGACGAGCACGGTGTGCTGGTCGATGAACGACGCGCTGCCGCTGAGGAGCTCGACATCGTTGCGCACGAGCTGCCGCGCGACGACATCGAGCTCGCGCTCGACGACCTCGTTCACGCGGTGGATGAGATCGGTCATCGTCGGCCGCGGCCGCTCGACGGGGGAGCCGTCCTGCAGCGCTGGCACGCGCGTGAGCGAGAGCACGGCCTCGCGGAAGGTCTTGCTCGGGACGGTGCCCGTGTGCAGGCACACGCCGCCCACCATGCGCTGGCGCTCGACGATGGCGACACGCTTGCCGACCTTCGCAGCCTGAACGGCGGCCCGCTGGCCCGCTGGCCCGCTGCCGATCACGAGAAGGTCGAATTCAAAGCTCATCGGGAGAATCGCAAGCGGGTACGGCGCCGCGGAGTCGCGGCGCCGAGCGCAGTCTATCGGACCTGCCGCGATACACTCGCGGCATGTCTTCTCATTCGGCTCTGTACCGCATTGTCTTTGTCTGCTCTGGGAACATTTGCAGAAGCCCTGCGGCAGAAAATGTGTTCCGGGCGCGGGCCGAGCGTGCGGGCATCCTTCCTCGGCTGGCGATCGACTCGGCGGGCACCCACGGCTACCACGAGGGCGAGCCGCCCGACCGGCGTTCGCTGGCCGTCCTGCGCTCGGCGGGCTACCCGACCGACGGCCGCGCGCGGGAACTGCAGACGCGCGACTTTCGCGGCGCCGAGGCGCACGACCTCTATGTGTGCATGGACCGGACGCATGAGCGCCATGTACTCTCGGCGGGTGCGCCGCGGGATCGGGTGGTGTTGCTCAGGTCGTTCGACGCGTCGAGCGGCCATGCTGATCTCCCCGACCCGTACTACGGCGGCGAGGATGGATTCGACGACATGCTGGCGATGATCGAACGCGCGATGGACGGGTTGCTCGCGCGCGTGGAGGCCGAGATGTCGGCCCGGAAGGAACGCTGAGATGGAGATCGATACCGAAAGCCTGGCGCACGCGCTGCGCTACAACCTCATGGTCGGCGCGATCGTGCCGCGCCCGATCGCGGTCGTGGGCACGGTGAATGCGCGCGGGCAGCACAATCTCGCGCCGTTTTCGTTCTTCAACGGCGTGTCCGCCGAACCGATGGTGGTGATGTTCTGCCCCGTGAACAAGCGCGATGGAAGCGAGAACGATTCGCTCGCGAACGCGAAGCCCGTGGCCGAGGGCGGCACGGGGTGCTTCTCGATCTCGATCGCGACCGAGGCGAACATCGCGCCCGTGGTGAAGTGCGCGGCCGAGCTTGCGCATGGCGAAAGCGAGTTTGCCTACGCGGGCCTCACGCCGCGCGCGTGCGCGAAGATCGCGGCGCCGGCGCTTGCCGAGAGCCCGATCCACTTCGAGTGCGAGACGATCGAGGTCCGGCGGTTTGCGCCGCCCGGCACGCCGAGCGCGGGCAACTGCGTGTTCGGCCGCGTGGTGCATGTGCGCGTCGACGATGGGCTCGCGAACGAGCGCATGCACATCGACCCGGTGAAGCTCGCCGCCGTCGGCCGCATGGGCGGCGCCGCATATGTGTCGACGCGCGACCGCTTCGAACTCTCGCGGGGGTGAAGGGGTAGCGTCGAGCGCCCAGCGCGAGCAGCACCAAAGGCCGCCGCCGCAGCGGCGGCCGCTCAAACTACGACTTAGCCGTTGCGCTTCGCGAACTCGTCCATGAACTGCGCCAAGATCTCGCAGCCCTGCGCGGGGAAGGCGTTGTAGATCGACTCGCGCATGCCGCCGGCCTCGCGGTGGCCGAGGAGGCC
>JBKCZS010000124.1:0-15149 GCA_046337925.1 bacterium | reverse complement strand
GGCGGACGCCGGGGTCGACGGCCGACATCACCCGTTCCTTGGACTTTGTCCAAGGGCACCCGTGCGTGTCGTGTCGGATGATTTGAATCGTCGGAGTCGGACATCAACGGGTCGTGTCGGATGACTTCAACCGTCGGAGTCGGACATCAACGGGTGCCCGTGGACGAAGTCCACGGAACGGCGGACGCCGGGGTCGACGGCCGACATCACCCGTTCCTTGGACTTTGTCCAAGGGCACCCGTGCGTGTCGTGTCGGATGATTTGAATCGTCGGAGTCGACCCCAACGGGTGCCCGTGGACGAAGTCCACGGAACGACTGACGCCGGACTCGAGCACGCGTCGCGCGCGTGCGCGCCTCACGCCGCGCTCACGGAGTCCATGCGCCCAGCACGATCGCGAGGTCGTCGGCGTTCACGACGCCGTTGCCGTTTGCATCGCCGGCGCCCGAGCCGCCCCAGTTGGCGAGCAGGATTCCGAGGTCGTTTCCATTCACCACGCCGTCGCCGTTGATGTCGCCGGGAACGGCGCACGGCGTCGGCAGCAGCACGCGCCAGGTCTTGAGCGTGCAGCGCATGCGCTTCGCCTGCTCCGGGCTGAAGCGGAACATGCATGGATCGTCGGAGTAGTCCATGAAGTTGTCGATCGGGTCGGCGCCGTCGTTGCAGGTCGACTGCGGTGCGCAGCCGAAGTGCGCGGTCTGCTCGCGGTTCGTGTCGCAGATGCGGTCGCCCGTCGTGTAGCAGCTCGTCGTGCCGCAGCCGTTGTTGAAGGTGTGGTAGAGGCCGAGGTAGTGACCGACCTCATGCACCGCCGTGCGGCCGAGGTTGTACGGCGCGTACGCGGGGTTGTCGCCGAAGGCCTGCCAGAAGATCACGACGCGGTCGGAGTTCGTTCCGACGATCGAACCGCTCGAGGGAAGCGCCGGAACATAGCCGAGCGATCCACTGGCCGTGTTCGTGTAGATATTCAGGTAGCGCTGCGTCGGCCACGCGATCGTGTTCCAGTAGTT
Source organism: bacterium (assembly GCA_046337925.1). Taxonomy (GTDB): domain Bacteria; phylum Planctomycetota; class Phycisphaerae; order Phycisphaerales; family SM1A02; genus QWPT01. The sequence continues at coordinate 14,140 of JBKCZS010000124.1, read as the reverse complement.
GCCGCCGTCGTTGTACCAAGTGTCGTTGTTGTAGTACTTGATGCCGTTGGTGGGAGCGCCGTTCGGATCGACCGTCGCGAGGTAGAACTTGATGCGCGTGTTCACCGCGCCCGCCGCGCCCGCTCCGGCGAAGTCGGAGTTGAGCCGGTTGATCTGGCTGATGACGCGCGCGGTGGTCAGGTTGCCCTGCGACCCCGAGGTGTTGCGGATCACATGCACGACGACGGGAATGCAGATGTCGCCGAGCGCGGGGTCGTACTCCGCGAGCGGATTCGTCAGGTTGTTGGAGCAGTCCGCGGTCGACGCGGCAACGCCGCCGTCGCCGTCGCCCGGCGCATCGGGCGCGTCCGCGGGGAACGACGCGCCGCAGCGCCACTTGCTCGGGTCGACCGCGGCGTGGTACTCGGCCCAGCTCTTGAAGGTCTGGTTCTTCCAGGTGATCGTCCCGTCGTCGTGCTGCCACGGGCGGTCGTTGAGGATCGGAGTCCGCGCGTCGCTCTTCGGGGCAGCCTGCTTCGGCGCGGCCGGCGGCGCGGTGAGCGCCAGCGAGGAGAACGCGATCGCGCCGACGAGCGACGCAGCCAGGACGAACTTGGAGAGCGAGGGGGACTGCATGAGGTTCCTTCAGCGCGAGGACCCCGGGCCCGACAGACGCGGCCATGCCGGCGCTCGGACGGTCCGAGGTCTTCAGAGATTCGACGATGCCCGATGAAACGGTTGCGCGCAATTCACATTTCGGACGCGAATGGGAAACTCGGCAGATGCCGAGCCGCCCTCAGGCCGAAGGGCCCGAGAAGTCAGGCGGAAGGCCGCCCGCATCCCCTCATGCGCCTCGGTTTAGCACCCGCCCCATGCCGCGAGCAGGATCGCGAGGTCGCTTGCGCCGACCGAGCCGCTGTCGTCGAGATCGGCCGCTGCGTTGGTTCCACCCCACGCCGCGAGCAGCGCGGAAAGATCCGCTGCGTTCACGCTTCCGTCCGCGTTCAAGTCCGCCGGGCAGCAGGCGTTGCCGCCGCCCGCCGCGACCGTGATCGCGCAGGCGTCCACCGTCACATACTCGACCGCATCGAGCGTTCCGTTGCCGTTGGCGCTCGGAGGAGCCTGACCGAGCGGCTTGAGCGCGCCGCCGTTTCCCGTCGCAAACGGTCCGACCGCAAACGACAGCTGCTGCGGCGCCACGCCGAAGAGCCCCGCGAGATCGACCGTGCCCTCGACGACGCCGCCGTTCGGTCCCGTCGCCGCCGCTGCCGCCGCTCCGGCGAGCGAACTCCCGAGCTGGTTGAACCAGCCCTCGTAGTCGTTGTCGTTCTCATCGGCGAGGAACGCGGTCCAGCCCGCGACGAGTCCCGCCTTCGCCCACGGCGCGGTGCGCAGCGCGCCGACCGGCGACGCGACGAAGACGAACACATCGTCGCCTTCGCCCGCATCGTCGCTCGCCACATAGAGCGTCGTGCCCTTGATGCCCGCCCACAGCCTGCGCGTGCCCGCGGCGTTCGACGCGATCTCGACCGCGTCCGCGTCGCGCACGCCGTCGAGCGTCCAGTTGCTCGAGCCCTGCGTGCCCGTGACGGGGTAGTGCCAGTCGTTGCCCGCGTTGTTGTCCCACACGCCCGCGCCGTTCGTGAACGCGAAGTCGAACTGGCTTGCGCTTGCGATGAGCGGAACGGTCGCCGTCCAGCGCTGCGTCTTCGCGTTCCAGGTCATGTTCGCGTCGGGGCTCGCGACCTGCGACCAGTCGTTGTAGCCGTAGTGGAGCCGCACGGTCGTCGCGCCCGCGAGCGGCCGGCCCGCGGGGTTGTAGACGACGGTCGCGCTCGCGCCCGCGACGAGCGGATCGGGCGTCACGGCCACGGCCTGCCCGCCGCCACCGCCGCCGCCGCCCGAACCGCTGCCGTCGCCGACCCACACATGCTGGATCGGGCTCTTGCGCACATTGCCGCGCGCGTCGGTCGCCTCGATGTAGTAGTCGACGAGCTTCGACCGCACGCCGACGACCTGCGCGTGCCACTGGTCCGCGATCGCGGCGGGCATCTCGCTGAAGTTGATGCCCGGGTTGTTGTGGACATTGCCCGCGGGGAACGCGCGCCGCGTCATCGCGACCGTCTGCCATGCGCCCACGCCCGCGCCGCCCGCGTACAGCTCGTTCTCGTTCGACGAGAGCGGATTGACGCCGTCGCCGTCGAGCCGGTACTTGAGCACGACGCTCTCGGTGCCCGACACATCGTGCACGAAGGTCCACACCGAGAAGTCGCCGTTCGAGATGAACTGCTGGTAGCCGTACATCGGGCCGAAGTTCACCGAGCCCGGATTCCAAGGAAAGCGCTGCGGAATCCACACGGTCGGCGCCACGGTGTCGGCCGTCGGCGCCGCGGCGCCGATCACGCCCTGCGCCTCGAGGATCGCCTCGTTGCATGCGACCGTCGGCTTCACCTCCATGTCGAGCGAGGTGCCGTAGTACATGTAGCCCGAGTTCAGCGCGCCGAGGTAGAAGTGCCACGCGCGCTCGCTTGCGCGGCTCGCGGCGGTGGGCGACAGGATCTGCGCGTTGCGCACGGGCAGGCCTTGCGCCGTGTGGATCGCCTCCGCGGTCGACACGAAGTTCTGCGCGGCGGTGATGACGGCCCAGTTGCGGATGTCCTCGGCCCAGCCGTTCGCGATGTCGATCTGGCCGTTCTGCAGCGTCGGCGGCCAGTTCCAGTTGAGGAACTGCGGGCTGCCGAAGCAGCCGTCCGCGTTCACCCACGCACCATCCTCGACATGCACGACATCGCCCGCGGGCACCGGATGATCGGCGAGGTACTTTTCGACGACCGTCGCGCGATAGCCCTGCGACTGCGCGGTCGACACGAAGTTCGGCACCGCTTCCATGTAGTACGAGAATCCGCCGCCCCAGGCGTTGTCGCCGTCGTGCGCGAGCACGACGAGCATCGGGCGCTGCGGATTCGCAAACGGCTCGAGCGCGCCGAGCTCGCCCACGCTCATCGGGTTGTAGCCGTCGAGCCAGCCGAGGTGCTGCGAGCAGGGGACGACGGTGATGAAGCTCTCTGCGCCCGTCTCCGGGTTCACATGCTTCGCGCGGTGCGGCGTGAACGCGAACGGCACCGCTTCCGCGGGCGCGCAGCCGCGCGAGATCGAGATGCGGCGGTAGTTCGTCTGCGGCGGATTGACCTGGTCGGCCTTGTTCGGCGGATCGCAGTTGATGCCGCCCGAACCGAACACCACGGGGAAGTCGGCGCACGCACGCGAGATCTTCTCGCCCGAGACGAAGGTCCAGTCGATGCCGGCCTCGGCGAGATACGGGATCAGCCGCGTCGAGAACGCCATCTCGCTCGGGAAGAATCCGCGCGACTGCGGCTGCCCCGCGCCCCAGGCCTGCGGATAGATCTCCTTGTAGAGCGCGAGTTCCTTTCGGATCGCGTCGCCGTCGATCAACGGCAGGAGCGCGTGGTGGAACGAGAACTGCACGATGTCCATGCGCGGCTTGTTCGCGCCCGCTGCGTTCGTCTGCCAGCCGCGCGCCTCGCGCCAGGGCGCGAACCACGACGGCGAATAGCCGAGCTGGCCGCCCGCCTCCGCGAAGCTCTGGATGTTCGCGATGAGGCCGCCCGAGTACGACACCTGCGCGCCCGCCTCGGGCGCCCACGAGATCGCAGACACCGTGTCGCGCGGCCGCGACTGGTACGCCGCGACGCGGTCGGGAAGGCCGAAGATGCCGCGGAGGTCGTTCTCCGGGTTCGTCGCGCCCGCGTCCCTGCGCAGGATCGACTGCCACGCGCGCTCGTAGCGCTGCGTTCCCGCCTGGCGGTCGGGCCAGTAGATCGGCTGCTCCATGTGCCAGAGGTAGGTGAAGTGCGTCTTCTCGTTCGACTGGGCGACGGCGGAGCCCGCGGGCGCAAGTGCGGTCGCAGCGGCCAGCGTGGTGGAGAGTGCGCGGAGCATCGCGGCAAGTGTGACGCTGCGCGTCGGATGAATCAAGCGTCTCCACGGACAAATCGGCATTCGCTACGCTTTCCGCATGCACCTCGCACTTCTCCTCGTCGCAAGCCTGACCCCCCCGATCGGGACGCCGACCGAGCCGCCGGCCATCACCGCCGTGCAGTCCGCCGCGAAGCCCGCGGCCTTCCCGCCGCCCGGCGACCCGACGCCGAAGAAGCCGCAGTACCCGCAGAAGACCTACGACTGCCAGTTCACGAAGTCGCCGATCAAGATGGACGGCAAGCTCGACGACCCCGCGTGGCTCGTCGCGCGGTGGAGCGACGACTTCGTCGACATCCAGGGCCCAGAGCTGCCCAAGCCGCGCTACCGCACGCGCATGAAGATGCTGTGGGACGACAACTATCTCTACATCGGCGCGCTCATGGAGGAGCCGCATGTGTGGGCGTCGCTCAGGAACCACGACGACATCGTGTTCCGCGACAACGACTTCGAGGTCTTCATCGATCCGGACGGCGACACGCGCGAGTACTACGAGCTCGAGGTCAACGCCTTCGGCACGATCTTCGACCTCTATCTCTACCGGCGCTACAAGGAGGAAGGCCCCGCGGAGCACGGCTGGAACTGCGAAGGCCTCAAGACCGCGATCCACATCGACGGAACGCTGAACGACCCGACCGACACCGACAAGGGCTGGTCGCTCGAGTGGGCGATCCCGTGGAGCTCGCTCAAGCCGCCGTCGTGGGACAAGCCGAGTTTCGGCGAGCAGGCGCGCGCCGCCGCGGCGCCGAAGTTCGGCGACGAATGGCGCATCAACTTCTCGCGCGTGCAGTGGCTGCACAACTGGGAGGGGAAGACCGCGCCGAAGGACATCCTGAAGTCGGCGCCCGCCGGCGAGGGCGTGAAGCCGGGCGAGCCCGCCAGCCCCGGCGCGGAGGCCGCGCAGGACGCGGCGCCGAAGTACCAGAAGCTTCCGAACACGCCCGAGGACAACTGGACCTGGACCCCGCAGTGGCAGATCGACATGCACGATCCGCGCTGGTGGGGCCGCGTCAAGTTCCTCAAGTAGCCCGTCGTGGGCGTCGCGCGCGTTTCCGATAAGGCCCCGCGCCGCGCTCTTCGTGCGGCTGCGGCCGCATCTCGCCGGAACTTCGCGCTTTCCGCAGCGGCTCCCCCGATTCGGCGTATGTTTGAATCGAGATGGAACGCTCATCGGTCACACGGTCGGTTCGCCCAGCGGGCACGAGGATCTTCGAGGAGATCGGCGTCGCGCCGCAGCCCGGCAACCTGTTCCATGAGACGGCCTCTCGGCTCCTGCTCGCCGCCGACATGGTGGGGCTCCGGCATCACCAGCAGCTGATCCTCGCGCAGCCGAAGAGCGAGGTCATGGTGCAGTTCCCCGTCCAGATGGACGACGGCCGCCACCGCCTCTTCAAGGGCTACCGCGTGCAGCATTCGAACGCGCTCGGGCCGTATCTCGGCGGCGTGCGCATCGCGCCGAAGCTCTCGCTCGACACGGTGAAGGGCCACGCGATCCTCGCCACGCTGCGCGCGTCGATCGCGCGCGTGCCGTTCGGCGGCGCGTTCGGCGGCGTCAAGGCGTGCCCGCGCGAACTCTCGCAGGGCGAACTCATGCGGATGACGCGCCGGTTCTGCAGCGCGATCGGCCACCAGCTCGGGCCCACCTACGACATCGTCGGCCCCGACGCGGGCGCCGACACGCGCGTCATGGCGTGGTTCTTCGACACGCTCGCGCAGACGAGCCCCGAGCCGACGCGCCAGGACCAGGGCCGCACCGTGGTCGGAAAGCCGAAGGAACTCGGCGGCCTCGGCGCACGCGGCCGCATCCTCGCGACCGGCGTCAGCGTCGTCCTCGACGAGATCCTCGGGGACTCCATGATCGAGCTCGCGACCGCACGCGTCGCGATGGTCGGTTTCGGCCACGCGGGAAGCGCCGTCGCCAAGGCGCTCGCCGCCCGCGGCGCGCGCATCACCGCGGTGCTCTGCTCGGGCGCCGCGATCGCGGAACCGGGCGGCATCGATGTGATCGCGCTCGCGCAGCACCGCGAGGAATCGGGCGGCATCGAGGACTTCGTCGAGGCGACCGCCGTGCTCGAGCGCGACTTCTGGGATGCGCCGTTCGACATCCTCGTGCTCTGCGCCGACGACGCGGCGCTCGACGCCCAGCGCGCCGCGCTCTGCCGCGCGCGCGTGGTGGTCGAAGCCGGTTCTGCGAACATCACCGCCGAAGCGGAGGAGATCCTCACTCGGCAGGGGATCGAGATCGTGCCCGACATCATGTGCGGCGCCGCGGCCGAAGTGGCGAGCGCGCTCGAGTGGCGCGCGGCGCGCCAGGATGTGTCGGTGCGCCGCGACGCGGTCGACGAGCACATCCGCCGTCGGCTCGCGCTCGCGGTCCGGCGCGTTCGCATTGCGCGCGCGCGGCACGAGTGCGACCTGCGCATGGCGGCATACTGCGCGGCGCTCGAGCGGATCGGAAAGATCTACGAACTTCGCGGGGTGTTTCCGTGATTTGAGCGGTCGCCGCGTGCGGCGGCTCGCTCTGGCGATGCGAGATGCGGGCGCGCCTCTCGTCATCCGCCCCATCCACTACACTCACCGCATGACGATCTTCTCGAAGATCCTGAACGGCGAGATCCCGTGCCACCGCGTCTATGAAGACGCGCATGTGCTTGCATTCCTCGACATCGGCCCGCTCTCCGACGGTCACCTCCTCGTGATCCCGAAGGAGGCGAGGGCGCAGATCCACGAGCTTTCCGACGAGAGCGCCGCGGCCCTCGGCCGCGTGCTGCCGCGCCTGGCGCGGGCGGTCATGGCCGCGACCGGCGCCACCGCCTACAACATCCTGCAGAACAACGGCGCGGCCGCGCACCAGGCCGTGATGCATGTCCACTTCCACATCATCCCGAAGCTCGGCTCCGCGGGGCTCGGCGTCGGCTGGAACGCGGGCAAGCTCGACGGCGCGCGCGCGAAGGAACTCGTCGGATCCATGCAGGCGGCGCTTTCCCGATGAGCCACGCCACCCACGCGACCGACTGGAACGCGATGGCGCTGCCTGCGCTCTTCGAGGTGCTCTGCCGCGCCGACGCGGAAGACGCCGTCACCCGCGCGCTGCGCGAGGACCTCGGCGATGCGGGCGACATCACGAGCGCCGCGTGCTTCGGCCCGGGCGACCGTGGCCGGGCCAAGATCGTGAGCCGCGCCGAGGGCGTGCTCGCGGGAATCCGCGTCGCCGAGATCGTCGCGGCGCGCGCGGGGCTGTCGCTGCGCATCCATGTCGAGGACGGCGCGCGCATCGGCCGCGGCACGCCGATCGCGACGGTCGAGGGCCCGCTCCTCGCGTTGCTTTCGCACGAGCGCACGATGCTCAACTTCCTGACGCTCCTGTCGGGAAATGCGACGCTCGCGGCGCAGTTCATCGATGCGGTGCGCGGCACGCGCGCGGCGATCTGCGACACGCGCAAGACGATCCCGGGCCTCCGCACGCTGCAGAAGTACGCGACGCGCTGCGGCGGCGCCACGCTCCACCGCATCGGCCTCTTCGACGCGGCGCTCTTCAAGGACAACCATCTCGCGGCGTTCGGCGGCGACTCGCTTGCCACACGCGCCCGCGAGGCGGCGATGCGCGCGCGCGCTGCGGCGCCCGTCTCCTTCGTCGAGTGCGAGGTCGACACGCTGCCGCAGCTCGACGAACTGCTGGCGCTCGAAGAGGGCGTGCTCGACATGGTGCTGCTCGACAACATGGATCCCGGCACGCTCGCGGAGGCGGTGCGCCGCCGCGACGCGCGCGCGCCGTGGCTCAAGCTCGAGGCCTCGGGCGGCGTGCGTCTCGACACCGTGCGCCGCATCGCGGCAAGCGGCGTCGACCGTATCTCGGTCGGCGCGCTCACGCATTCGTCGACGGCGCTCGACCTTGGGCTCGACCTCGTGATTGACCGCGTGACCGACCGCGTGACCGACGGAGCGCCGAGGTGAATCCGCACGCGGTCGCGTTCGCCGGGTGGCAGGCGCGGCTCGACGATGCGTGCGGCGGGCTGCATGCGATCCGCCGCGTGGTCGCGCTTGCGGAGACCGCGTCGACGCAGGATGCGCCGGAGACGCGCGCGGCGCCCGCGGGAACGCTCGTGACGGCGTGGCGGCAGACCGCCGGCCGCGGGCGCTTCGGCCGCAACTGGGCCGACACAGGCACGGAAGGCGTCGCGGCGAGTTTCGTCGTCGAGGCGCAGTCGGGCGAGCGGCTGGCGCTGATCGGCGCGATCGCGGCCGCGGAGGCGTGCGAAGCGGCGCTCGGCGCACCCGTCGGCATCAAGTGGCCGAACGACACCTTCGTCTCTGGGCGCAAGCTTGCGGGCGTGCTGATCGAACGCCGCGGCGACCTCGCCGTGATCGGAATCGGCATCAATGTCTCGCAGCAAGAATTTCCGCCCGAACTCTCGTCGCGCGCCACGAGCCTCGCGATGCTTGGCGCGCACGCAAACCGCATCGAGGTCCTGTGCGCCCTGATGCGCTCGCTCGATCGCGCGCTGGCGGCGACCGACGAGTCGCTCGTCGCGGGGTTCCACGCCCGTGACGCGCTTCGCGGAACCCGCGCGCTCTTCGCGACCCCCGAGGGACCGGTCGAGGGCGAGGTGCGGTCGATCGACCCCATGCATGGCCTCGTGGTGCGCACCGAGACAGGGGAGCGTTTCCTGCCCGCGCAGTCGACGAGCGTGGCAGAATGGGGCGGAATCCGCGTGCGCGCGGTGTGAACACGGCTTCAAGTGCCGTGCCGCCGCGCGCCGATATCCGCCGTGATGACGACGCTCGTCCTCATTCTGACCGCCGCGGCCCTCGCGGAGCCGCCGACCGCGCCTCCGCAGGCGGCGCCGTCGCCCGTCCGCGAGGTGAAGCCGGGCGACGCAGCGTCGCCCGCGTCGCCCGTGCGCGCGTCGTCGGGCCCGGTCCGTCGCGTCGATGCGAATGCCGAGGCCGGCCCGCTGCGCGAGAACCTCGAGGCCGTCGATGCGGGCACGGAAGATGTCGGCGCCCTCGGCGCAAGCTTCCGCCAGCCTGCGCACGACTCGCGTCTGCCGAGCGCGTTCCAGCGCGTGTACCGCGTGCCGGGCGAGGAAGGCAAGCTGATGCGCGGCAACGGCGCGCTCTTCGCGGTCTTCCCCGAGAGCGTCTATCGCCGCACGCCGCGCGGCACCGCGGCCGTCGCGCCTCCTGGAACGGTGTTCCACATCGGCATGCCCGGCGAACTCCAGCTGGCGCCCGCGCTTCCCGTGGAGCGCGTTTTGGTGCCCGGGCAGATCGACGGTCGCGTCGGGACGCGCGTCGGGCCCGAGGCCTACTTCGGCGTCACGCGTGTCGACGCGCGCATCGACGGCCGGCAACCGACGCCCGCGGATGCGGCGATCGGCGCGTCGTTCGGCGACCGCGTGCGGGCGCAGTCGCCCGCGCCGCAGGAATCCACTGCAAACGCGGCTCCGAACGCGCCCAGCGTCGCCGCGAGTCCGATCGCTCCCTCGAGTCCGATCGCTCCCTCGAGTCCCATCGCTCCCTCGAGTCCCTACGCGCACCTCGGCTTCGGGCCGCCGCGCGTAGAGCGCGAATGACCCCGCGCGAAGAGCGCGACAAATACCCGCGCGTCACTCGCGCCAGCCGCGCTCCCTCTTCTTCTCGCCTTCGCGCTTCTTCGCCTCGAGGCGGCGCTCCTTCGAGCCGCGCGTCGGCTTCGTCTTCTTGCGCACCTTCGGCCTCTTCGCAGCCATCGACACGAGCGTCCTGAGCCGGGCGATGCACGCCTCGCGGTTGTCGGCCTGCGAGCGCGTCGAGTGATCGCTGATCAGGAGCGCCTCGTCCGCGCCCTCGCCGACCGCAAGCGACCCCGCGATGTCGCGCAGCCGAGCGATTCCAGCGTCGTCGAGCCCGATGATCTCGCTGAAGAGGACGCGCAGCTGCGCCTTCGTGCTCGTCTTGTTGACATGCTGCCCGCCCGGGCCGCTGCCGCGCACGAACGAGAAGTCGAGCGCGCCGACGCGCACGCCGCAGCCGCCGCCGAGGCGGAGGAAGCCGCCGCGCGTGTCGTTCGGATCGGGCTTGTTTCGTCGCTCGTCCATCGCGTGGGTCAGAATTCGAAGCGGATGCCGCCGCGGATGCCCTGCAGGCTGCCGTCGAGCGCGAGGTCCTCGCCCTCGTACGAGCCGCCGATGTAGCGGTAGCCGAAGTACGCGGCGCCTTCCTTGCAGAACCAGAAGGTGATGTCGGCCTCGATGCGCGCGCCGACGCCGAAATCGCCGCCGCCCATCGGCATGATCGCGCCGCCCGCGACCGATGCGCCGAGATCGACGCGGCGCACCACGGGGAACCACTCCTTCGTGTCGAACGCGAGGCGGAAGCCGAGGCCCGCGTTGACCACCGCGAAGGTCTCGTTCGCGTCGGTCGAGAGTCCGCTCGCGAGGTTCGCGAGCTCGCGCTGCATGCTCTGGACATCGGCCGAGACCAGCGCGAACACCGAGAGATCGGTGTTGTTCGCGGGCGCCGTCCAGCCGGCGCGCGGGTCGCTCCAGCGCGTGGGCTGCTCGGCGAGCGGCCGGTAGAAGTCGTAGGCGACGACCGCGCCGGCGCTCCACCAGGAGAACGAGTTGTCGAGCGCGTCGCCCGCGTTCACCGAGAGTCCGCCGAGCGTGAAGGCGCTCTCGGCCGGTCCGCGGCCTTCGGTCGCTGTGGTGAAGCCACGCAGCGCGATCGACAGCCGGTCGCGGGTCAGGCCGAGTTCGCCCGCGAACGACGGCTCGCTGTCGTCGAGGTCGGTCGCGCTCACATCGATGTCGGCCGGGCCGTCGGTGAAGTTGCCTTCGAGCCGCGGGAACCACGCCTCGAGGTTGAGCGACAGCTTGAAGGCCCCGGCGTCGTCCGCGACGGGCGTGGTCGGATCGGCGGCGAGGGCGGAACCGGCGATGAGGATCGGCGCAAGCGGCAAGAACATGCGCGCAGCGTATCAACGCGCGCGCATCTCGATGACGGCGACCTCGGGCGGGCAGTTGACGCGTAGCGGGAACCACGCGCCGACGCCGTTCGTCACATAGAGGTGGCTCTCGCCCTTCTGGTAGTGGCCGGCGTTGAGGCGCGCCGTGAAGACCAGGTTGTGGCGGCGGTTCGCGCGCCGTGCGACCTGCCCGCCGTGGGTGTGGCCCGAGAGCGTGAGCGGGATCTCGCGGTCGACCGCGCCGACGAACGCCTTCGGGTTGTGGGCGAGCAGGAGGTCCGCGCGCGCCATGCCGCAGCGGCGGAGGCGCTCGATGCAGCCGGGAATCGACTTCGACCAGTCGATGCCGGCGACGAGGAGGCCGTCGCGGCCGCCCGCGCGCACCGAGTCGTCGGTGAGCACCGTGAGGCCGGCGTCGCGCGCGCCGCGCACGATGATGCGCGGGTGGTCGAGGTGGTCGTGGTTCCCGAGCACGACGAAGACGCCGAGATGCGCCTTGAGGAGCGAGAGCTGCTCGAAGAGAAGCGGCGCCTCGTGCGCGGAGAGGTCGACGAGGTCGCCCGTGATCGCGATGAGGTCGGGCTTGACCGCGCGCACCGCATCGACCGCCTGCACGAGGCGCTCCGGCCCGAGGAGGTGACCGAAGTGGATGTCGGAGATATGCGCGATGCGCACGCCGTCGAAGGCGCGCGGCCAGTTGGCGCTTGCGAGCGTGTATTCGTTGAGCTCGATCGGCTGCGCGACATGCCGCGCGCGGAGGCGCCCGCCGAGAAGCACATCGGGCAGCTTGGTCACGATCGCGTTGCGGACATTCGCCGTGTGATAGCTGAGCGAGCGGCGGCGCTTGGGCGCGGGGGTGGGCTTCGGGGCGTCGTCGCTCATGCGCGCGCGGCCTCTGCGAGCAGGTGCTCGGTGAACGCCTCGACATGCGCGGGCGTGGTCGCGAGCGCGCCGATCGACACGCGCAGCACGAGCCTTCCGTGGAAGCGGCAGTGCGACACGAAGAAGCGTCCGTCGCGGTTCACCGCGTCGATGAGGCGCTGCGTCGATTCGTCGCCGCCCTTGTGTGCGATCGCGACGAGGTTGAGCGCGGGCTCCGTGACGAGTTCGAGCGACGGGTACGCGCGCACGCGGTCGGCAAGCGTGCGCGCCATCGCGACATGCGACCGGACGAGCGCGCGCAGGCCCTCGAGGCCGAACGAGCGCAGCACGAACCACAGCTTGAGCGCGCGGAAGCGGCGCCCGAGCGGCACCTGCCAGTCGCGGTAGTCGATCACCTTGCCCGATTCGGTGGCGGCGTTGCGCAGGTATTCGGGCAGCACGCTCAGCGCGCGCACGAGCGCGGCGCGGTCGGCGACCCAGAGCACATCGCAGTCGAAGTTGACGGGCATCCACTTATGTGGGTTGAAGCACCAGCTGTCGGCGTGCTCGGCGCCCGCGTTCACGAAGCGGAAATCCTCGCAGAGCGCGGCGGTGCCGCTCATCGCGGCGTCGACATGGAGCCAGAGGTCGTGCGCGCGGCACACTTCCGCGATCTCGGGCACGCTGTCGATCGCGTTCACGCCCGTCGTGCCGACCGTCGCCGATACGAACGCAGGCAGGTGGCCAAGCGCGCGGTCGCGCTCGACTTCGGCGGCGAGGAGATCGACGCGCATGCGGCCTTGCTCATCGACCGGAATCAGGCGCACGAACTCGCGGCCGATGCCCGCGATGCGCGCGGACTTCTCGATCGACGAGTGCGCCTGGTCGCTCGTGTAGCAGCAGACGGCGCGGCCGCCTGCGGCGAGGCCGTGGGCGTCGCTTGCGAACTTCGTCGCGCGTTCGCGCGCCGCGACGATGGCGACGAGCGCTGCGGAACTGGCGGTGTCCTGGAGGGTTCCTCCGCCGCGGCCCGTCGAGAGGAACCGCTCGGGCAATCCCATCGCGTGCACGAGCCAGTCGAGCATGTGCGTCTCGACCTCGGTGCACGCCGGGCTCGTCGACCAGAGCATGCCCTGCACGCCGAGGCCCGCGCTCGCGAGTTCGCCGAGGATCGACTCGTAGCTCGAGTTCGCGGGGAAGTAGGCGAACCAGCCGGGGTGCTGCCAGTGGACGACGCCCTTCATGACGATCTCGTCGAGGTCGCCGAGGATGCGCGCGATCGGTTCGCCGAACTCGGGCGCGCGGGCCGGGAGCATGGCACGGATCGCCCCCGGCTCGGGCAGATGCGCGACGGCGCGGTCGCCGATCGTCTCGCGGTAGTCGGCGATCCAGTCGATCAGCGCGTGGCCCGCCGCGCGAAACGCAGCGGCGTCGAGCGGCGCCGGCGCCGGGCGGGTGACGGCGGTCAGGCGGTCTGGTTCCGTCGCGGTCATGGAGTGAAGCGTAGCCCGTTCGGATAGGATCGTCTCGTGCGATTCGAGCCTGTTTCACTCTTGACGGCGCGGCTCGTACTGCGTCCGAGCGCCCCCGGCGACGAGGCTGCGCTCGTTGCCGGCCTTGGCGACAGGGAGGTGCAGTGCTGGCTCGAGACCGTGCCGCACCCGTACACGGCCGAACACGCGCGCAGCTGGATCGCACGATCGGCCCGCGAGCGCGACGCGGGATTCATGCAGGACTTCGCGATCACGCTTGCCGAGGGCGGTGCGCTTGTCGGCGGGATCGCCTTCACGCCGTCGCGCGTCGAGCCAGCGGCAGAGCTCGGCTACTGGATCGCGCGGCCGCACTGGGGAAAGGGCTACGGCGGCGAGGCGCTCGCGCGCGTGGTGCGCTACGCGACCGAGGAGGTTTCCCCACGCTTCGAGCGGCTGCAGGCACGCGTCGACCGAGCGAACACACCGTCGCGCCGCATGCTCGAGCGCGCGGGCTTCGCCGAACGCGGCGTCTCCGTCGACAACGGCATCGAGCGGCTGCGCTACGAGCGGTGAGCCACCGACGCACGGGCAGCGCGCGTCGCGGCAATGAACCTCGCGCGGCTGCACCTGTCCAGATCCGTTCCCAGCGTCCTCGCCCTTGAGTCGGCGGGTGGACGGCACGATTGGGAAAATATGCAAACTGAAGAGTTTTAGACTTGACGAGAAGACTCGCGCTCGTACTTTGTCAACGCGGCCAATGCCGCGTTGCGGCACGACATCGCATCGACATCGCATCGACATCGCATCGACATCGCATCGACATCGCATCGACATCGCATCGACATCGCATCGACATCGCATCGACATCGCATCGACATCGCAT
>JBKCZS010000123.1:0-5803 GCA_046337925.1 bacterium | reverse complement strand
GGCGACGCGCGCGATCATCTCCTGGATGACGACGGTCTTGCCGACGCCTGCACCGCCGAAGAGACCGATCTTTCCACCGCGGACGAACGGGCAGAGGAGGTCGATGACCTTGATGCCGGTCTCGAGGATCTCGGTCTTCGGATTGAGCTCGACGAAGGTCGGGGGCTCGCGGTGGATCGGCGCCGTCTTCTGCGAGGCGACGGGGCCGCGCTCGTCGACGGGCTGGCCGAGCAGGTTGAACACGCGGCCGAGCACGCCTTCACCGACCGGAACGCGCACGGGAGCGCCGGTGTCGACGCAGGGGTCGCCGCGCTTGATGCCGTCGGTCGACGCAAGCGCGACGCAGCGGACCTGGCCGCCACCGAGGTGCTTGGCAACCTCGCCGACCAGGAGCATCTTCTGGCCGCGCGCCTCGAAGTTGATGTGGACGGAGTTGTAGATCTGCGGCAGGTCCGACTCGGGGAACTGCGCGTCGAAGGTGGATCCGATGACCTGAATGACGGTGCCGGTGCTGGCCATGTGGGCTCCAAAGGGGCGAAAGCTGCTGTCACGCTGCCTCGTCGGCCGCGTCCCGACTCGTTCGGGATCTCGAATTGAAGAGCCACGGACTCCGCGCGGAGTTCGTGACGGATTTCACAGGGGACGAAGAGGATACAGGGATACAGCCCTTCCTGCAAAGGGGTCGGCGGGCCCGAAATGGGTTGGAAACGCGGTTTGCGGGCTCGTCAGCCGCGGGCGTCGAGCGACCGTCCGAGCGCGACGGAGGTCGCGACCTCGACCCGGTCGGCGGAGCGGGTGTACATCGCGTAGGCCCCCGAGGCGCCCGCGGTCGCTGCGTTCGCAGGACGCCGGGAAGGGGGTTCGTCGAAGCCCTCTCCGCGCGAGACGGGCGAGTCGACCTGCCCGGCGATGAGTTGCTCGATCTGCTCGGGGATCGCGGTGCCGCTTGAGAACGCGACGCGGTCCTGGCGGGTGTCGGCTGGGTTTCCGCCCGGCGCGAAGGGCGGGCGGATCACGCCATCGTCGCCGATGGTCGCCTTTCCTGCCTCGCGTGCTGTCGGGGCGAGCGCGGCACCGGCGGGCTTTCGAACGCCGTAGGCCTGCGCGACGCGTCCTGCGTGTGCCTGGAAGTTGATCGGGCCGAGCGAGTCCATTCGCGAGAGGGAATATACGGGAGGTCGCCGCCTGTTTGCCTACCTCGGCGCGATTCGGGAGACGCAGGGGCGAACCGCGCGCAGGACTTGCGTGAAATGCGTCCGCGAAGTCGCGCTCAATGTCGCGGCGAGCGCCGAACCCTCCTCTTCACACCAAAGCTCGCCGCCGCAGCGGCGAGCGCTCAGTACTGCCTCGGCTCGCTCATCATCTCGATCGAGGGCGCCAGGCTGCGTCGCTCGACTTCCTGCTGGATCTCGACCCACGCGCGCGGATCGTCCGCGGCCGACGCGATGCGCGCGGCCGCGTCGCGGGCGAGCGCGACGGTCTCCTGTTCCTCGGGCGGCAGCTTCACCATCACCTCCTCGAGCCGGTCGACCAGTTCGTCGTAGCGGACCGTCTCGCGCAGTTCGGTGCGGCGCGCCTCGTCGACGAACGCCGTGCGCCGCGCGTTGTCGAGGATCAGGCTCGTCGCGTAGAGCGCCTGGCGGTCTTCATCGGTGAGCGACGCGAGGCGCACGGTGCGCGAGTCGGGCGGCGCGATCGGATTGACCGCGCGCGACGCGCCCTCGTCGTTCCCGCGCACGAAGGTGCCGGGGCCGGCCGGGGTGAGCGATTGCGGGGTTTCCCGCGCATTCCAGAGCCACGCGGCTCCACCCGCCGCAAGCGCGACGCCCGCCGCGACGGCGATCCGAGGAAGCCAGGTCCGTCGATGCTCGCGGCCGATCGACTCGAACACGCGCGACTGCAGCGCCGCGATGTCGACCGGGGTGGTCGCGAGTTCGGCCGCCGCGTCGGAGAGGTCGTCGGCGAGGTTCGCGCGAAGCTGGGAGTCGAGCGCTTCGGCGCGCTCCACGAGGTTGCGGCAGCCGCCGCAGGCGACGAGATGCGCATCCGCGCGCAGGCGCTCGTCGCGCGTGAGTTCGTCGTCGAGATACGCCGAAAGCGACGCCTTCAGGGCGTTGCAGTCGATCGGGCCGGCGGGAACTTCGTGGTTGGTGTCGTGCATGGTCGCTCGCAGTCTCTCAGCGGCGGATCGCGGTTCTCGATCCGTCGCGGAAGGTGTTGATGTCGAAATCGCTCGGGCGCTCGTTGTCGCCCGACTCGCCGAGTTGATCGAGGAGCGCAAGGCGCGCGCGGTTCAGGCGGCTCATCACCGTCCCGATCGGTACGCCGAGATGCGCCGCGATGGCGTCGTAGGAGAGTCCCTCGTTGACCCTCAGCATGATCATCGCGCGCTTGTCCGGGTCGAGCCGCTCGAGCGCGGCCTCGATGCGCGACTGGTCCTCGCGGCGCTCGAGCGCGGTGCCCGGGCGCTCGGCACGGACATCGTGCGCGGTGCCCGATTCGTCGATCAGCGTCCACATGCGACGCTTGCGCCGCACCACGCTGATCGAGAGGTTCGTGACGGTGGCGCGCATCCAGCTGGAGATCGCCGGTTCGCCCGCATCGGGCGGCGACTTCCAGAGCTTGACGAACGCCTCCTGCACGATCTCCTCCGCACGGTGCCGGTCGCGGCAGATGCCGTAGGACAGTTGAATGAGGCCTGGACTGAGACGAACCATCCAGTGCTTGAGGACACGCTCCGAGAAGGGCTGGCCCATCAGTTCTTCATCGCTCCTGCCGCATATGCGGCGCTCCTGAGACGCTACGCGATCCGCAGCCATTCCACCCCTTCGCAATCGAAATCGGGCGGTAGGTAAAGTTCTCGGACCTCATTGGGTCGCGATCGCGCCATCGAGTGGACTTCCGCAGTGGGTCCGCACGATCACGGTGCCCGCATCGATCAGCACCTCGCCCGGTTCCACGGCGGCCGGCCGCAGGATGGTGGCGCCGACGGGAGCGGCCTGCTCGCCCGAGGTTGTTCGCCAGCGCGCGTTTCCCGCGACCGTCATCCAGACCTCGGCGACTCCGGACGGCTCGATCGGCATCGCGCCCGCCCGGGTGGCCTCGATCCACTCGATGCGGAAGAAGGGGTTGCGCGCGAGCTGCTTCGTCACGAAGCCATGCGCCGCGAGCGTCGGCGCGGATTCGCCGCGCACGATCGGAGGGAAGCCGTCGAACTGATCGGCGCCGAAGCGCAGGCACGCGCGCGCCTCGTCGAGATGCAGGGGGCGCGCAGGATCGTTTCGGTTCCAGTCCCACACGCGGAAGGTCGTGTCGCTTGGAGTCTGGATCTCGGCGGCGATGACGCCCGCGCCCAGCGCGTGGCAGATGCCGCTCGGCAAGTAGACGCAGTCGCCGCGACGGACCTCGATCGCTTCGAGGAGGTCGACCACGGTGCCTTCAGCGAGGGCGCGTTCGTAGTCTCCGAGCGTGACAGCCGGCCGAAACCCGCGGAAGAGGACGGCGCCCGGGGTCGCATCGAGGACCACCCACGCCTCGGTCTTGAGGTGCGCGTCCCGGTGCGCGCGCACGAACGCGGCGTCGGGGTGAAGCTGCACCGAGAGATGCTCGGCCGCGTCGAGGAACTTCACGAGGAGCGGGAACGCGCCGTCGGGGGCGGGCGTGGTGACGCCGAGGAGTTCGTCGCGGTGCGCGAGCCGGAGGTCGCGGAGGCGGACTCCGTCGAACCGTCCGCCGGCAATGGTGGACTGCCCATCCGCGATCGAATCGGGGAGGTCTGCGAGTTCCCAGCTCTCACCGATGCGGGTGTCGGCGGAAACAGGCTTGCCGAGCGAACGAAGGCGTGTCGAACCCCACGCGCGCGCCTTCAGAATCGGTCGAAAGGCGAGGGGAGGAAGCATGGGGCGGTCGAGGTGCGCGGGGAGGGCGCGTCAGATCGCCATGCCGGTGATCTTGGCCTCGAAGACGAGCTTGCCTCGCACGAAACCCTGCGTCTTCGAGATGAAGCGCCGCGGGCTCGCGTCGATCTCCTCGACGAGGATGACGAAGGTGTCGCCCGGAACGACTTGCCCGCGGAAGCAGGTCTCGTCGCAACGGAGGAATCCGAGGAACCCGAGCGCGGGCCACTGCTTGCGGAAGAGCCAGCTCGCAGCCTGGGCGGTCGACTCGATCATGAGGACGCCAGGGTAGAGCGGGCGGCCCTTGATGTGATGGTCGCACCAGAACTCGTCTGGACGCACATCCTTCACGGCGACGCAGCGCTTGTAGGTCTCGTTCGCCCAGACGATGCGATTGACCTGGCGCATGGGGCCGGTCTGCGGCAGGTACTCATCGAGTCCCGCGCTGTCGCACGCCGTCTGGTTGAGGTCGATCCCCGAAATGTCGAAGAGCGGAGGGCTTGCCACGGCTCACGGGCGAGGCTCAGGCCCCGCCTTCCTCCGTGCCGCGCATCTCGAGGACCTTCGCGCGGATCTCCTGCGCGGTCTCCTTGATGTCCTGCATGGCCTTGCGGACGCGGGTTCCGGCGGCCTTGTTGCCACCGTTTGCCTTCTTCATGTCTTCCTCGACTTCGCGGACGAGGGCGCAGAGCTTTTCGTAGAGTTCCATGGCGATCTCCAGTTGTGTGGACGAGGCCCGACGGGACGCATCGGTCGGCCCGGAAACCCCGTCCGCAGGCCCTAGCGTAACGGCAACGGGGGTTGAAGTGTCTTGACGATGCCCAGAACCGCCCTGAATTGAGGGTGGGCCGCGTCGCCGAGAAGCTCGTAAGCGGCGGCCAGCACTCCGGTTGGGACAGCCCCGGCCTTTTCGAGCCGGCGCAGGGCCGGCGCGATCTGGTCGACCTGCCCCGCGGAGATGGTGTCGAGCAGGAGGTAGGGTTGGCGGCCAGTCGCGAGGAGGTCGAGCACCGTCTGCGCCACGCAGACATGGGCCTCGACGCCGGCGATCAGCACATCGTCGCAACGCTTGGCGGAGAGGAGCGCGTCGACCTCGGGGGTGAGGGCGCTGAAGCGGGTCTTCTCGAAGACGCGCGCGTGGCCGGCGGCCGCCTCGCGGATGACGGGTGCGCTGTGTCCGAGGCCCTTGGTGTACTGCTCGGTGACGATGGCGGGGAGGCCGAGGGCCTGTGCGAGCCGCAGCGCAGCCGCGCAGTTCGCGACCACGCGGTCGGCGTCGTGGATCGTGGGGAGGAGCTTCTCCTGCACATCGATGACGAGGAGCGCGGCGCGGTCGAGCGTTGGTCGGGGGATCGGCATGCGGGGCTCGCTTAGACGCGGAGTTCGGCCTTGGTTCCGATCGCGTGCGCGTACTTCGCGCGGATCGGGTCGACGACGGTCGCGATGAAACGGTCGGTCTGCTCGGGCGCGCGGCCCACATATCGCGAGGGCTCGAGGGCCCCGTCGAGGTCGACCTTCGCGAAGAACGGATCCTTGCCAAGGCGCGCCATCAGGTCGTTCGGCTTGCCGTGCTTCTTCACTTCCTCGGCCGCAGCCATCGAGTGGACGCGGATCGCTTCGTGCGCCTCCTGGCGGTCGGCGCCGGCGCGGGTCGCCTCGAGCATGATGCCTTCGCTCGCCATGAACGGGAGTTCGGCGGCGAGGTTCGCGGCGACGGTCGCTTCCCACACGACGAGGCCTTCGGCCACATTCGCCATGATGTCGAGCGCGCCGTCGAGCGCGAGGAACGCCTCGGGGAGGACGAGCCGGCGGTTCGACGAATCGTCGAGCGTGCGCTCGAGCCACTGCGTCGCGTGGGTCTGGAGCGGGTCGTTCACGAGGCCCATCACGAAGCGCGCGAGGCCGCA
>JBKCZS010000122.1:0-6417 GCA_046337925.1 bacterium | reverse complement strand
TCGAGCTTCGTGACCGACAGCAGCTTCTCGAGCACCATCCGACCTGCGGCCTCGGTCGTGCCGTCCGACGGAATGCTGCGCACCACATCGATCAGCACGCGCAGCGCGTGCTCCGCGCCGCCCTGCGCGCCGACGGCGATCGTCCGAACCGCGGTCGGCGACTCCGTGCCCGCTTCGGCGCGGACGCGGGTGGTCGCCGCGCGAATCCGCAGGATCCGAGGCCCGACCTGCAGCACATCGCCCTCACCGAGCTCGAGCGGGCGTTCGTTGCGCACGAACTGACCGTTCACGCGCGTGCCGTGGCGGCTACGGCAATCCTTGACTGTCACGCCCATATCGGTCACTTCGATGATGGCATGCTTCCGCGACACCGCGGGGTCGTCGACGAAGATGTCGCAGTCGGAAAGGCGCCCGATCTCCAGCCGAAGGCCGGGCCGCAGCGCGATGGGCGCAGCCTCCGGCCGCGACTCGTTCACCACCTCGAGCGGCACGCCTCGCGAACGCGCCGACATCGGCGCCATCGTGGCGGTGCCGTCGATCTTGATCTCGGCATCGGCGTCGCTTCCCGAGAGCCGCACCCGCAGCGCGCGCGGGCCGATGTGGATGACATCCCCTTCGCGCAACTCCGCGATCTGCTGCGCCGCAAGCACGCGCCCGTTCACGCGCGTGCCGTGGCGGCTTCCGAGGTCCTCGATCGACGCCGACTCGTCTGCGACGCTGATCGCAGCATGATGACGCGACACGGCGGGGTGATCGATGCAGAGGTCGCAGTCGGCCTCGCGCCCGATCAGGATCTTCGTGCCGGACTGCAGCGCGATCGGCCGCGCATGCGGGTCGACATCGTCGACGATCTCGATTCTGGCACGGGCGCTCTCGCTCACGGGGGCGCGATCGTACCGCAGGCGGGGTCACGCCGTCTGCGGTCCGCCACGGCCCTTCCAGCTGCGCTTTCCGGTGCGGTGAAGCCAAAGACTACGCCACTGGACGGCCGACAGCGCCACGATCGCGGCAAGATGCAGCGGGATGTTCCACCACGACTGACGGAAGCGCGCCGCGAGCAGCACCCGTCCGAGCAGCGCGCAGCCGACCGCACCCGCAGCAAGCGACGCGCCGAGCGACCACTGCGCGGCCAGCGCCGCGATCGCGAGCACGATCCACGGCAGCACCTGCCCGAGCGCGTGGTAGACGGTGATGAAGATGAGAAGCCCCATGCTTCCGAGCCCTTCATAGGCGTTCTTCGCAAACCCGCGCCAGGTCTCGCCGAATCCGCGGTACATGCGGCACGACACGCTCTCGGTGCCGTCGTAGAGATCGGTGCGTAGCCCGGCGCGGCGCACCGCGCGCGGAAACTTCACGCCATCGTGCATCGAGTCCTTGAAGCCTGCGTGGCCGTAGTCGGCGCCCGTGCCCGCCGCGCGATATGCCGCACGCGACACCAGGATGAACTGACCGCACGCGGCGCTCGCGGCGGGGTCGAGCGTCGAGCGCATGCGCCCGATCGGGAGATAGCTCATCAGCACGAAGTGGATCAGCGGCACGAGCAGCATCTCGCCGATCGAGCCCGTGATCTCGCGCGGCACGGTCGAGACGAGCGACGACTTCGAGCGGAGCGCAAAGCCGAGCGCGCGCGCGACGGCGTCCGGCTCGAGCCGCACATCGGCGTCGGTGAACAGGAACCACTCGAGCGCAGGGTCGTAGCCGAGGCCGTGCTCGGCCATGCGGAAGCACGCGTGCTGCTTGCCGTTCCAGCCCGCAGGCAGCGGCCGCCGCGGCACCACGACGACACGCGAATCCTCGGCCGCAAGCCGCGCCACGATCTCGCCCGTCCCGTCGGTCGACTCGTCGTCGTAGACATACGCGCGCACATCGACCTCGCGCGACGCGAGCACCGAGCGGACGCACGCCTCGATGTTCGCCTTCTCGTTGCGCGCAGGGATACAGACGGCCACGCGCAGCGGGCGCGTTTCGGCCGCGATTTCGGCCAGTTCGGGCGCGCGACGGTAGCGCGCCATGTTCACGACGCTCAGGAGCATCGGCTGCGCGGCCGCCACGAGCGACGCCCCGCACAGCCACGGGTTCTGAAGCGCGAGCGCGATGTCAGAGAGCGTCATGCGCCCCCCGCTTCTCACGCGCCTCGCCGAGTTCGCCGCCGGAGCGGCCGGTCAGGCGCAACCACAGGTCGTAGACGGGGTTCGTGCCCGACACCTTCGGCCGGAACGACGGCGCGAACGGCTCGAACGCGGCCGTGTTGCGGGCGCGCACGAGCTCGGCAAGCGCAGACTGGTTCGCGCGCATCGCGGTCACGATGCGCTTGTGCCACGCAAGCGTGCCGCCCTCGGAGCAATCGATCGGTTCCGCGCGCACGAACACCTCGGGCTTCTGGTCGACCCAGAACCCGTACTCGACCGAGAGCGCGACGGCGCGGTCGACCTTCAGCGCGGCCGCCATCGCGGCGGCACCCGGCCGCACCACGATCTCGTCGCGCACATCGGAGAACTTGCCCTGCGGCGTGACGCACAACGCAAGCCGCGGCGCGCGCGTCACCTCGTCGACGAGATACGCGCGCATCGCCTCGAGCGTCGCGGGGTCGTCGGGGTCGACGCCAAACAGCCCGACCTTCTTGAAGATCGCGAAGCGCTGGAGCTCGTTGCGGTCGATCGGCCCATACGGCGGCCGCGACGGGAAGAACTCCCGCCACGCCACGATGAGCAGGATCGGATCCCACCACGACACATGGTTCATCACGACAAGCGCAGGCCGCTCGCCCGAGTCAACCGACGCGAGGATGTCACGCGACCCGCGCGCCAGGCGCACGGCGTGGAAACTCCGCCGCATCTTCCCCGCGACCATGGCCGCGAAGACGCTGCGCACACGGGGCGACGGCGTCGCGGGACTCAGCGCGCCATCGCGGGTTCGGTCCATCCCTTGGCCTCCGTACCGCGCGTACCCGAGTTCCATTCGCCGGCGAGCATCGACGCCGCGGGCGCCTCGCGTCCGACGGTCGAGCCATCGCCGACGCTGGTCGCGCTGCGGTTGACATTCATGCCGAGATCCTCGCACGCGGCCCATGCGGCGGTCACGCCCGACATCATCACCATCGGGGTGCCGGGGCCCGGGTTCACGCTGCCGCCCGCGAGATAGAGGCCGTCGACCACGGTGCTGCGGTTCTTCGGCTTGAACCCGCCATGGAGCCGTCCGTGCGACGCAAGGCCGTAGATCGCGCCACCCGTGGCGTTGTACATGCGGTCGATGCCGGCGGGCGTCAGGCGACGCTCGACGACGATGTGCTTCTCGACATCCTCCATGCCGAACCGCT
The DNA here is from genome assembly GCA_046337925.1 of bacterium. Taxonomy (GTDB): domain Bacteria; phylum Planctomycetota; class Phycisphaerae; order Phycisphaerales; family SM1A02; genus QWPT01. The sequence continues at coordinate 3,101 of JBKCZS010000122.1, read as the reverse complement.
TCAGCTTGTCGAGGATCACGCGGCGATACTGCGTGAAGAGCCCGTCCTCCGAATCCCAGTCGTGGCGGTCGCGCCGGTACGGCGTGTGCACGAGGATGTAGAGCGACTCGCCGCCTTCGGGCGCCTGCGTCCGGTCGGTCGCGCTCGGGACGCAGAGGTAGAGCGTCGGATCGCGCGCGGGGTCGCCCTTCTTGTAGATGTCGTCGAACTCGGCCTGCGAGTCCTTCGAGAAGAGGAAGCAGTTGTGACGCAGATGCTCGTAGCGGCGGTCGAGGCCGAGGTAGAGCACCACGCCCGAGCATGCGGGCTCGTACTTCGAGGCGATCTTCGCCTGCTCGGCGCGCGCGGCGGGCGTGGCGACGAGATCGGTGTAGGTGCGCTGCACATCGCAGTTCGAGACCACGATGTCGGCCTCGAGGATGGTGCCGTCCTCGAGCTCGACGGCCTTCGTGCGCTTTCCATCGAGGATGATGCGCTTCGCGCCCTTGCCGAGCACGGCGTTGCCGCCCTGCTCGCGGAACACGCGCTCGAGCGCGCGCGCCACCATGCGCGTGCCGCCCTGCGCGTACCAGCAGCCGTAGTCGCCCTGCGCGCTCGCGATCAGCGAGAGGATCGCCGGCGCGAGGAACGGGCTCGACCCGACATACTGCATGAAGTGCTCGGAGAGCTGCTGGAGATGCGGCTCCTGGATCGAGCGGTGCTGGGTCTTCGCCACGGTCGAGTGCATGCGCATGCGCAGCACATCGCCGAGGATTCCCGCCTCGGTCGGCGGCTTCCGCATCATGTCGCCGATGCCGCCGAGATCCTTGTAGAAGAAGACCTTCTCGCTCAGGCGGTACATGCGCCGCGCGTACTCGAGGAACTCGAGGTAGCCCTTGCCGGGCTTCATCGCGGGGAACTGGCGGTCGAGGTCGCGCGCGAAATCCTCGGGATTGTCGCGGAGATCGAGCACCGTGCCGTCCTCGTAGAAGCAGCGCCACTGCGGGTCGAGGCGCACGAGGTCGAGGTAGTCGGCGACGCGGCGGCCGCTGCGGCGGATGATGCCGCGCACGACCTCGGGCATCGTGATGATCGTCGGCCCCATGTCGAAGGTGTAGCCCTTCTCGGTGAGGACATTCATCTTGCCGCCGAGATGGCGGTTCTTCTCGACGATGGTGACATCGCCGTCGCCGCCGAGCTGGGTGGTGAGTTCGGTCGCGGCCGCGAGGCCGGCAAGTCCGCCGCCGATGACGATGACGCGCTTCTTCATGCGTGCACTTTCTCTGATGGGTTCGCCGCTTTCGCGGGCGTTGCGTTCGATTGGACCGACGGGGCTGGCGACACCGGCTTCGGTGCGCGCGGCCACGCGATGAACTTCGAGAGGAACTGCTGGATCTTCGCGCTCGGCTCGTCGAGCGGCGCCGTCACGAGGCTCGAGGTGCGCGTGACGAACACCTCGCGCGTCAGCGCCACAAGGCCGGTTTCGCCGCGCGAACCGCCCCAGCCGCTCGCGCCCGTGCCGGTGATCACGATGCCCGGGTGCGCCGACGGCAAGAGCACCGAGTTGAAGTGGACGAGGCTCGAGCCACACGCCTCGACGCGTTCGGCGAGCTCGGCGCTCGGGCGGCGCGTCCAGATGCTCGTCGCGAGGTATTGCCCGACGCCGGCGTGCAGCGCGAAGGCTTCGTCGAGCGAGTCGACGGCGCGCACGGCGAGCGCGGGGCCGAAGTGGCGGCCTGCAAAGAGGTCGTTGCCGCTCGGGCAATCGAGCACCGCGACCGGCCGCATGGTGCGGCCGGAGGCCGGCTCGAGTGCACCCGCGATCGAGCGTCCGCCAGCGGAAATCGCGGCATTCGCAGCGCGCTGCGAGGCCTCGGCGGCGCCGGCGTCGACAAGCGCCACGCGCTTCGCGCCCGCGACCAACCGCGCGAGCTCGTCGCAGAACGCGGCGTACGCCTCGCGCATCACAAGCGCGCGGCGCGGCGCCATGCAGGTTTGCCCCGCGTTTGCGGTGAAGCCCATGAACACGGCCCGCGCAGCCGCGCGCGCGTCGGCGTCGGCAAGCACGAAGGCTGTGTCGGAGCCCGAGAGTTCAAGCGTGGTCGGGATCAGGCGCGGCGCACAGACCTCCGCGATCGCGCGGCCGACGGCGGTCGAGCCCGTGAACACGACATGGTCGAAGTGCTCCTCGGCGAGCACGCGGCGGCCTTCCTCGCGGGTCGCGCTGCGGCACTCGATCGAACCGCGCATCGACGGGATGGCGTCGGCGGCGCGGATCGCAAGCTCGAGCAACAGCGCCTGCGTGCGCGGCGCGCGCTCGGAGGGCTTCACGACGACGGCATTGCCCGCGACGACCGCCTGCACCAGCTGGATGCCGACGAGCTGCACAGGGTAGTTCCAGGTGGCGATGATCAGCACGCGCCCGACCGGCAGGCGCTGGCGCTCGACCGAGTGGCCGAAGCCGAACAGCCCCCCGCCACCGACGCGTCGCGGCTTCAGGATCGACTTCGCGCGCTTCAGGTGCCAGTTCATGCTGGCGACGAGCGGCATGATGTCGGCGACCATCGCCTCGAAGGTCGGCTTCCCGACCTCCTCGGAGGCCAGGGCGCAGAGGGTCGGATGCGATTCCCGCACGGCGTCGCGGAAGGCGCGCAGCCAGGTCAGGCGGTCGGAGAGGGTCGGGATCTGTGCGCGCATCGAGAATGGTCTGAGGGCATCGGAAGCGGGCGTCGCAGGACGCGCCCGCGGTTCGCATTTGTGCACTTGCTAGATTCGCCGCTTTGTGGGAATTTTGCAATCGCGTGAACTTCACCGAACCTACCCGAATCCACCCCGCCATCTGTCCCGAAACGGGCGCGATGATCGCAACCAATCCAAAGTCTCTCGAGCGCGCATCCCCCCCCAATCGTGCCAGCGTCGCGGTCATCGGCGCCGGCCCGGGCGGCCTCTCGGTCGCCATGCTCCTCGCGGGTGCCGGGCTCGATGTCACGATCTTCGAATCGCAGCCCGTGGTCGGCGGCCGCACCCGCCGCCTCGAGGCGGGCCCCTACGCCTTCGACTGCGGCCCGACCTTCTTCATGATGCCGTATGTGCTCGAGGAGATCTTCGGGTCGGTCGGCATG
>JBKCZS010000121.1:0-3025 GCA_046337925.1 bacterium | reverse complement strand
CTGCGTGTGTTTTCACATGTGGCGGTGGGTTGGTATCGCTTGTTCTCGCGCTTCCGTCGTGCAAGGTCGGCCCCGATGCGCCGCCTGCGGGCGATGCGCCGCCCGCGACCGCCGTTGTTCCGCCGCCGCGGCCGGGCGTCTCGAGCGACGCCGCCGTTGCGCCGCGCTGGTGGGAACTGCTCGGCGACCCGCAGCTTGATGCGTTGATCGCGCGTGCGGATGCGAACAACCAGTCGCTCGCGGCCGCGCTTGGTTCGGTGCGCGCTGCCTACGCGGGCGTCGGCGTGAGCGACTCGCAGCTTTGGCCCACGATCGGCCTCGGCGCACAGTATTCGCGCACGCTCACGAACATCGCGCAGCTCGCGGCCGACGGCGTCAAGACCGAGCCGTACAACCTCTATGCCTACGGGATCGGCATGGCCTCGTGGGAGATCGACCTCTGGGGGTCGGTGCGCAGGCAGGTGGAGGCCGCGAAGGCAGACGCGGAGAAGCAGGTCGAGCTTCTGCGCGACGCGCTCGTGTCGGTGCGCGCGCAGGTGGGCGCGAGCTATGTCCAGCTGCGCACGCTGCAGGCGAAGCGCGAGGTCCTTGCGCGGAACATCGAGATCTTCGCGCGCTCGCGCGACACCGTGAAGGCGCGCTTCGACGCTGGCACGGTGACGGGACTCGATCTCGCGCGCGTCGAGGCGCAGCTCGATGCGGTGCGCGCGCAGATGCCGCAGGTGGATGCGGGAATCGCGAGCACGCTTGCGCAGCTTGCGTCGATCTGCGGCGCGCAGCCGTCGGAGCTCGCCGCGGAACTTTCGGAGGCCACGCCGATTCCGTCGACGCCCGAACTCGTCGGCGTCGGGCTTCCGGCCGATCTCCTCGAGCGGCGCCCCGATGTGCGCGCCGCCAGGCAGGACCTCGTCGCGGCGACCGCGCGGATCGGCATCGCGGAGGCCTCGAGGCTGCCGACGATCACGGTCTCGGGCAACTTCTACATCGCGGCGAACAACCTCTCGGGGCTCGGCGACCTCGCGAACAAGGCGTACACCATCGGCCCCTCGATCTGGTGGCCGATCTTCGAAGGCGGCCGCATCGATGCGCAGGTCGCGCAGCAGCGGGCCCTCGCGGAAGCGGCGCTCGCGCGCTACCGCGGCGCGGTGATCGATGCGGTCGGGGATCTCTCGGCGACCACGAGCGACTTCGTCGAGGCGCGCGAGGGCGCGAGACTGTCGCGATCGGCGCTCGAGAGCGCTGCGCGTGCGCGCGCGCTGGCCGAGCAGCAGTTCGACGCGGGCGTCACCGACATCACGATGCTGCTCGATGTGCAGCGGCAGGAACTCGACGCGGCGGACAACGAGGTCACCGCGCGCGGCGCGGCAGCGCAGGCGCTGGTCGCGCTGTGCAAGGCGCTCGGCGGCGGCTGGAGCGAGACGGATCTCGATCGCGCCGCGGTCGAGACCGCGAAGGACGCGGGAGTGGAACTGGCGGACGGAGCCTCCGCAACTGTCCCGAAGGCAGAAGGGTCGAAACCATGAATCATGTCGAGAACTCGGTGCGCCGCGTGGCGCGCCTGTCGATGGCGCTGGTGGTGCTGACGGCCGCGGCGTGCGCCAAGCCGCCTGAGAAGCCGCAGCTTCCGTCGGAGGTCGCGGTGCGGACGACGACCGCGGAATCGAAGTCGATCCGCCGCACGAAGTCGTATCCGGGCATCACCGCGTCGGTGCGGCCCGTCGACCTGAGCGCGCGCGTGCAGGGATTCCTCGCCACGCAGCATGTGAAGGACGGCGCACGGGTGACCGCGGGCACGGAGGTCTACTCGATCGAGGACGCGCCGTTCCGCGCGGCGCTCGACTCGGCTCGGGCTGATCTCGAGCGCGCGAAGGCGCAGGTCGTGTCGGCCGAGGCGTCGGTGAAGCAGGCCGGGGCGCAGGTGACGCAGGCGAACGCGCAGGTCGCGGGCGCGCAGGCAGGGCGCGATCTTGCCGCGCGCGATGTCGAGCGCAACCGGCCGCTCGTCGCGACGGGCGCGATCTCGAAGCAGGCGTTCGACCAGTACGAGTCGAAGCTCGTCGAGGCGGAGTCGCAGCTCGAGGCAGCGAAGGCGTCGGTCGCGACCGCGCAGGCGCAGCTTGCGAGCGCGCAGAGCCAGATCGGCGTCGCCGCTGCGGCGGTGACCGCCGCGCGGGCGCAGCTCGAGAGCGCGGAGCTCAATCTCTCGTACTGCACCGTCGTCGCGCCGATGGACGGGCTTCTCGGGAAGTCGCTCGCCTCGGAAGGGCAGATGGTGGGCCCTGGCTACACGGTCGCCCTCAACACGCTCGTCCAGACCGATCCGATGTGGGTGCAGTTCAGCCCGAGCGCCACCGAGTGGCCCATGATCGAGTCTCGGCTCAAGCAGGGGCCCGTCGATGCGGAGGTCGTCTACGGCGGCGACGCAGCGATCACGGCGAAGGGAACGATCGTCTTCTCGTCGAACACGGTCGATCCGTCGACCTCGACCATCATGCTGCGCGTCGAGTTCCCGAACCCGTCGGGCGCGTTCCGCCCCGGCACCTTCGCGAATGTCACGCTCGACCTCGGCGAGATCCCGGGCGTGGTGATGGTGCCCGCGACCGCGCTCAGCGCGCGCGAGACCGACCTCTTCGTCTGGCGCGTGAAGGCGGACTCGACGGTCGAGAATGTGCGCGTGAAGGCGACGGGCCGCGACGGCGACCTCGTCGGCATCAGCGAGGGTCTCTCCGCGGGCGACCGCGTGGTGGTCGTCGGCGGGCAGAAGCTGTCGGCAGGCGCGAAGGTGACCGAAGCGCCGGCTGCGAAGTAAGGAGCGAGCATGTCGAGGTTCTTCATCGCCCGGCCCATCTTCGCGACGGTGATCGCGCTCGTGATGCTCCTTGCGGGCATCGCGACGATGTTCACGCTGCCGATCGCGCAGTTCCCCACGGTCACGCCACCGACCGTGCAGGTGACCGCGGTCTACAACGGCGCCGACGCCGAGACCGTCGCGCAGGCCGTGACCTCTCCCCTCGAGCAGCAGATC
>JBKCZS010000120.1:0-15557 GCA_046337925.1 bacterium | reverse complement strand
AGAGGCGGCGGTGCCCTGCGCCCGAGTGGCGGTACGGGCTCATCCAGGCTCGCACGACAACCGCGTGGAACCCCCACGCAAAGGAGAAGTCCGCATGAAGATCAAGTCGCCGATCGGGTTCCTGGCGTTGTGGAGCGCGTTTCTAGCAGTCGGAACGTGGATTTTACCCATGGGAACGCTGTTGATCGGGAGCGCGCGCACCGCGCAGGCTGCGCCGATCAGCGATGCCGATGCAGAGTCTTACCTCGCCGCACAAGCCGCGATCTTCATTGGCATGGTGCAGGCTGGTGAGCTTGATCCAGCTCCGTACTCGGTTGCCTCCGTTGATCTCGACGCGGACGGGAATTCAGATCCGATTTTGGTGACGCCTTCGAGGGCCGACGGTGGTGGTGGCCGAGTGATTGCTGTGCGCGGCAGCAATACCTCGACGCTGATCGACGCCAGCCAGTCGCCCGGCGAGATCGGCTTCGGACTGCGAATCGCTGTCGTCGACGGCGTCGAGGCGGGCGGGGTGAAGACGCTGCTCGTCTCCTCTTGTGAACGGAACCAGGACGTCCAGGGGGCGCACTCGCTTGTCATCCGCGCGTTCTCAGGCTTGTCAGGTGCGCTGGTCGCCATCTCGAGGCATAGCTTCCAGCGCGGCGATTTTGGATCGATTGACTTCGAGCAGCTCGGACGCAACTTCAGGCTTGCGGGTGACTTGGATGCGTCCGGTGGCATTGAGATGTCTGACATATTCTCGGTTGCAGACAGCATGGAGGCGCAGGTTTCGAAGATCGAGGCGGACTTGGACTGCGATGGAGCGCTCACAGGCATCGACGTGATTGAGACCTCGCTTCGGGTCGGGGTGAGCGAAAACAGTGGCAACGGGCTGATCGCAAGGCTCGCGACCGTTGAGGAGAGCCAGGTGCTAGTGGCTGGCGATGCATCGGACTGGTACGGAGCGCCGCCGGCGCCAGAGCCTCACCATTGGTCGAGTTGGAAGTGCTGGGGGGTCGCGGCGTTGATCGCGGCAGAGCTTGCGTTGCTGTTGGCGGAAATCGCCTTGTGCGGTGCCTCACTCGCAGTTCCGTCACCAGCCACGGTCCTGTGCGTCATCACGGCGCTCTGCACAGCCGCGAACCTCCTTGCGAATATTGCGGATTGGGCAATTCACTGCGTCATCCATACGAACGGAGACGATGGCTGGGTGCAGCCAATGGATGAACTACTTGGTACGATCCAGTTGATTACGGGTATCTGCGCGGCACTCGGCGGCGGTATCATGGCATGGCGAGAGGTGATCGAGCGTGCAGGCGGGATCAAGGCGATCATTGATCGGTTGCTGCGCCACTTTGGACTGCAGGCCTAACGGTTTGTTGCTCGGCATGACGGAGGTTATGTGATGACAAACTACGGAATCATGATCGGTGGTCTCGGAGTCGGGATCGGCGGATTAGGACTCGCTGTATTTGCGTACATGAGACTGTCTGGCCGAACCCGCTCGTTGGTGACGATCTCGATCTGCGTTCTCAGCATCCTCATCATGGCGCTCGCGGTTGGACTAGCGTTCTTGGACTGATGGGGTGTCGGCTCGAGGATGCGGAAGACGCGACCAATGGCGGTCATTGCGCCAACGCAGTTTCATCAGGGTCGCTAGCCTCTCTTTCGTGTAGAAGTGAAGCGACCTGCGGTTACCCGCAGGTCGCTTCGCTTGGGAGCTCGAAATCCGCTTCGCAGCTTGCACGTGTCGACGCCCCGCGCCTGTGGTTGTTGCTCGATGCCCCTTACCACGAGTCCCGTGCCACGCGACGACCTCTTGGTGCCCGCTTGTGCCCGCCACCAAGCAGGTACGCAGGGCGAGGTGATGGAAACCGCTTGTTTGCGACGTGCCGCGCGCGCCGCCGTCCGGTGCCAGGCATGTACCCGCTCGTACCCGCTGGTACCCGCTCGTACCCGCGAGGTACTCGGCACCGAGGTTGTGATGAGCGTTGGTCGGCGGCTGGGGCTCCAACGGCGATTGCGGTGTACGCCTTACACTCGGTGCAGCCGACGCGATGGTCTCACGGGAAACCTCGGCGCCGGACAGAAAGCACCTTGGGCGCATGATCGTCACGGTCTTTGTCACGCTCTTCGGGTCGATCGCGGCGTTCTGGCTTGCGCAGGCGCTGCTTCGCCGTGATTGCGTGCGTACGCCGGATCTCGTCTGTCGGCGATGCGGCCATTCGCTCGCGCCTTCGCAGTCGGATTGCTCGGAGTGCGGGGTTGACCTCGCGGCGAAGCCGCCGCGTATGCGGGCTTAACTGACGCGCTGGGTTCGCGTGCTGCTTGGCGTGTGCATCGGGTCGGCGGGCGTGGCCGCGGCGTGCGTGTGCATGCTTGTGGTCACCGCGGTGGCCGCTGTCTCGGCGGGCTCTGTCGCGGAGCGCAAGAGGGACGCCTGGGAAGCCTTTCACGCGCCAGGTCTTGCTGCGCTCTTCGTCGAGGAGAACCCGTTCCTCGTCGGTATCGAGCGGGTCGAGTTGGGTGCGCCGCCCGAGATCACGGTCGACAACCGCTTTGTCGAGTACGAAGGGACGATCGAAACGATCCCTGCCCGGCTCACGCTCGTGCTTGCGGCTGGCGCTACGGAGACGCTGCTGATCTCGCCCCGCGCGGGTGCGGCTGTGCGGGCTGAGGATCGGTCCGTGCCGCCGGAGTTCGCAGACGGCGTGAGCCGCGGCGCGATCGAGCGGTGGATTGCGCGCGCGAGTCCTGACGCCGGCGCGGCCGAGCTGCGGGAGGTCGCGACACGGCTTGCGGCTCAGCTCGAGTGGCTGCAGGGTGTCGCGTTGCTCGACCCGTGGGAGAGGCCAAAGTCGATTCTCTTGTCTCCGCTGAACAGCGGTCGCGGGCAACCCGAGCCGATCGGCTTCACCTTCGGACCGAGATTCAACGGACCGGCGGCTCCACCGTCAATCGACGCGTCACTCCCGCTTGTGCTCTTCGCAGGAGCGGTGCCCGGGCTGCTGGTGGCGGGTGCGATCAGTCCGATGATCGTCGCGCGCGAGCGCCGCAGGCGGCAGGCGCGGGCATGCGAAGCCTTGTGACACGAAGCCTTGTGACACAAAGCCTCGTGATACTTGGTTCTCTCGGTATCCGCCCCTTCGCCCGCGACGGGTTGGCACCCGGTTTGACGAGCGCGCGTACCTGGCCGCCATCACTCGAAGTGATGCCACGCGGTACGGTTCGCGACCTCTGCGCAACTTGCTCAGGCTCCGCTGCGCTCCGCCTTCGCCGACGCCTTCTTCCAGCCCCATGCCATGTGTTCCTCGCGGGCGGGGCAGTTGTCCTTCACTTTCGTGAAGCGGACGGTGTCGCGCACGATCTCGAACGCGTACGAGCCGGGGATCTCGGCGCACGCGGCTGCGCTGCCGAGGTTCGTGAAGGTCACGATTCCGCCGCTGTCGTCGAGGTTCCAGCGGCCGACGACCGAGCGCGCCGGCGCTTCGCCGCGCGCCGGCACATCGATGCTGAAGAGGCCCGTCGGCTCGACCGACAGCGTCGCTGCGTCGAGGTCGCTCGTCCACGCGCCGACGAAGGGCGCGTTCTCGAGCGCCTTCGTGTCGACGGCTCCCGCGCGCGGCGCGCTGCTGCACCCGGGAAGCGATGCGAGCGAAACGAAGGCCGCGGACGCGGCCACGAACAGACGGATGGGCAGATTCATGCGGTTCTCGATGCTTCGGAAGGGGCGGGGGCGAGCCTGTTCACGCGGCGCGCGACGCCCTCGACGCGCGCGAGCCGTTCGTCGAGCTCTGCGCGCGTGGGCGCGACGATGCCGACATGCGCGACCTTGCGCCCGGGGCGCGGGCTCTTGCCGTAGAGCTGGAGCGAGGCGCCTGGGATCGCGAGGATCTCCTCGCGCGGCGGCAGGCCGCCGACGAAGTTCACCATCGCCGACAGCTCCGCCATGCCCGTGTCGCCGAGCGGCAGGCCCGCGACCGCGCGCATGTGGTTCTCGAACTGGCTCGTGCGTGCGCCGTGGATCGTCCAATGCCCCGAGTTGTGGACGCGTGGCGCGACTTCGTTCGCGACGAGCGTGCCGTCGGCGACGAACATCTCGAGCGCGAGCGTGCCGACATGCCCGAGCGCCTCGAGCACGCGGCGCGCGTGGCCTTCCGCCGCGCGCGCGAGGCCGTCCGACACGCGCGCGGGCGCGATCGAGCGGAACAGAATCCCCTGCGTGTGCAGGTTCTCGACGACCGGATACGCGGCGATCTCGCCGTTCGCCGCGCGCGTCGCGACCACGCTCACCTCGCGGTCGAACGGCACGAACGCTTCGTAGATGCACGGCGCGTGGTCGAGCGAATCCCACGCGCGCGCGAGTTCGTCGGCCGAATGCACCACGCGCTGGCCCTTGCCGTCGTAGCCGAGCGTGCGCGTCTTGAGGACGCCGTGCGTGCCGACGGTCGCGAGCGCGAGCTCGAGTTCGGAACGCACGGTGACGCCCGCGAACGGCTGCACGGGCACGCCCGCGTCGCGCAGGAATTCCTTCTCGCGGATCCGGTCGCAGGTGAGTTCGAGCGAGCGGACGCCAGGGTAGACGGGCTTCCGTTCGGCGAGATACGCGAGGCTCGCCGCGGGCACATTCTCGAACTCGAATGTGATTCTCTCGACCGACGCCGCGAACTCGGCGAGCGCCTCGCGGTCGCTCCACGCGGCGCAGATGTGCCGGCCCGCCACGCGCGCGGGCGCATCGGGCGACGGGTCGTAGAACACGCACTCGATCCCGAGCGGAATCGCCGAAAGCCCGAGCATCTGCCCGAGCTGGCCGCCACCGAGGACGCCGATGCGCGTCGCGGTCACTTCGCCTTTCCCTTTCGACGGCGCGGCTCGGCGCCCGAAACTCCAGGGATCGGATTCGCGAGCACCTTCGCCGTCTGGTTCGCGCGGAACGCGGCAAGCTTCGCGGCCACGCCCGCGTCGTGGTGCGACAGGATGCTCGCAGCCAAGAGCGCGGCGTTCACCGCGCCAGCGCGGCCGATCGCGAGCGTACCGACGGGTATCCCAGCGGGCATCTGCGCGATCGAAAGGAGCGAGTCGAGGCCCTTGAGCGCCTTCGACTCGACGGGCACGCCGAGGACGGGGAGGTCGGTCTTCGACGCGCACATGCCGGGCAGGTGCGCCGCGCCGCCCGCGCCCGCGATGACGACCTTGATGCCGCGACCGCGCGCCGCCGCCGCGTACTCGAACAGGAGATCGGGGGTCCGGTGCGCCGACACGACGCGGCATTCGTGCGTCACGCCCAGCGACTCGAGCATCTCCGCGGCGTGCTGCATGGTCTCCCAGTCGGACTGGGAACCCATGATGATTCCGACGGCGGGACCCGCGGACGGGCGTTCGGCTGCCGCGGAGCGCTTTGACGAGCGGGATCGGGCGCTGGACATGCCGCGATGGTACGGAAAGAGGGGGCGCCGTGGCGTGCCGGCGGGGGGCGGAGGGGCGGGGGGCGGCGGGGGGCGAGGTGCTACCATCGACGCCCGCGGCCCGAGCCGCGTCCGCACCGTTTTCCCTGCGAGCAATCCATGAGCGCCATCCGCCTCAACGGCCAGTACTGCCTCCTCCGCGACATCGAGAAGAAGGACTTCGTCGCCTTCGTCAATCTCGTGCTCCCCAAGATCACCGCCACCGAGCCGATCCCCCACACCGCCGCGAATGTGGTCGCGTCGCTGATCGCCGAGGGGAAGAGCGACTCCGATCCGGTCGTCCAGGCGGGACTGCAGTCGTGCGCGTCGCTCGGCATCAAGAACATGTGGGTCGACGGGGGCAACGCGAGCGTGACCGAGGAGACGCCGACCGATGCGGCCGCCGGCCTCGAGACCGCCTTCGGGTTCGCGGCGGTCCAGTCGGGCCTCGCGCTTGCCGCGGCGATGTGCAACGCGTTCCGCCGCAAGATCAAGGTCAACGAGCAGGAGATCGTGGTGGTGCGTCAGTCGCGCGAGCTGATGATGCAGATCGCGCAGCGCGTCAGCGCCCTCAAGCAGGTGAACGAGCCCGTGTTCGTGACCGCCGGGCGCCTGCTCGGCGGCATGATGAAGGAAGGCAAGGCGTTCGATGCGCCCGAGACCATGACCGTGCTGTGCATGCTGTCCGACCTCGGCGCGACCGCAGTGCAGATCGACATCGAGAAGGGCATCCTTGGCTTCGGGCAGTTCAGCCCCGCGAACGCCATGTCGAGCGCGATCCTCCAGGGCCTCGATCCGGACAAGGTCAAGATGGTCCGCGAGTCGATCGAGAAGACGAACGAGCAGTTCCGCCGCGTCGCCGAGCAGCAGGCCGGCGGCCGCCCGGGCGGACAGCCGCCCAACGCCCAGCGCCTCGCCGTGCCCTCCGTGATCGGCACGCGCCGCCGGCGCTGAAAGGAGCAAGCGATGACCGTGTTCCGCTCGATGGCATCCAGACTCGTTGCGGCCTTTGCCGTGGCGGCCTCATCGGCGGGCACGGTGCTCGCGTCGGTGGAAAGCGAGGCCTCGACGCTCTTCCGCACGAGCCTCAAGGACACTGCGGCCGAGCGCCTGCAGCAGGCGGTCGATCAGCTCTGGCAGCCGGAAACCTGGCTCGAGATCCTCATCGGGCTCGTTCTGGCGATCGCGCTGGCATCGCTGCTTGCGTTCCATCCGCGCTCGACCCGCCGGCGCGATGCGCTCGAGGCGAACGACGAGCGCAAGACGCTGGTCGTCCTCGGCATGGTCGGCGCGGTCGTGGCGTCGCTCGTCCTGATCGACCAGACGATGGCGTTCGTGATCTTCGGCATCGGAGGCCTCATCCGCTTCCGCACCGTGGTCGGCAATCCGCACATGACGGGCCGCGCGATCCTTGTCGTCGTGATCGGGCTCGCGTGCGGCCTCTCGCAGTACGCGATCGCGCTCGTCGTCGCGGTGGCCGCCTGGCTCATCATCTGGTGGCTGCAGGCGAGCCGCGTCGGCGAGATCAAGGTGCGCATCCCCGTGGGGGCGGACCGGCAGAAGGCCGAGCTCGTCGCCTCGCTCGAGCTCCGCACCATGCGGTGCCAGGTGCGTTCGCTGCGCGCGGGCGCGTCGGGCCGCAGCTTCACGATGGCGCTCTCGATCCCGTCGTCCCTCGACGACGCGACGCTCTGCCGGAAGATCGAGACCCGGCTTGCGACCGAAGTCGGTCACACCGAGGTCGAGATCAAGTCGGCGCCATGAGTGGTATCGAGCCGCATCGAGCCGCATCCGCGGCGAGGCCCGCGTGATCAGCCGTTGCTCTCAGTGGCCTGCTCGGCCTTCCACTGCGCGATGAGCTTCGCCTTCTTCTCGGCGTTCAGCGCGCGGAACTGATTCGCATCGGCGAGCGACGCGAAGCCGACGACCTGGCCTTCGTACACGACCGGCGAGGCCGCGGCGGTGAGCGTCTCGCCCGTGAGCGGGCAGGTGGTGTTCGAGATGCCCTTCTGCGGAAGGACCTGTTCCTTCGCGAGGCGAGCGCGCTGCTCCGCCGAGAGCGACGCGAACTGGCGCGCGTTCTCGCGGCCCTTGCAGTAGACGGGATAGGTCTCGAAGAAGGCGTGCTCGTCGAGTTCGGTCACGGGCTCGCCGGTGACGGGGCAGAAGCGCTCCGTCTGCGCGATCGGAGTGACGGTCTCGATGACGGGCAGCGTGCTCTTGATGTTCGACTGGCAACCCGAGGCGAGTGCGCAGAGGATCGCGAGCGAGATCGCCGACGCGAGCGGACGGATGCAGGAGGAAGTGTTCATTCGGTGCTCTCTTTCGGGTGTGCGGTTGCGTACGGACCTGAGCGGGGCAGCGTCGAGGTTCGCGCCGCGTCGCGCAACGGGAGTTCGCCATGGATCGCACGCTCTTCACGGCGTCTGAACGGAACGCAAACACGAATCCGTGCTGCATCCGCCGAACTTCGTGGAAACCATTTTGGATTCTGTTCAGGAACGGTGAAGGCAAGGGCCGATTGTGAGGAAACCCTGTGTTTCCCGCGCGGATTTGCATGGGCTTGACCGCCGCTTCATATGAAGGAAAGGTAAAGATCGTTTGCGGCGCACCGTGCTTCCCTGCGGGCGGCGCGCACTCCTAGTTTGCTCGTTCCGCGAAGCCCGCGGGCGTCGGAGCCATCCGGCGACCAAGCAAACCCGACTAGGAGCACGACAACATGACGACGAACTGCACACGATCGATCGGAGCCTGGCTCGCCGGCGCGACCACGCTCTCGATCGCAGGAAGCGCCTTCGCTGCGGCGGACGCTTCCTCCGACATGGCGACGCAAATCGCCCAGCTCAAGGCCGCAAACGACGCGCTCGCCGCGAAGGTCACCAAGCTCGAGCAGAACGCCAACGGCGAGCAGTGGCTCACCGAGCAGCGTGCGAGCGAGATCCGCGCGATCGTGAGCGATGTGCTCGCCGACGCGGGCACGCGCGACAGCCTCCAGGCTTCGGGCGCGACCGCCGGCTGGAACAAGGACCAGGGCGGCTTCTTCCTCGCGTCGCCGAGCGGCGACTTCAAGCTGAACATCAAGGGCCAGGTCCAGGTCCGCTGGGCGTTCAACAACCGCGACAACAGCGGCCTGACCGGCACGGTTCCGAAGGAGAGCAACTGGGGCTTCGAGAACCGCCGCACCAAGCTGACCTTCACCGGCTTCGTGGTCGATCCGAGCTGGATCTATGAGATCAAGCTGGTCGCCAACCGCACCACGGGCACCGTCAGCGGCGCCACCTACAGCGCGAACAACATCGTCGGCTCCGTCGAGGAGATCTTCATCCAGAAGGACTTCGGCAACGGCATCGCCGTCCGCGCCGGACAGTTCAAGACGCCGTTCATCCGCGAGGAGCTCGTCTCGAGCTCGTCGCAGCTCGCGGTCGAGCGTTCGCTCGTGAACGATGTGTTCTCGACGAAGTTCGGCCAGGGCATCCAGGCCGAGTTCGGCGGACGCGCCGGCGAGCAGTGGCGCGCGACCGCCTTCTACGGCGACGGCCTGCGCGCGAACGCCTCGAGCGTTCCGAGCTCGGCTACCGCGAATGCGGGCGGCTACGCGGGTTCGTACACCACGAGCTTCAACCAGAACACGACCAACTGGGCGTTTGCGGGCCGCGTCGAGTATCTCGGCGCCGGCAACTGGCGCCAGATGCGCGACCTCAACAGCTACATCGGCGACGACAAGGGCTGGATGATCGGTCTCGGCGCGATGGGCCAGAGCCTGCGTCCGACCAATGAAGGCACGCAGACGGCCTCGGCAACCGACTCGATGTGGGGCATCACGGCCGATCTCACCATGCACTTCGGCGGCGCCACGCTCTACGCGGCGGGCGTCTACCGCGATGTGCAGCTCGCCGGCAATGTCGCCACCCGCGGCGGCGGCACGAGCGACAGCATGGGCCAGTGGGGCGCGGTCGTGCAGGGCGGCTACTTCCTCAACAACGAGGTCGAGCTCTTCGCCCGGTACGAGGTCGGCAGCACCGACACCGACAAGTTCCGCGTGGCCGAGCCCGGCATCGAGCTCGAGTCGAACAGCATCGTGACCGTCGGCGTCAACTACCTCTTCGGCGGCAACAAGGATGTGAAGTGGACGACCGATGTCGGCTACGCGCTGGCACCGATC
Source organism: bacterium (assembly GCA_046337925.1). Lineage (GTDB taxonomy): Bacteria > Planctomycetota > Phycisphaerae > Phycisphaerales > SM1A02 > QWPT01. Next base: position 5,972 of record JBKCZS010000120.1, on the reverse strand, counting down.
GGCGACTTCAACAGCTCGGGCGCCGACTGGCTGTCCGACGGATCGTCGACCGCCGGCAACGGCTTCACGAACGACGGCCAGTGGGTGCTCCGTTCGCAGATCCAGCTCACCTTCTGACCGCTTCGCCCGCGCGGGGAAGCGCGGCAGACCGACTCCTGCCGCCCCGCGCCTCTCCGACAGCGTCATCCACCTCAGCAAGCAGGCCGCCCGGCGTCTCCGCCGGGCGGCGCTGTTTTTGCCGCTCGCGGCGGCGGTGCTTGCGTTAGCCTGTGCGCGTGCACGGACGCGGAGACGATTCTGACCACGCCGCCGGCGCCGCGGAGCAGGCCGACCCGCCTGCATGGGCGCCGTTCCGCGCGCTCGGCGCCTATGCGGAGCTCGTGTGGCCCGCGATCGCCGGCACGGCGCTTCTCGGCGGTTACCTCTGCGCGAACGCGGAATGGTCGGTCGCGGCCTATTCGCTCTACGCCGTCGCCTATCTCGCGGGCGGCTGGGAGGCGACGCGGGAAGGCGTGCGCCAACTGCTGCGCGGACGGCTCGACATCGACTTCCTGATGGTGGTCGGCGCGATCGGCGCGGCGCTTGTCGGCGAGTTCGCCGAGGGCGCGCTCCTTCTCTTCCTCTTCTCGCTTGGGCATGGGCTCGAGTACCTCGCGCTGTCGCGGGCGAAGAGCGCGGTGAGCGCACTTGCGAAACTCGCGCCGAAGCGGGCGCGCGTGCGCAGCGCCGACGGCACCGAGCGGGAGGTCGCGGTCGAGGAGCTTGCGGTCGGCGACCTGATCGTCGTGAAGCCCGGCGAACGGATCGCGGCCGACGGCGAGGTGCGCGAGGGCCGTTCCGGCGTCGACCAGAGCCCGATCACGGGCGAGAGCATGCCGGTCGACAAGGAGCCGGGCAGCGCCGCCTTTGCGGGGTCGCTGAACGGCGACGGCGCGCTCGTCGTCCGCGTGACGAAGCCGGCGTCCGACACGCTCGTCGCGCGCATGATTCGCCTCGTGGCCGAGGCGCAGGCGACGAAGTCGCTCGCCGAGCGCGCGGCGGAGCGCTTCACGCGCATCTATGTGCCGTGCGTCCTCGTGGTGACGGTGCTTGCGATCGTGGTGCCGCCGCTTGCGGGCTGGCTCTCGTGGAGCGAGGCGTTCCTGCGCGCCATGAGCATGCTGATCGGCGCGTCGCCGTGTGCGCTTGCGATCTCGACGCCGGCCGCCGTGCTTGCGGGCCTTGCGCGCGCGGCGCGCGGCGGCGTTCTCGTGAAGGGCGGCATGCACCTCGAGGCGCTCGGCACGGTGCGCGTGGTCGCGATGGACAAGACCGGCACGATCACGCGCGGAAAGCCCGAACTTTCGGCGCTTTCGCCGCTGCCGGGCGTCGACGAGAACGAGCTGCTGCGCGTGGCCGCGTCGGTCGAGCAGTCGTCGAGCCATCCGATCGCGAAGGCCGTGGTCGATGCCGCGATGGCGCGTGGCATCGTGGTGCCGCCGGTCGTCGACGCGATTGCGGTGAAGGGGAAGGGCGTCGAGGGCGTGGTCGACGGCGTGCGCGCGGGCGTCGGACGCGCGCGGCTCTTCGAGAACAACGCGCTTGTCGCGGATCCGCAGGCAGAAGTGCTTGCGCGCGCGATCGAGGCGCAGGCGATGACGGCGATGTCGGTGTTGCACGTCGCACGCACGCTCGGCGCGATCGGCGTGAGCGACCGCCCGCGCACCGAGGCGGCCGACGCGATCCGCGCGCTGCGCGAGCTCGGCTGCGAGGTCGTGATGCTGACCGGCGACAATGCGGCGACGGGCGCGAAGGTGGGCGCCGATGTCGGCGTGACGACCGTGAAGGCCGGCCTCATGCCCGAGCAGAAGATCGACGAGATCCACGCGCTCGTCGCGTCGCACGGCGCGGCCGCGATGGTGGGCGACGGCGTGAACGACGCGCCCGCGCTGGCCGCGGCGACGGTCGGCATCGCGATGGGCCACGGCGGCACCGATGTCGCGCTCGAGGCTGCGGATGTGGCGCTCATGGCCGACGATCTCACGCGGCTGCCGTTCGCGATCGAGCTTGGCCGCGCGACGCGCGCGATGATCCGGCAGAATGTGATCTTCTCGATGGGCGTGGTCGCGGTGCTCATTCCGCTCACGCTCTTCGGAATCGTGCCGCTGACCGTCGCGGTGATCTGCCACGAGGGAAGCACGGTGCTCGTCGCGCTGCACGGCCTGCGGCTTCTGTCGCGGCGCGATCGATTTGCTCGGAAAGATCGCGTTCGGGAAAGATGAGGCTTGCATCGCGGTGGCATGCGCGTCACGATGGCGCGCATGACGCGCCTCCGTTCTCGTCGTGCGCTTGACAGCGCCTCTCGCCTCGCATTCCTGCTTGCCGCCACGGTGCATGCAGCCGCATCCGCCGATGTGTCGCTCGACACGCCGTTCCAGGATCACGCCGTGCTGCAGCGCGAACGCGAGATCCGCGTGACGGGCACGGCCGAGCCGAACGAGGCGCTGACGCTCTCCTTCGGTGCCGCCCGTGCGACGGGGCAGGCCGACGCGCAGGGGCGCTTTGCGCTCGTGCTCGCGCCGATGCCTGCGTCGCTCGAGGGCCGCGAGCTCGTCGTCGAAGGCAAGAGCGGCCGGGCCGCCGCGAAGGACATCCTCGTCGGCGAGGTGTGGTTCTGCTCCGGACAGTCGAACATGGAGTGGACGGTGGACGGGGCGAACGAGGCGGACCGCGCGAAGTCGATCGCCGCGAAGATGCCGATCCGCTCGTACAAGGCTCCGCATGTGACGGCGAACAAGCCGGCGGACCGCGTGCCCGGTGCGTGGCGCGTCGCGTCGCCCGAGACGGTCGGCGGATTCACGGCGGTGGGCTGGTGGTTCGGCACGGACCTCGCGCGCGCATTCGACCTCGAGGTGCCGATCGGTCTCGTCGACATCTCGTGGGGCGGCACGCGCATCGAGCCGTGGATTCCGCTCGACGCGATGGCGAAGTCGGACTTCAAGCAGACCGCCGACGAACTTGCTGCGCGGATCGCCGCCTTCGACGCCGACCCCGCGTCCGGCGGCAAGGCGCCCGGCACGCAGCCGCACGAGCCCGCCGCGATCTACAACGCGATGATGGCGCCGTGGATCGCGTATCCCGTGCGTGGTGCGATCTGGTACCAGGGCGAGTCGAACTCGGGCGAGCCCGACAACTACCGCAAGCTCCTGCCGCTCCTGATCCGCTCGTGGCGCGAGAAGTCGGGCAACGCCGACATGGCGTGGGGCGTCGTGCAGCTTGCGGCGTTCCAGCCGTTCGTCGAGAGCGAGCCGGCGCAGGGCGCGTGGGCGCTCCTGCGCGAGTCGCAGCTTCGCGGCGCACAAGAGGCGGGCAACGCCGGCATGATCAGCGCGACCGATCTCGGCGACGCAGGCGACATCCATCCGCGCCGCAAGCGCGAGGTCGGCGAGCGGCTCGCGGCGTGGGCGCGCAACACCGTCTACGGCGAGGCGTCGGTGGCGTGGCAGGGGCCGGAACTGACGAGCGCCGCGCGTGAGAACGGCTCGATGGTGCGCGTTCGCTTTGCGCACGCGAAGGGGCTGCGCGCGACGGGCGCGGAGCCGGGTGGCTTTGCGCTTGCAGGCGCCGACGGAAAGTTCGTGTGGGCGAAGGCGACGATCATGGACCAGGGCCGCGATGGCATCGTCCTCACCGCGCCCGGCGTCGCCGACCCCGTCGAGGTCGTGTACGCATGGCAGAACAACCCCGAGCGCGCCAACATCGTGAACGGCGCGGGCCTTCCGATGATTCCGTTCCGCGCCAAAGTCGCGGAGGCGGGGAAGTAGCGATGGAGGGACGCATCGTCGCGGCTCTTTGCGCCGGGATCTTCGCGTGCGTGCCTGCGCACGGCGACGATGTCGCGATTCCCGCATCGATCCGGCCACTGCTCGAGGCGCACTGCGTCGCATGCCACGAGGGCTCGAAGCCGAAGGGCGGACTCGAGCTTGCAGGGCCGATCGGGGCGGGGAAGATCGACGAAGGCGTGCTGCGCGCGCTGCGCAAGCGGCTTGCGAAGCGCGACATGCCGCCCGCCGACGAGCCCGAGCGGCCGAGCCTCGACGAGTATCGCGCCGCGGTCTCCGCGATCGACGCGCTTCTGCCGCCGCTTGCGCGCGAGGTCGCTGCGGTGCGGCGCCTGAATCGCGTGCAGTATGCGAACGCCGTGCGCGATGTGCTGGGCACCGAGATCGATGTGCGCGACCTGCTGCCGCGCGACGAGATCGGCGAGGGGTTCGACACCACGGCCGACACGCTCGTGCTGCCGACGCTCGTGCTCGAGCGGTACTTCACCGCGGCCGAGGAGATCGCGCTGGCGCTGGTGCCGCCGGCCGGACCCGCCGCGCCGATCACGATCGCGCCCGAGCGGCTTGAGCGGCGAGGGCAGGGCCATGCGCGCGACGGCTTCGCGTGGCTCTGGACCAACGGCACGCTGACGGGAGCGTTCGAGGTCAAGCGCGCGGGGCGATATCGCGTCACGCTCGAGGCCGCCGCGCAGCAGGCGGGGAACGACGCCGCTCGGCTCGCGCTGCTCGTCGACGGCAAGGTGACGGGCGAGCACGCCGTCGAGGCGACGCCCGACAAGCCCATGACGATCGCGTGGGAGGGCCAGCTCGCGGTCGGAGAGCGCCGCGTCGGCGCTCGGTTCCTCAACGACTTCTACGACCCAAACGCGGAGCGTGCGCAGCGGCGCGACCGCAACCTCGCGATCGGCGTGATCCGCATCGAGGGGCCGCTCGACGCACCGGACGCGACGCCGTTCATCGAGCGTGCCCGCGCCGTTGCCGGCGAAGGCACGGTGTCGCGCAGGCTCGGGCGCGTAGCCGCCGCGTTCGGCGAGGAACTGTTCCGTCGGCCGCTCACCGACGCCGAGCGCGATGCGCTCGTGCGGACGGCGCGCGAAGCGTCGGCGCCCGAGAAGGGGACGAAGGTGCGCGACATCGAGGCCGAATGGCGCGACGGACTGCGCGTACTGGTCACGGCGCTGCTCGTCGATCCCCGATTCCTCCTGCGCGTCGAGAGGCCTGGAAAGAACGGCGAAGCGACGCGCGCGCTCGACGGCTACGAGGTCGCCTCGCGGCTCTCGTTCTTCCTCTGGTCGAGCGTGCCGGATGCGGCGCTGCGGCGCGCGGCGGCCGCCGGTGAACTCGGCTCGCCCGACGGTGTGGCGCGCGAAGCACGCCGCATGCTCAAGGATCCGCGCGCGAGGAGCCTGTCGCAGCGCTTCGCCACGCAGTGGCTTGGGATCGATGGCCTCGAGTACCGGTCGATGGATCCGAAGGTGTATCCCGGGCTCGACGCGGCGCTGCTGTCGTCGATGCGAATGGAAACAGAGCGGCTGTTCGATTCGGTGGTGCGCGGCGAGCGGCCCGTGCGCGCGCTCGTCACCGCGCGCGAGACCGAAGTCGACGCTGCGCTCGCAGGGCTCTACGGCATGGAGCCGCCGGCGGAGAGCGCCGTCGCGGTGCGTGCGATCGACGACGCGCGCGCGGGCGGCGTGCTCGGCCACGCGAGCGTGCTCGTCGCCACGAGCAACCCGACGCGCACGAGCCCCGTGAAGCGCGGGAAGTGGGTGCTCGAGGCGTTGCTCGACGAAGCGCCGCCGCCACCGCCGCCCGGCGTGCCGCAGCTTCCCGAGACGAAGGACGCGCGGCACGGGCTCTCGGTGCGCGAGCTGATGGCCGAGCACCGCAACAACCCCGACTGCGCGTCGTGCCATGTGCGCATGGATGCGATCGGCCTCGCGTTCGAGCGGCTCGACGCGGATGGCCGCTTCCGCAGCGCGTGCGACGGTCTGCCGAGCGACGACTCGACCGCGATGCCCGACGGCAGCGTGCTGCGCGGCGCGCGCGGCGTCGAGGCGATGCTCGCGGCGTCGACAAGCTTCGAGCGCTCGCTCGCGCGGCATCTTCTGGTGTATGCGCTTGGCCGCGGCACGGCCGATGCCGACGATGTGC
>JBKCZS010000119.1:0-5540 GCA_046337925.1 bacterium | reverse complement strand
GCTCGTACGGGCGCCGGAGGCACCCGAAACAACTTCGGGACTCGCTTGAGGAAGAAGCGAGTCCCAAAGTCCGGACGCGGCAAACCACTCGGAATCCCCACCGAGGCCGCTCACCGGAACGCCGGAATCCCCACCGGCAGCTCACGGAGGACAGTCACAATGAGTCGTATCAATCAGAACGTTCCCTCGATGATCGCCCAGCGTGTGAACACGCAGAACAACCTCATGCTTTCGGGCGCGCTCGAGAAGCTCTCGACCGGCTACCGCATCAACCGCGGTTCCGACGGCCCCGCAGGCCTGATCATCAGCGAGAATCTGCGCGGCGAGCTGCGCGGCATCGATGCCGCGATCGGCAACGCCCAGCGCGCCGAGCAGGTCGTGAACATCGCCGAAGGCGGTCTCCAGGAGATCTCGAACATGCTGATCGAGGTCCAGTCGCTGGTCGGTCAGACCGCGAACGAGGCCGGTCTCTCGTCTGAAGAGCGCGAGGCGAACCAGCTCCAGATCGACAACATCCTCTCGACGATCGACCGCATCGCGAACTCGGTCTCGTTCCAGGGCACCAAGCTCCTGAACGGCAACTTCGACTACACCCTCAGCGGCCAGTACACCGCCGCGAGCGGCTTCGGCGACATCGCCATCAACTCGGTCAAGATCTCCGACAACCCGGGCGCCTTCCGCCAGGTGACCGTGACCGTCACCCAGTCGGCGCAGACCGCGCGCCAGTTCCTCCGTCTCAGCGCCGGCGGCATCGCCAACGGTGGCTCGGGCGCGGTGACCTTCGAGATCGCCGGTACCCGTGGCGCCCAGCAGTTCAGCTTCGCGTCAGGCACCTCGCAGACCGACATCCGCAACGCCATCAACGCCTTCACCGAGGCGCTCGGCGTGTCGGCGACGGTCTGCGGTCAGAACATCCGCGTCGATTCGACCGGCTTCGGCACCGAATCGTTCGTCCGCATGCGTGAAATCGCGAATGCGAACGCAGCCACGAACTTCATCGCCCCGACGGCCGCTGGCGCCGCAGTCGGCGACCTCCGCAGCGCCGGTCGCGACGCGACGGTGAACATCAACGGCGTCGTTGCGGTCGCCCGTGGCCTCTCGGCCCGCGTCGCCCTCGACGGCTTCGATGTCTCGGTGTCGCTCATCGGCGCCGGTGGCTCCAGCTTCAACACCGCGAACGGCACCCGCAGCTTCTATGTGACCGGTGGCGGCGCAGACTTCAACCTCGCACCCGATGTCAGCCTCGCCAGCAAGGTGTCGCTCGGCATCGAGACGGTGACGAGCACCAACCTCGGAACCTCGGGTTCGGGCTTCCTCTCCGAGCTCAAGTCGGGCGGTTCGGCCAATGTGCAGAACGGCAACCTGACGAAGGCGCAGGAGATCCTCGACCTCGCGACCAAGCAGGTCTCGAGCCTCCGCGGACGACTCGGCGCCTTCACGAAGAATGTCGTCGGCTCGACCATCACGAGCCTCGGCGTCACCCTCGAGAACACGACCGCAGCCGAGAGCGCGATCCGCGACACGGACTTTGCGGCCGAGACCGCCGCGATGACCCGCGCGCAGATCCTCATCCAGGCTTCGACGCAGGCGCTTGCCCTGTCGAACCAGGCTCCGCAGGCTGTCCTCCAGCTGATGCGTGGCTAAAGACGAGGGCGGAGGCATCGCCTCCCGAGCCGGCCTAGGCCGGTCCGACGAGGCGCCACCATGAGAAGGTGAATCACGAGAAGGTGAATCCAGAGAAAGTGAATCACGAGAAGGTGAACCCAGAGAAAGTGAAAGGGGCGGTCCGCAAGGGCCGCCCCTCATTCATTGGACCCAACGGCGGGGGAGCGCTCAGGTTCCCGCGGGCAGCCGGAACGCGCCGACCTCCTGCACGAATCCGTCAGCGCGACGCTCGAGTTCCTCGCTGGTCTCGATGAAGCGGGCGGCGGCCGACGCGGTCTTGGTGGCACCCTCGGAAAGGCTCGTGAGCGCCTGCGACACCTGCGCCACGCCGAGCGCCTGCGCCTCGACGCCGCGCGCGACGAGATCGACTTCCTTGCCGAGATGCTCGACGCCGCCGATCACCGTGCCGAGCTGCCCGCCCAGCGCCTCGACCGTCGCGGTGCCGCCGTCGACGCTCGCCGCATAGCGCGACATGTCCTCGACGCCCGCCGCGACGGCGGCCTGCATCTCGCGCACGATGCCCTCGATCGCGAGCGTGGCGTCCGCGGTCTGCGCCGACAGCCGCCGGATCTCGACCGCCACGGCGCGGAATCCCGCACCCGCCTCGCCCGCGCGCTCGGCCTCCATCGCCGCGTTCACCGAAAGCAGGTTCGTCTGGTTTGCGACCTTCGCCATGCTGGCGACCACGCCGCTGATCCGCTCCGCGTTCGTGCGGATCGCATCGAGGCGCGCCGAGATGCTCTGGGCGCCGCTGCGCACCGTGTCCATCTCGTCGGAAAGCCGGGCGAGGGCGAGCCGGCCATCCGACGCCGAACCCGCGGCATCGCGAAGCGAGTTGGCGACCGACTGCATCGAGTGGTTGAGTTCCTGCTGGGTCGCGGTGATCTCCCGGACGGCCGCCGCGATCTGCGCGCTCGATGCGCCGAACTGCCGAGCGATCTCGTCCTGCTCGTGCGCGGTGGCGCGCAGGGCGTGTGCGGTGCTGCCGAGCGACGCGCCTGAAGCCTTGACGCGCTGCAGGAGTCCGACCAGGCTTCGGACGGCCTCGCGCATGGTGACGAGGAGCGCGCGCGGTTCGCCCGAGCCGATCGGGCGGATGTCCTCGGCGAGATCGCCCGCTGCGAAGCGCTGCGAGGCCTCCGCCGCGCGATGGATCGGCCGCGCGATCGAGCGCGCGACGAGGAGGGCGATCACGATCACCGGAACCGCGGCCGCCGCCGCGATCAGGAGAATCGCGCGCTCCTGCGCATAGGCTTCCGCGAACACCTCGTCGAGTCGCTTCGTCACGCCGATCGCCCAGCCGAGGCTCTCGACCCTGGTCCAGGCGCCGAGCGCCGGCTGGCTCGCCGTGTCGACGCCGCGTCCGCGCGACGGGCTGCCGTAGACGGACCCCTGGAGGTTCTTCCAGGCGTCGGAACCCATCGGCGCGCGCAGGGTGTAGGCGGCGTCGCGGTCGGTGCGCGTCGGCGTGGTGACGACGATGTCTCCCGAGATCATCGTGGCGCAGACGGTCTCGCCGGTCGCGCCGAGGCCGGTGTAGTCGGTGACGATGCGGTCGATGTCGGCGGGGTCGATCCTGACGATGGCGAATCCCACCACCTCGTCGTTGCGGAGGAGCGGACCGACGATATCGGTGTGCGGGCGAGCGCCTCCTTCCGCGATGTCGGGGCGGGTGAGGCCCGGAGTCTTGGTGGTGCGTGCCTTCGCAAGCGCCCGCGCGAGGGGCGACGACGCGGCGCCGCCCGAAAGCAGCTCGCCGTGCAGCAGGGGAGATTCGCCCGACGCGTAGACGACGCGTCCGGTGCGATCCGCGAGAAGCAGGAGGTCGATGTCGTTCGTCTGCGTCCAGTTCTCGCTCCGCGGGCGGAACCGCTCGAGCGCCGTTGCGATGGCGGCCTCGTCGCGCGAACCGTCCGCGCGGTACGCGGCCGAGAGCGATTCGACCGCATCGATGAACGCGACGCCGCTTGCGATCGACGCGACCTGGCGCATGCGCTCCCGTCCGAGGGCGTCGAGCTGCGCGGCCTTCCCTTCAGCGATCGCGGCGATGGTCGCAAGCGCCGAGCGCTCGACCGACTGCTCGACGCGTCCCTTCAGGACGAAGAGCAGGGTTGCGAGCGGCGCCAGCGCGACGAAGAGCAGGACGAGGATGAGCCGAACCCGCAAGGAAGAGAGAAATCGCATGGAGCGCAGCGTAGCGCACGCGGAGGTTCACGCCGGAAGTGCGCTTTCCGCCGCAGAAACACCGTTCGCTGCGAGGGTCGCCAGGCCGAGCACCGCTCCGTGCGGCATCCTGCGATGCATCGACTGCGGCAACGCGCTGAGGATTGACCTACATTCCCCGCGTGCCGCGACGCCCGCCACGCACCTCCCGGCCGGAGCACCACGATGGTGGCGGCGCGGCCGTGTCCGCGCACCTCGCCGAACTCGACCGCACCGCGGGAAAGAGCGGCCGCGCCTCGCGCCGCAAGGAGCAGGGGAGCCACTACACGCCGCCGGCGCTCGTGGCGTGGATCCTCGATCGCGCGATGGATGGTCGCGGTACGCCCGTGCGCGCGCTCGACCCTGCGTGCGGTGCGGGCAACTTCCTCGTCGCGGTGGCCGAACGCCTGGTCGCGCGCGGTGTCTCGCCCGCCGAGGTGCTTCGCGGACACATCTACGGAATCGACATCGACGCGGCAGCGGTCGAGCTTTGCCGCGCGCGGCTGCTTGCGCTGCTCTCGTCCGACACGCCAGCGGCCGAACGCGCGCGCGTCGAGGACGCGCTCCGTGTGCATGTCGTCGTGGGAGACGCGCTCGAGCGCTCGATCGCCGAAGTCACGGGGATCCGCGAGTTCGATCTCATCGTCGGCAATCCGCCGTTTCTCAACCAGCTCGAGGTCGCCACCACGGCGAGCCGCGAGCGCGCGGCACGGATCCGCGCGCGTTCGCAGGGCGTCGTCGGCGGGTACGCCGATCTCGCCGCGGCGTTTCTCTCCGAGGCCTGCCGGCACGCGTCGCCTGGCGGCGTGGTCGGGTTCGTGATGCCGCAGTCGTTCCTCGCGGCGTCCGACGCAGGCGCGATGCGCGCGTGGGTCGCGGCCAACATGCGTGTCGGCGGGCTCTGGACGGCAGACGAACGGCTCTTCGAGGACGCGGGCGTGCGCGTCTGTGCGGTCATCGCGGGTAGCGAGCCTGCGGGAAGTACCGTCGACCTCGCGTTCGGGCCTGCGTTTTCCGCGCTGTCGCCGGTCGAGCCGCACCTCCTCGGTTCGGCGCCGTGGTCGACGCTCTTCGCAGCGGCGCGCGGCGTGCCGCAGATCGCGGTCTCGGACCGCCCGAACCTCGCCTCGGTCGCGTCTGCCACCGCCGACTTCCGCGACCAGTTCTACGGCCTCAAGGGCGCGATCGTCGACCGCGCCGATGCCGACGACGCGCTGTTTCCGCGGCTCGTCTCGACGCGGCATGTCGACCTCGCGCACTGCGCGTGGGGCGACCGGCCGGTGCGCGTGCTGTTCGAGCGCTACGCGGCGCCGCGCGCCGACCGCGCGACGCTCGAGCGCGACGCGAAGATGGCCGCGTGGATGCGCGCCCGGCTCGTGCCCAAGGTGCTCGTCGCGACGCAGACGAAGGTGATGGAGGCCGTCGTCGACGAGCGTGGCGCGTGGCTGCCCGTCGTTCCGCTCATCTCGGCGACGCCGCGCGATGGTGCGCCGATCGATCTCTGGATGCTCGCCGCGGCGATCGCCTCGCCGGTCGCCACCGCCGAGGCCGCGCGCGTCAGCTACGGAGCCGCGCTCGGAGCGGAGGCGATCAAGCTTTCCGCGAGGCAGCTCCTCGCGCTGCCGCTGCCGATCGACCGCGAGGCATGGTGCGAGAGCGCGCGGCTCTTCCGC
>JBKCZS010000118.1:0-19602 GCA_046337925.1 bacterium | reverse complement strand
AGACGCGCCGCGACGGGCGCGCCGTCGAGCGACGCTTCACCCGTGCGGCAGAGCGCGACGAGCGCGAAGATCGACGGCTGTGCGGCGGCTGGCGCGACCGCGCGCGCGCGCCAGAGCGCAAGATCCTGGTGTTCGATCGCGATGCGCGCGGCGCTGCGCACGCCGGCGTCCTTCGACGAAAGTGCGGCAAACGCGCGGTCAACCGCGGTCTGCGCCGCAGGGCCGGACAGCCGCTCATGGAGCTTCTCGATCTCGCGCCGCTCGACGAGCGCCGCGGGCGGCTCTTTCGGCGCGCGCTTGATGGCGATCGGATTCTCCGCGCGCACACGGTAGATCGCGCTCGGCAGGTTGCGTCCGCCGACCGCGAAGTACATCGCGCCGTCCATCACGATCGCATCGGTGAGCGGCAGCGGACGGCCAGCGAGGAACGGCTCGATGCGCAGCGTGGGCGTCGATGCGTCCTTCGAGTCGTCGGTCGGCCAGCCGGCCCACATCGTGCCGTAGGTCCAGTCGAGGAAGAACATGCAGTCGTTCCACGGCGCGGGGAACTGGAGGCCCTGCGACGCAAGCACGCCCGTCGGCGAAGCGGGACCGACATCGACCGCCGCAGGCAGCGAATCCGGGCTCCAAGCCGGCCACTTGCCGCTGCCCGAGCGCCAGCCGTAGTCGACGCCGCTCGCGAGTTCATTGACGCGCGTGGGCCGGTACCACGGTAGGCCCATGTCCCATTCCATGTCGCTGTCGAAGGTGTACGCGCGGCCGACCTCGTCGAATGCAGCGTCGTAGCTGTTGCGGAAGCCCGCGGTGACGAGTTCCCACTTCGAACCCTCGCGATCGGTGCGCGCGACCCAGCCGCCCGGCGCCATCACGCCGACGGCGTGGCCGTTCGGATCCCAGATGCGCGTGGCCATGATGTCTTCCTGCCATACGCGCGGCAGGCGCGAGTTGGCGATGGCCTCGTCGGGCGGCGCGCAGTGGTTGCCGCCGACGACCCAGAGCGAGCCATCGGGCGCAAGCACGACCTGGTGCGGACCATGCTCTCCGCCATCGCGCGCGAAGGAGCCGAGCTGCTTCTTCTCGTCGTAGCTGCCGTTGCGGTCGGTGTCGCGCAGGCGATAGAGCCCGCGCTTGTCGGGGCCGCCTTCGCTGATGACGACGAAGAGATCGTTGTCGACCGCGAGTAGGCCGTGCGCGAAGCCGATCGTCGGCTCGATCGCGTCGACCTTCGTTGCGGCGGGGTCGCCGCCATCGGCGCACGGCGTGAGCGCGAAGAGCGGCCCGTACTGCGCGCTTGCGATGATGCGGCCGTTGTTGTCGGGCGCAAGCGCCACCACCGAGCCGCGCGCCTTCGGCACCGCGTACACGAGCTCGCAGATGAATCCGGGCGGCACGGCGATCGAGCGATCGATGTCGCCGACCGTCGCGCTGAACGCGTTCGACACGCCGTCGCCCCATGCGCCTTCGCCGAGCTTCGCGAGCACGACCGCGGCGGCCTCGCTTGCGCCCGCGGTGCCGCGGACCTTCCACGCGTCGTCGGTTACGAGCCGCTCGCGGACACCCGATGCGTCGAGCCACTCGACCATGGCGCAGAGTCCCGCCGGCCCGCCTTCATTCCGCACCTCGACCACGAGTTCATGCTGGCCGGCCTCGAGCGCGCCGATGGCGAACTCCCGTGGCTCGCTCCAGTTGTCGGTGCGGCCGACCTCGCGGCCATCGAGCAGGACGCGCGATGCGTTGTCGGCAGCCACCACGATGCGTGCGTCGCGCACCGCGCCCTCGAGGGCGAATGTGCGCACGAGGGTCGCGTCCGCGTCGCCGCCGACGGGCTCGTTCGACCAGATCCACGACGGCGCCGCAAGAATGGGCTGCTTGCGCGGTGCCGCAGGCGCGACCGGAAGCGGCGCGTCGATCGCGGCCTTCGCCGCCTCGCGCACCTCGCCGAGCGCGCCGCCCGACTTCGGAGAGAAGGTGATCACCACGGGAAGCGCGGCGGCGAGGAGGACGGCACCCGCGAGGGCGCTCGTCGTGACGAGACCGATGGCGATCGAACGCTGCATCGCCGCAGTCTCGCAAGATGCGCGGCGGATGTGAACCCTCAAACCCTCAGATTGGCGCGAATTTCCCAAGCGAGCGCGCCGTACCATGGAGGCATGGCCGAGGATCTCTGGTCTCCGATCCGCACCGAACGCCGCGCGAAGGCGGCGCCGCTTGCCGTGCGCATGCGGCCGCGGACGCTCGACGAGATCGCGGGCCAGCAACATTGTCTTGGTGAAGGCGCGCTGCTTCGACGCTTGATCGAGCAGGACGCGCTCTCGTCGATGATCGTGTCGGGGCCGCCGGGCACCGGCAAGACGACGCTCGCGGAAGTGATCGCCGCGCGAACCGGCGCGTTCGTCGAGCGCGCGCATGGTGCGACGACGGGCGTGAAGGAACTGCGCGAGAAGATCGAGTCGGCCGCGCGGCGGCTCGGCGAATCGGGGCGCCGCACGCTGCTCTTCGTCGACGAGATCCATCGCCTTGCGCGCAACCAGCAGGACGCGCTCCTCGAGGGGGTCGAAGCGGGAAGCGTGATCCTCTTCGGCGCGACGACTGAAAACCCGACCTGGGCCGTGGCGCCCGCGCTTCTCTCGCGATCGACGGCCTTCAGGCTGCAACCCGTCGACGAGGCGGGCGTCGCGACCGTGCTGCGCCGCGCGGTCACGCATGCAGATGGCCTCGGCATCGACGGCCTCGTGCTCGACGACGACGCGTGCGCGCATCTCGCGCGCGCGTGCGACGGCGATGTGCGGCGCGCGCTTTCGGCGCTCGAGACCGCATCGGCCGCCGTGCGCGGCAACGCGGCGCCGCGCATCGACCTCGCGCTCGCGCGCGCGGCGCTCGATGGCAAGATCCCCGTGTTCGACCGCGACGGCGACGAGCACTACGACCTCGCGAGCGCGCTCATCAAGTCGATGCGCGGCAGCGACCCGGACGCCGCGGTCTACTGGCTCGCGCGCATGCTCGTCGGCGGCGAAGACCCCCGCTTCATCTGCCGGCGCCTGGCGATCTTCGCAAGCGAGGACATCGGCAACGCCGATCCGCGCGCGCTGCAGACGGCGGTCGCGTGCTGGCAGGCGGTCGAGCGCGTCGGCATGCCCGAGGCGCAGCTGATCCTCTCGCAGTGCGTGACCTTCCTCGCGGTCGCGCCCAAGTCGAACGCCGCCGCATGCGCGATCTGGGAAGCGATGGCCGACGCGCGCGAGGCGCGCACGGTGCCGGTGCCGTTCACGATCCTCGACCAGACGAAGCGCCGTCTCAACCGCACCGCCGACGACGGCACGCCGCTCGCGGCCGATCACGGCAAGTACGAGTATCCGCACGACCGCGCCGACGGAATCGGCACGCAGGACTACCTCGGCGTGACGCGCACCTACTACCGGCCGACCGACCGCGGGCTCGAGCAGGCGATTCACGAGCATCTCGAGCGCGTGCGCGCCGCGCGCCGTCGCGCGCAGGACGGAGGCGCGCGATGACGAAGCCCGATGCGGGGAAGCCGCGAGCGAAGAAGCCTGCGTCGAAGGCCGCGACGACCGAGGTCGCGGGCGCCGATGACACGGCGCTGCGCGAGGCGAAGCGCGCGCTGCGTGCGAGCATCGCGGCGCGCGTCGCGGCGCTCAAGCCGCTCGCGCGCGCCCACAAGACGCGTTCGCTCGCCGCGTTCGCGCTGCGCGCGCCTGCGCTCGGAGGCCGCGGCCTCGTGCTCGCCTACCGCGCGATGGACGACGAGGCGTGCATCGACGAACTCGCGGAAACGCTCGTCGCGCGCGGCTGGCGCGTGGCGTTCCCACTCGTCGACGCGGCCGGCGTGATGAAGCTCGTCGAGCTTGCGACGGGCCCCGGATTGCCGCCGCTCTTCCACGCCTCGCGCTGGACGAGCGACCGTCACGGCATCCGCGCGCCGCGCCTCGATGGGGTAGGCGCCCGATCCGTGTGGCCACGCGAGCTCGACGCCGTGCTCGTGCCCGGACGCGCGTTCGACCGCGCGGGACAACGCCTCGGCCGCGGCAAGGGCTACTACGACCGCCTGATCGCGCGGCTTCGGCCCGACGCGCGCAAGGCGACCGTCGGACTCGGCTTCACCGAACAGATCGAGGATTCCGTACCCAGTTCGACCGACGACCGCCGGGTGGCCTGGATCGCCTCCGATCGGGGATTGATGCGGGCTCGCGGCGCGGCGTCCTGAGGCTGAATTTCCTGTCTCCAACGCATTTCTGCCGAGAAAAGGCGGTTCAGGCGCGGTACCCTCGTTCGCGTCTCTCCTCTCCAGTCCGAGGGATGTTTCATCAGCGTTTCGCCGAGGTATTTCCATGGCGCTTGCGAGCCAGTCGACCCGTTCCGATCGTCCCGTCCACTCCATCCGCCGCAGCCGCACGCTGCTCGGGACGCGAGGGATCATCGCGCTCTGCGCGGCAGGCGCTGCTTTCGGCGGCTCCTACTGGCTGATGAGCGGAGACGCGCAGGACGCGGGCGTCGGGCCCGCGCCGAAGTCGTCGGGCGCACTGCTCGCGTCGACCGAGAACGCGACGCTGCCTGCGATTCCCGCACAGCTCACCGCGAAGCCGATCGCACCGACGCCTGAGGTCTCGAACGCCGCCGAGCAGGCCGCGCCCGCGACGCCACCGGCAACGGCGCCCGAAACCGCGCCCGAATCCACGCCCGCGCAGCCCGCGGCGGCTCCGCAGACGGCCCCCGCCCCCACCGCACCTGTCGGCAACGGTTTCGATGGCAAGCAGCTCGAGTCGAAGCCCCAGTCGACCGCGGCTCAGTCCGTGACGCCTGGCAGCGTCTCCGAGGGTCTCGCGCTCGCCGCGACCGATCCGGTCAAGGCTCGCCGCATCCTGTCCGAGGCGCTCCTCTCGGGAACGCTTCCGCCGATGGAGTCGAAGCAGGCGGCCGACGGGCTCGCCAAGATCGCGGCGCAGCTCGTCTTCACGCCCGTCTACAACGCGAGCGATCCGTACTTCTTCCAGTACACCGTGCAGCCGGGCGACAGCCTCGAGAAGATCGTCCGCAAGCACAAGATCGGCTGCGACTGGCGCCTCGTCGCGCGCATCAACAACATCAAGCGCCCCGAGGCGATCCGCGTCGGCCAGCGCCTGAAGCTGCCGAAGGGACCGTTCAGCGCCGTGGTGACGAAGCGCGACTACCGCGTCGATCTCTGCATGGGCGCGGGCTCCGACCGCGTGGTGATGACTTCGCTTCCCTGCGGCCTCGGCAGCGCCAACGGCACGCCGACCGGACGCTTCCGCGTGCGGCCTGGCTCGAAGCTGCTGAATCCCGAGTGGACGCACCCCGTGACGGGCCAGCACTTCAAGGCCGACGATGCGCTCAACCCGATCGGCGAGCACTGGCTCGGCATCGAGGGCATCGAGGCGTCGAACTCGTCGCTCGCGGGCTACGGCATGCACGGCACGATCGAGCCCGAGTCGATCGGCCGCGACATGAGCCTCGGCTGCGTGCGCCTGGTCGCAGAGGACATCGCGATCGTGTGGGAGACCCTCGGCGACGGCTGCGAGATCGAGATTCGGTAGGTTGAGCGGTCGCGGCTGCGGCCGCTCCCTTTGGTGCTAGTACGAGACCGTCGCTGCGCGTCGGCCGCGTCCCCACCCCCTCACCCGCTACGCTAGCGGCGATGGCAAAGCCACTCGTCGGCATCACCATGGGCGACCCGCTCGGCATCGGTCCGGAGGTCGTCGTCAAGGCGCTCGGAGATCCCGCGCTGCGCGGCTCCGCGCGCTTCGTGATCTACGGCGACAACGAGCTGCTGCTGGCCGCAGCCGAACGCGCCAATGTGCACCCGACCTGGTTCCGCGCATCGATCGACCACGCCCGCGACGGCAGCATGGTGCTCGGCGACCTCACCGTCATCGATTACGGCGTCGCCGGCACGCTCGGGAGCGCACACGAGCCGACCAAGCAGGGCGGCCTTGCTTCGAAGACCTTCGTCGAGGATGCGATCACCGACGCGCTGCGATCCCAGAGCGACCCGCGGCGCGTCGACGCGATCGTCACGGCGCCGATCTCGAAGGAGTCATGGAACCTCGCCGGCTTCCGCTGGCCCGGCCACACCGAGCTGTTCGCCGCGCGCACGAAGGCGAAGCGGCAGGCGATGGCGTTCGTCTCGCCGCGGCTCAAGGTCGTGCTCGCGACCACGCATGTTCCGCTCATGGAGCTGCGCAACCTGCTCACGATCGGTCGCGTGCACGAGCCGATCGTGCTCGGTCACGAGATGTGCCTCGAGCTCGGAATCGCGAAGCCGCGCATCGCCGTCTGCGGCCTCAACCCGCACGCAGGCGAGAACGGCCTCTTCGGCGACGAGGAGATCCGCGTCATCAGGCCGGCGATCGACCTCGCGAAGTCGAACGGCATCGATGTGCACGGTCCTTTCTCGGGCGACACGATCTTCATCGAGGCGGCCGCTGGCTCGTGGGACCTCGTCGTCGCGATGTATCACGACCAAGGCCTGATTCCCGTGAAGCTCCTCGGCTGGGACAAGGCCGTGAATGTCACGCTCGGCCTCCCGCTCGTGCGCACGAGCCCCGATCACGGGACCGCGTTCGGCATCGCCGCACGGAACCAGGCGAGCGAAGGTTCGATGAAGGCCGCGATCGAGCTCGCGGTGCGTCTCACGACCCAGCGGGCCGCGGCGCGGGGCGGCTCCGCGGTCAGCGGATGAGCCGCGGCATGAACGGATACTCGAACGGCTGCGAGCGGCCGAGGGCGAGAAGCCCGAGGACGCCGGCGATGACCGAGTAGATCGCGAGCGCGAAGGCGAGCAGCACGGCGATGCACGGCCCGACGATCACGAGCACGCCGAAGAGCGACAGCCACCCCACGAAGAGCCACAGCAGCGCCAGCACGATGTGGCAGTTGAGCGCTGCCTTCGCCTCACGGACCTGGGACTGCTTGGTCGTGTCCGATGCCCACACGATGGCGGGCACGACGATCGGCAGGATCGGGAAGACGGCGGTGACGAGCACGCTCGTGCGGCAGAGCACCGCTGCAAGCTCGTTCTGCTGGCCGACGGGAGCCGGTTGGTCGGAGGCGCGCCCGCATGTCGCGCAGTGGTTCGCGTTCGCGGGCCCCGCCGCGCCGCAGAACCGGCAGAACGCGAGTTCGGGCGGAGCACCCGACGGCGAAGCGCCCGGCGTCGCCTTTCGCATCGCATCGGTCAGCTCGGGGATCGTCTGCGCCTGCACCCACGCCTGCTGCTGCGGGTGGTAGATCCAGGTCGCCGCCGTCACCGACCGCAGCTCGACGAGACGCAGCAGCTCCTCGAAGGAGATCGGTCCCATGGTCATGCCGCGCTGGGACCAGTACCAGTGCGACTCGGGTGATGCATGGACGGCGGGCATGCTTGACGGACTCGTGTGATCGATGCGGATTGAACCGGGCTTGATGCTGCGGGCGACGCGCGCTGCGGCATCGCGCTTCTTCCGATTGAACCGCCGGACCTTTCACCGCGGTCGAGGTGCGGGCATCGGGGTCGCGACGATTTTTCAGAATTGCTTCTGCAAAAGTGTAGGAAAACCGAGGGTGGCGGCGGGCGCGCAGTAGAGTGAGCCCCTCTCGCTGCGCAAGCGTGCGCGCGGGTCACATCCAACAGACGGGCCGAGAGCCCGGGGAAGGAATGGGAACATGTCCCAGTTCGGTATCGCATGGGGTGAGTGGGTCTGGGCGTCCGCACATGGCGGCTTCGGGCGCGGAACAGCCGCGGCGGGCGCTGCAACGACCCCTGCAGCGGCGGTCCTCGCGGCGGTCGCTGCGCTGGGCATCGGCGCGCAGCAGGCCGACGCGGCGCTGATCGCGGCGTGGAACCTCAACAATCTCGATCCCGCCTCCGGCGCGATCGTCTCCGCCACCACCGGCAGCGGCACGCTCGACTGCACCGGTCTCGGCACCGGCCTCGGCCTGATGCAGGGCACCACGCTCGGGGCGCAGCCGGGCGAGGTCGCCGGCAACGCGCTGGCGGTCGTCGGCAACGCGTACAACCAGGCCTCGCTGCGCCTCGAGGTGGCGACCGACGGCTTCACCGATCTCGGGCTGAGCTTCGCAACGAGGCGCTCGAGCACGGGCTTCGCCATGAACCGCATCGAGTACTGGAGCGGACTCGGTTGGAGCACGCTCGCGAACTTCGGCTCGAACCCGACGGCATGGGAAGTGCAGACCTACTCGCTGGCATCGCTCGATGCGGTCGGCGGCGGCTATCTGACGCTGCGGATCGTGATCGATGGTGCGACAGGCAGCACCGGCAGCATCCGCTTCGACAACTTCGCGGTGACGGGAACAGCGGTGCCGGCGCCCGCGGGCGCGGTCGCGCTGCTCGGTCTCGCAGGGCTCGTGGCGCGCCGACGGCGCTGAAGCGATCGCATCTCCGACTCCTCCATCCACCGGGATCCCGCCTGCGCTTCGGCGCCGGCGGGATCTCGGGAGTCGTCGGTCGTCTCCGACACGCGCGCCGCGGTGGCGGCGCGGGCGCGGTTCAGCCGAAGCCGAGCCAGTCCTTGAGCAGGAACTCGAAGCGCTGCGACAGCAGCGTGATTCGCCCCATCACCGTGAGCCCGAAGGAGGCGCCGAATGTGATCATCAGGAACCAGATGCCGACGCGGGCCGTCTTTCCGACGGCGCCCTTGTGCTCGACCGAGAAGAAGAAGTAGGTGAGCACCGTCAGCACGCAGATGACGCTGAGAACGCCCTTGCCCACGCCGGCCCAGTCGATCGTCCGGGTGACGACGCCCGCCGCGTCGGTGGTCTCGTTGTAGACGATCACCGACGAGCCGGCCGAGCTGACCTGCGCGAGGACATCGGTCTCGATCGCGGCGAGAAGGCGGATGCCGGCGGTCGTGCCAATCACGAACGCGAGCGGCCACACCGAGATCCAGCCGCCCTTCGGCAGAAGCCGGAAGAGCAGCATGATGCCGAGGATGAGCGGCACGACCGCGAGCGCCAGGTCGGAGTAGTAGGCCTGGTCCGAGGCGGGCAGGGTGAGCTCGGGCAGCAGGTTCGCCTTCGTGAATGCAGGCGCGATCGGCGCGATGAGCTTCGGGACGAGCGAGGTCCAGAAGGCGTTCACCATGTAGTACGCGGCGGACGCGCCGACGAAGATGCTCTCGCACACCTTGTAGACGGGGTTGTCCTTGTAGAGGAAGGAGAAGATTCCGAGCGTCAGCAGCGCCGCCACCCAGATGCCCACGGTCGTCCAGAGATTGCTCCACTTCTCGGCGGCGACCGCCGGGTCGAGCGCCGGGTCCTGCGCGGCCGATGCCATCTGCATCACGGCCACCGAGGTGAACAGCGCGGCGATCGAGATGAACAGCAGCCGGTAGGAACCGCGGCGGGAACCCTGCTGGGGCGGCCGGGGGGCGTTTGCATCGGCGTTGCTCACTTCGCACCTCCGCGGGCGCGGCCCGCAGCCATCACGATGTTTCCGAGCACGATCAGCGCGATCATCAGCATGTGCGCGAAGACCTGCGATCCCATGCGGATCCGTCCGTCCTCAAGCCGCTCGGGGAACCGCTCGGGCATGTAGGCCTTCTGGACGAGGAGCTCGTACTCCGCGGCGCCCTTGATGCCGAGCAGCATGCCTTCCATCTGCTTGGGGAAGTACGGAAGGAGCTGCGCGGCCTGGACGGCGGTCGTGCCGCCGATCACCGCGAAGGCGTCGGGGGTCGGGCCGTTGCCGAACTGCACCCATTCCTTCGCGCCGGGGTAGCCGGCCGAGACGCTGACCACGAGCTGGAATCCGCTGAGGTCCTTGACGCCGGCGAGGAGCGGAACCTCTCCGATCGGCGTGCCCTGCTTGTCGGTGGTGAACTGCTTGGGGATGTCGGACGACATCAGCTTGACGACGCCCTCGAGGCCGGGCTTGTAGCCGAGCGTCACATAGTCGGTGCCGTACTTGAGCTGCGGGTGGTACTCGAGCAGGATCCGCTTGACCGTCTTGTCGAGAAGCGGCGTGCCGAACGGCCACAGCGTCATGAAGACGATCTTGTGCCCGCGCGAGGCGCAGTGGTGGATGAGCGCGTTCGCCATCGGCTGCAGCTCGCCCTCGCTCGACGGGTCGTAGTCGAGCGACATGAGCACCTTCGAGCCGGCGGGCAGGGCCTCGATCGTGTCGAAGGTCGCCTGCGCCATGCGCTGCGGCTCCTCCTCGAAGCGGAGCCGCATGAGGATCGGCGCGATGATCGCGAGCGCCATCGCGAGGAAGATCCAGCGCCGGTCGATGCGGCCGAGCCGCGCGAAGAGGCCGTCGTTGCTGTCCTGGCTCATGCGTCACCTCCGCCCTTCGACAGGTAGCTGCGGTCGATGCCGAGGATCAGCCGGATGCTGAGCGCGGCGATGCCGATCGCGGTTCCGATGCCGATCGCGCGCATGCCCGACGACTGGACGACCTCGGTGATGAACGCGCGCAGCCGCTCGAACTTGAGGAACGCGATCGGCGAATCCGCGGGAATCGGCTTCGTCAGCCAGACTCCGGCCGCGGTCGCCGACAGCAGGATGATGAACGCCGTGCCGAGCAGCAGGATCGACTCGAGGTTCTTGGCGCGGAACGCGCGGAAGGCGGCGCTCGCCACATAGAACGCGAGCAGCGAGAACATCGTCGCGCCCAGCGGACCGATCACATAGAAGTAGATCCAGCCCAGCGTCGAGTCGGCCGAGTCGATGTCGCCCGCGAAGTGGACATCGGGGAACCGGTCGCTCGGCACCGCGCCGATCTTGAAGAGGCCGACCACGAGCACCGCCATGAACGAGACGATCGTGATCGCCGCGTAGGCCCAGCCCGGGCGCTGCGACGAGATCTTCTCGAGGTTCACGCGCAGCAGGTTGCCGGCGCCGAGGATGAACGCAACGCCCGCGATGATGTTGAACCAGTCGATGACGGTGTTGCCCCACGACTCGGTCCAGGGCGAGAAGTAGGCGAGGATCATGATGATCCCCGAGAGCGAGAGAATGGCGATTGGGACGGTTCGCTGAAGCATGCATCAGCCTCCGAGGATCGTGTTGAAGAACTTGGAGAGGCCGTCCGCATGGTCGGGCCTGGCCACGCCCGCGACCGCCAGCAGGACGCCGAGCACGATGAGCCCTGCGACCACGAGCTTGACGAAGTCCTGCCCCTTGATCGAGCCGAGCTGGTCGCGCTCGCCCGAGAGGTACGCGCTTGCCGCGAAGAACTCCTCGCCGATCAGGGTGTAGTCGCAGGCCGCCACGAAGAACGGCAGCTGCGACGGCTCCGCGGTGCCCGCGATCTGGATCGCGCCGATCGAGTTGCCGTTCTCCGCGAAGAGCAGGCTCTCGGCGTAGAACGCACCCATGTAGAAGCACGCCGCCGGCTTGTCGCGCACCATCTTGCCGACGACCGCCGACACATACGCGAACTGCTCGTCGGTGATGTAGTAGATGTTGGCTTCGTTGTAGGTGTCGGGCCGGCCCGCGGAGAAGTGCGCGGCGCGCACCGTCTCGCGCGCGGCGACCATGACGAGCGACCGCGAGGTCGGCACCTCGAGCTTGGCGTCGTACTCGGCCGCGGTGCGCGCGACGGGCCCGAGCACCGTGACGCCCGCGACCGTCTGCACATCGTTCATGTCCTGGATGCCGGGGATGAACAGGACCGAGCGGCCCATCTCGGTGGCGCGGCCGATCGCCTCGTCGACCGCATCGAGCGCCGCGAGGCGGCGGATCTTGAACGGCGCGCCGTTCCGCGCGAGCAGGATCGCGAGGACGATGAGCACGCAGAAGACCGCGAGCCACGCGAGGAGCGCGATGCGCGTCGGATTCAGGAGCGGCTTGTCCGCGGGCGCATCCGCTGGAGCCGCGGCGGCCTGCTCGGCGGCCTGCGCAAGTGCAAGGGCGCACGGACCAAGCAGCGCTGCGATCGACACGGTGAGTTGGCCCCTCCGGACCTGACTCCCCGGGAACTGGCCGCTCCGAACTTCGCGTTCCTGCATGGACCCTCCTCAGGTCTCGATCAACTCGATGTTCGCCCTCGGCACCGTCACGCTGCGCCCGTCGCCGAGCTTCACCTCGAGGACGCGCGCCTTCGATCCCGAACCGAGCACCGCCGGCTCGCTCGGCAGCGCAGAAACCGTGCCAAGCAGCCCGAAGTACGGATCGCGGATCAGACGCACCTGCGTGCCGATCTCGAGCGCACCCTCTTCCGGCCGCGCGCCCTGCGACGGCTCCGGGTCGCCTGCGCGGCGCGTCACGACGATCTCCGGCCGCATCACGCCCGCGCGGATCTGCGTCGCGCCGTTCACGCTCGCCTCGCGGCCGCCCTTCCCGTCATCGAAGCCCGACAGCAGCGCGAAGGTCCGCTCGGCCATCGCGATGTCGCCGAAACCTTCGGTGATGACGATCGTGAGGCCGATCTTCTCGGTTCCGGTGATCGCGACGCCGAGGTCGTAGCCGAGGATCTCGCGGAGATCCGCGTCGTCGATGCCGCCGGTCACGATTCCCGCGACGCCCGCGGCCTGCGCCGCCTTCACGGCCGCCGCGGTCACGCGCGCGCCGCCCACGACGATCGCGCCCTTCATGTCGGGCTTGATGCGCTCGGCCTCGAGCCGCTCGTCATGGCGCGTGCAGGCGAGGCGGATCGGCCCGACCGTCTCGCCGCCGACGCCGAAGATTCCCTGCACGAACGCGGCGTCCGCCTCGACGACCGCGCCTTCGTTCGCGAGCACCTCGACCACACGGCCATCGATGTACGCCTTCACCTCGACGGGGATCGGCGCGCCGCGCAGGATCACCTGGCCCGTCGTCGTGCTGATCGACTCGACCGTGCCCGCCGCGGGCGAAGGGCATTCCTTCTTGCCGAGGCCGAAGATGCCCCTCGAACGCGCGAGCGTCTGGCCGGCGGCGACCGCATCGCCCTGCTTCACGAGCATGAGCGCCGCCAGGTCGCCGGCAGGCACGCCGAGGATCGACGCGACCGCGACCGGAGTCACCTCGCCCTCGATGTAGGTCCGCGCGATCGGATCGCGCGCCTTCACCGCGTCGCCGACCTTCACGAGCACTTCACCGTGCACCGGCAACTGGCGCCGCGCGCGATAGTTCGCGCGCGCGGACACCTTCAGTCCTGGCGTGTAGGCCTTTGCCATCGGTCAGCAAGTCTCCCACAAGTTCGCCCACCGCGCCACCGCAGCGCGGCGGTCGGCGGGATTCTCAGGCAAGGTCAGCGGGCGGCCGCGCGCATCGAACAGGATGCCGACGGTGCCGCCCTTCACGCGGCGCGTGACGGGCTTGCCCGCGCCCGCGCCGAGATCGAACTCCTTCGTGGGCTCGACGGTGACCTCGACCTCCTGCTCGGGCCCGACGCGTACGAGCGCGACATCGCCGCACGCGAGATCGCCCGATGCGGTGACCGCGCCCGACACGCGGTACGAGAAGCACTTCTTCCCCCACTTGCCCTCGCCCTTTGCGGCGACCGACCAGCCGAGGCGCACGAGGCAGTCGCGTTCGAACACCTCCATCGCGGCCTCGGGGTGCACGCTCGCGAGCACGCCGAGGTGCGGCATCATGAAGATCGAGTCCTTCGCAAGCTGCGTGAAGCCCTGCGGCTCGAAGCTGTCGACGAGCATCGCCGCCGTCTGCTCCATCTTCGGCGCGTGGCTGAGGACGCCGCCCGACGCGACCAGGAGGTCGAGCTTCATGTCGTCGACGATCGTCTGTCCGCTCGCCTGCTGCGCGAAGAGGTCGCCGACGGTGCGCTGCTGCTGCACGCCCTTCAGCGTCGTCGCGAACTCCTTGTGCTGCACATACGCGAGCCGCAGCGCCTCGCGCGCGACGGCCTGCTCGAACACCAGCGCCTCCGCCGACTGGGGGATCGTCGTCGGCCGGATCATCTTGTTCTTCACGCGGTTGCGCAGCTCGCGCTCGTCCATGTCGATGTGCACCCAGCGCAGCACCTTGTCGAGCCCCGCCTCCGCGCACACATTCGAGATCGAGTAGCTCATGCCGAGGTTCGCGCTCACCGTGCGGTTGAAGGTGCCGTCGAACACGCTGAAGACATCGGTGGTCGCCCCGCCGATGTCGACGCACACCGCGTTGAGGCGGTCGCGCGCGGCGATCCGCTGCAGGATGTCGCCGACGGCGCCCGGCGTCGGCATGATCGGCGCGTCGCTCCACGAGATGAGCTTGTCGTAGCCGGGCGCGTGCGCCATCACATGCTCGAGGAACACATCGTGGATCTTGTCGCGTGCGGGCCCGAGGTTCTCCTGCTCGAGCGTCGGGCGCAGGTTGTCGACGACGGCGAGGTCGAAGCCGCCGTACTTCGGGTCGCCGAAGATCGCGCGCACTTGCGGCGCGGCATCCTTATTTCCCGCGTAGATCACGGGCAATTCGTACTCGCCGCCGAAGCGCGGCCTCGGCTTCGCGGGCGCGATCTGCTCGGCGATCTGCACGACCTGCTGCACATTGCCGCCGTCGGTGCCGCCCGAGATCAGCACCATGTCGGGCCGCAGCTCGCGGATCCGCTGGATGCGCTCGTGCGGACGGCGCTTGTCGTTCGAGGCGATCGTGTCCATCACGATCGCGCCCGCGCCGAGCGCCGCGCGCTTCGCGCTCGCGGCCGTCATCTGCGCGACCACGCCCGCGACCACCATCTGCAGGCCGCCGCCCGCGCTCGAGGTCGAGATGTAGAGGTCGCAGCCGTCGGGATCGCCCTCGCCCTTGCGGCGGATGATGGTGCCGTCGTCCGCGATGAAGCGGCGCCCCGCGAGTTCGCCGATCTCCGTCAGCGAGTTCGACACGCCGATCGTCACATCGGCGAACGGCTCCTCGACGGTCGTCGGCGCCTCGGCGCGCTGCGTCTGGCGCCAGCCGCCGCCCACGCGCTCGACGAGGATCGCCTTCGTCGTGGTCGACCCGCAGTCGGTCGCGAGGATGTAGCGGAGCTTCGACGGATCGATTTGCAGGCCGCCGTGGGCGGAGGAGTGACTTGGCGCGGACATGCGGATAAGGTAGCGGCGTGAAGGAATTTCTCCGCAACGCCTTCGCCGTCGACGACGGAAAGCCGTGCGAACCGACCGAGGCGCAGCGCGCCATCCTCGAGAAGCTCACACGGGAGGTCGCCAGGCGCCGGCTGACCGGTCCCGCGATCGCGTTCCTCGAGATGTCGCGCCCGCTGAACGGCCTCGGGGCCGCCGTCGTCCAGTTCTTCACGCCCGTCGCCGCCACCCTCGCAAACCCGGAGTCGCTGCGGGAGTTCGCGGAGTTCCTCGAGAAGCGGGGCTCGGTCGACTACCTCTGCCGCATGCTCGAGTCGGCCGAGGCCGCGCGATCGGGCGGCTGCTGCGAGGGCGCTCCGGTGGACGATGAAGTCCCGGCGCCGCCGGCGGAAGAGCGGCGCGACCAGGGCCCCTGAGCCCACGCCAACGCCATGGAGTCCTTATGAGCAGACAGATCGTCCTTCGCCTGATGCTCGTCATCCTCGGCATTGCGGCTGCGCTTGCGATCTACTCGATCTTTCAGAGTTCCGAGACCGCGTGGCGCATCGTCGGCACGGCGTTCACGCTGGCGGTCACCATCGGGCTCATCGTCCCGTTCGTGCCGGCCGACGCAGGGCAGCGCGTGGACCTCCTGCAGCGCACCGTCATCGGACACTGGACGCTTGGCGGCGGCCTCGTCATCGGCATGATCTGGACCGACATGCTGATCGGCCGGTCCTCGACGGAGGAACTGCTCGGCATCTGGGTCTTCGCCGGAAATCCAGCGCTGCTCGTCGCGGCCATCGCCATGCGCAGCCGCCGCAAGCAGGACCGCTCGCTCGCGCGCGCGGAGAACATCGCGATCATCGGCGCGTTCGCCTCGTTCGGGGCCGCGGTGCTCGTCGAGCAGCTGGTCAACACGAGAGGCCTCGAGGAAGGGCTCCAGCTCGGCTTCATCCTCCTCGGCGGCACCGTCATGATGGCGATGTCCGCGTTCGGCCTGCGCACGCCGTCCACCGACCGCTTCGCGCAGATCCCGGACCCGTCCAAGATCGACACCGTCATCGCCGCAATCGGCGTCTGCGCCGCCGGCGCGTGGAGCGTGTTCGGCGCGCTCGAGGTCATCTCGGACGCGCTGAACGCGCCGGGCGGCTTCAGGACGACGATGGACGCCGCAAGCGATCTCTGGCTCGCCGGCATCGCCGCCGCGGCCGTGTCGCTTCCCTGCGGCATCGCCTCGATCCTCGGGATCTCGCGCGTCCAAGGTCCGATGCGCTGGGTCGGCCGGTTCGCGATCGCGTCGGCAGGCTGCCTCGGCGCGCTCAACGCGTACCAGTCGATCATGGCGATCGTGTCGTTCGAACAGTGGCGCAACCCCGTGATCAGCCAGATCAACGGCGCGCTCGTCATCTCCTCGGCCGTCGCGCTCGTCGCGTCGCTCGTCGTGATGCGGCTCAACCGGGGTCGAGCGATCGTCGACGGCGCGATCGACCGGCTCGACTGGATCTGTCCGCGCTGCGCGGTGAAGGCGCAGATCGAACCGGGCGAGCACACCTGCACGGGCTGCGGCCTTTCGGTCGCGATCGCCCTGCGCGACGACCGCTGCCCGAAGTGCGGCTACGACCTGCACGCGCAGCCGCTCGATGCGCGGAACTGCCCCGAATGCGGGCGCGAACGCCAGGTCACGGCGCTCACTTCAGCGTGAACGCGCCCACGCTCTCGCGAAGCGTCTGGCTCGCGCGCTGCAGTTCCTCGGCGGTCCGGCCGAACTCCTCCGCGCTCGCGATCGTTCGCCTCGCGGCGTCCGCAAGCGCGGCCATCGACGCCGAGATCGTCGCAGCGCCCTGCGACTGGCTCGACATGCCGGTCGACACGCTGCCGAAGCGGTCGGTGTTGGCCTCGACCTCCTCGATGATCGACGCCATCTGGCGGCTCGACGCCACCACCTCGTCGACGCCGCGGCGCACCTTCTCGGAGAAGCGGTCCATCTCCATCACGCCCGCGCCGACGGCAGACTGCATCTCGCGCACCATCGACTCGATGTCGAGCGTGGCGCCCGCCGTCTGGTCGGCGAGGCGACGGATCTCGCGCGCGACCACGAGGAACCCGCGGCCTTGCTCGCCCGCCTTCTCGGCCTCGATCGCCGCGTTCACCGACAGCAGGTTCGTCTGGTCGGCGACCTTCGCGATCGTCGTCACCACGCCGTTGATGCCCGCGGCTCGCTCGCTGATCGCCGCAAGCTTCGCCGAGATCGACTGCGTCGCGTCGGCGAGCTCGCGCATGGTGCGGTCGACCGCCACGAGGTTCGTGCGCGTGCCGTCGGCGAGGCCCGAGGTGCGCTCGGCGGCCTGCTCGACCGCTTGGATCGTCTCCGTCAGCTCGCGTCCCGTCGCGTCGATCTGGCGCGTGGCCGAGGCGATCTGCGCGGTCGACTCGCCGAACCGGTGCGCCATCTGCGACTGCTCGCGGCTGGTGGCGCCGAGTTCGAGCGCGCTCGAATCGAGCGTGACGCCCGCCGTCTTGATGCCCATGAGGAGCGTGTTGAGGCTCGCCTGCATGCGGCGCAGGCTGCGCGTCAGCACGCCCGTCTCGTCGAGGGCGTTGCACTCCGGAATCTCCCGGCTGAGGTCGCCCGCCGCGATGCGGTCGGCCACCACGGCGGCGACGCGCAGCCTGCGCCCCATGCGGAGCGCCGCGAAGGTCACGATCCCGGCCGCGACCAGCACCGCGCCGAAAAGAAGCGATCCCGTGCGCCAGAGATCGGCGCGGATCGGCGCGATCACGGCTTCGCGCGGCTTGGTGAACACGAGCGTCCAGCCGCCGCTCCCGATGCGCACGCCCGCCGCAAGCAGCTGCTCCTCCGACACCGGATCGACCGAATCGAGCACATGCCCGTCCGCGTCCGCGTCTCGGGTGAAGGGCTTGATGAGCGGCGCGAGCCGCGATTCCTCGACCGGCTGCGTGCGGAGCTGCCCGACCGCGCCCACTGCGGCCGTCGAGACCGCGGCGTCCGTCGTCGCCACGATGTAGCGGCCGCGCGTCGACACGAGGAACGCCTCCGCACCGCACGCGGCGGCGCGCTCGCGCACGATCGACTCGATGGAGGCGAGCGCGCGGTCGGTCGCTCCGATCCCGCGGAACCTGCCGTCGATCACGATCGGATGCGACTGCTCGACGATCAGCTGGCCGTCGTAGACATACGGCTCGGTGACGACGGTGACCGGCTTGCCGGCTTCTGCAAACGCGCGGCGGACGCCGTCGTAGTAGAGGCTCGACTCGTATTCGACAAGCGGCTTCACCGCGATCGCGTCGTTCTTCGTCCAGTCGCGGAACGGATACGGGATGAAGCGGCCGCTCGGCTCCATCCACGCCTTCGGATCGGTGCCGAGGGACGCGGCGTCCTTGCCATCGGCGTCGGGCTCGTAGGCCACATACACCGCCGTGACATTCGGGTTCGCCTCGAGCGTGCGCGTGAGGACATCGACCGTGAGCGCGCGCTTCCCGAAGAGGCCGCCCTCCTGCTGCGCGGCGACGGTGCGCGCGAGATCCATCGCGCGCGCGTTCGACTCCTCGATCTTCGCAGCGGCGAAGAGCGCCTCGCGCAGGAGCTCGTCCTCGGCCATCACCTCGAGGTTGTGGAACTTGTCCCACGCGCCCCACGCGAGCACGCCGGCCATCAACGCCGAAGCGGGAAGAATCCCGAAGAGGATCAGCCGGCCCGCGAGCGAGCGCGGGAAGGGAATGCGATCGGGCTTGATTTCGGCGCCGGCCATCTTGAAACGATGGTAATCGATCGGGCGCCCGCAGTAGGATTCAACGCATGACCCCGAGCACCCCCGCCTCGTCCGTGCCGCAGAAGCCAGGAATCGTCTCGCGCTTCCAGTCGATCGCCGACACGCCGGGAGAGCCGAACGGCTTCATGGCCGACGGTTCGGTGATGGCGCCGTTCAACCTGCTCGACTGGGTCGCCGCGAACAGCGAGCACTTCAAGCCGCCGGTCGGCAACAAGTACCTCTACTCCGGCCGCGACTTCTTCGTGATGATCATCAAGGGCCCGAACGCCCGCAACGACTTCCACCAGGTCGACAGCGAGGAGTTCTTCATCCAGCTGAAGGGCGATGTGCATGTGAAGACGATCGAGGAAGGCGTGGTGAAGGTCCACAAGATCCGCGAGGGCGAGGTCTTCTTCATTCCGCCGAATGTGCCGCACTCGCCGCAGCGCGGGCCCGACACGATCGGTCTCGTCGTCGAGCGCCGCCGCCCGCAGGGCGAGCCCGAGCACCTGATCTTCTTCTGCGAGAAGTGCAACACCCTCGTCTACGACAAGGTGTTCGACTGCAAGGACATCGTGCACCACTTCGCCCGCGCGATGGAGGAGTTCTGGGCGGACCCGGTGCTCTCGACCTGCAAGAAGTGCGGACATCGAATCGCGAAGCCGTGATTTGAGCGGTCGCGGCTGCGGCCGCTCCCTCTGGCGGTCAGGCTGCGGAGTGAATCCGCAGCCTTGTGGTCTCAACCGGTCATTGCAACGCCTTTCGGGTCTGATGACCCGCACGAAAGGTGGATTGCATGCACTCGGGCAAGCGCAAGAGACTCACGCACAGCCAGAGCCGCGACCTGTGGCGTCGCTGGCGGGAGGGCC
>JBKCZS010000117.1:0-4520 GCA_046337925.1 bacterium | reverse complement strand
GCGAAACCGAACGAGATTCCGGCGATGACGATGATCATCACGATCGAGATGGCGATGAGCGTGCTGCTCGCGACCGCCTTCATGCGGCGCAGCCACGGGCCGATCGTCGGGTACTCGAAGAGCGCGCTGGCCGTGCCGCATTCGCCGCAGCGGACATAGAGGAGCCCCGTCTGCGGCTCGCGCACGATCGGGCTGCCGACGAGCGGATGCATGCACTGCATGCAGAGCCGGTCGCCCGAAAGCGTTTCGTTCGGTTCGTTCGCCTTCTGGCCGTCGGTTGCGGGGGCGGAGGGAGAATCGGTCATGACGGGGCTCCAAGCGAGCGCGGGCGGTCCGCGCGGACGATGACGGATTTCTCGCGCCGTGCGCGCGCCGCGCGGCGGATGGCTCCCGCCACGCCTGCCCGCACCGAGGTGCGGAACAGCACCGTGGCGGCGATGCTCACGACGAGCGCGCCGGCGAACGTCGCGCCGACATACTCGATGTTCTCGAGGTGGCGGCCGGCGAGGGCGCGTAGAAATCTCGGAAGCTGCGCGGGCGTGGTCTCGGCCGTGATCGCGACGGCGGTGAGCATGGCGAGCAGCACCGCTGTCGCGGTCCACGCGCCGAGGAACACGGTGATCGCCTTGCGGAACGGGGCGACCGTGGCCGCGCAGAGTCCGACGAGCATGCCCGCGAGTCCGGCGGTGACGAGCGCGGGTCCGATGTGGTCGATGAAGTCGTTGAGGTCGGCGGGCGGCTCGAAGCCGCGACGCACGCGGTCGTCGACGAACGCGCTGGCGAACAGCAGGAGCACCGCCGCGAACTGCATCGAGGCGACCGCGACTCCGAGCCGCAGGTTGAGGGCGCGGAGGCGCGACCAGATGCGCGAAGGTTCGCGTGCCGCGCGCGGCGCCCACCGCACCGCGAAGCCGCAGCGCGGGCAACGGGCGATCCACATGCGGAGGCCGCCGCTGTAGGTGCGCGACGCGTCGTCGAGCATCTTTCCGCAGGACGCGCAGGCGTGAGACAGCATGCCGTGAGGATACCGCCCGTGCGGGCGATGCGTACACTGTCGGCCCGTGCGCGACAAAGCCCTCTATCGCCGCAAGCTCGCCTACCCGATCCTCACGCTGGTCGTCGCGGGGATCGTGTATCTCTCGTCGCGCGGCATGATCGGAAGCGCCCCGCCGCCGAAGCCGGGCGACTACGAGACGGTGGCGCGCGAGGTGATGGCGGCCGTGCGCGCCGGGAAGCCGATTCCCAACGCGATCGACCCGATGGTCGAGTCGATGTTCGCCATGATGGCGCCGGAGGCGGTGCGGTCTGCGTCGGGAGGGGAACTCAGCTACTCCGTCCGCGGGCCGGCGGACGCCCGCGGCGAACTGCCGTGGATCCAGTCGGTCGAGGTCCGCGCGCCGAACGGCGCGTCGGTCTCGCTCTCGATCTCGATCCTCAACGGCCGCGCGGAGGTGGTCGGGGTCGCGCGTGGATCGGCTGCGACCGAAGAAGCAGGAGCGTCAGGCACATGACCGCATGGATCAACGGTTCGTTCGTCGAGGACGCTGAGGCGCGCGTCGGCCTGTTCGACGCGGGCTTCCAGCATGGAATCGGTCTCTTCGAGACGATGCTCGCGCGCGAGGGCGCCGTGCTCGACTTCGAGGCGCACCTCGAGCGCATGGCGGCGAGCGCGCGCGACCTGCGCCTCTTCGATCCGCTCAAGATCGAGCCGCTCGCGGAGGCGGTGCAGCAGGCGCTCGCGAAGAGCGGGATGCGCGACGCGCGCGTGCGCGTGACGCTGACCGCGGGCGACATGGGCCGGCCGTTCGCCGGCGCGAACGCGGCGGGGCAGGGTGCGCCGCCCGCGCCGACGCCGACCGTCGCCATTCATGTCCAGCCGCCGACGCGCTATCCCGACGAACTCTTCGAGAAGGGCGTCGGCGTGTCTGTCGCGGAGAACCGCGCGAATCCGCTCGACGCGTTCGCCGGCCACAAGACGCTGATGTACTGGCCGCGCATCGCGGCCGTGCAGCGCGCCGCCGAGGTCGGCTGCGCCGAGGCGCTCTGGTTCACGGTGACGAACCATCTCGCGAGCGGCAGCGTGTCGAGCGTGTTCCTCGTGAAGGATGGCACGCTGCGCGTGCCGTTTGCGCGCGGCGAGGAGCCCGAGGGCGCGATGCGTGCGCCGGTGCTTCCGGGCTGCACGCGCGCGAAGGTCATCATGTGGGCCGAGGGCGAGGGGCGTGCGGTCGAGCGCGCGAACCTCACGGTCGACGATGTGCTCGCGGCCGACGAGATCTTTCTGACGAACTCGAGCTGGGGCGTGCTGCCCGTCGTGCGCCTCGAGCGGCACGAGGTCGGTGACGGAAAGCCCGGCGCGGTGGCGCGCGCGATGCGCACGAGGTGGCTTGCATGAACGCGTTCGGAGGCGGACCCGGAAACGGCTTCAGCGGCTTCCGCGTGTTCACGGTCGGACGCGACGCGGCGTCGCGCTTCCGGGTGAAGCCGCCGTGGCGCGTGCGGCCGAATGCGGGCCCCGTCGAGCGCGCGTTCGTCGCGATCCTCACCTTCGTCCTCGCGCTTCCGGTCGCGCTCGTCATCATCGCGCTCGCGCTCGTCGCGCTGGTCATCGTCCTCGGCTGCGCGGCGGTGTGGTTTGCGTTCGCCATCGCGCTCTGGCTGGTCGGACGCCTCGTCGGCGCGCGGCGCCAGAGTGCGCCGCGCCGCCCCGAAGAAGGCCGCGAGAATGTGCGCGTGATCCCGCCGCGGAGCGATGGCGGAGCCTGATTTTCTCTCGTCGGAAACGCCGCGTTTCCCGTAGACTGCGGCGCACACGAGGATGAGAACGATGGCTGACGGACCAGCGGCCGCCGCGGGCGGCTCTTCCAGTTTCGCGCACCTGCACCTGCACAGCGAGTACTCGCTGCTCGACGGCGGCAACACGGTCGAGCGGCTGCTCAAGCGCGTGAAGGAACTGGGCATGGACGCGGTCGCCGTCACCGACCACGGCAACCTCTTCGGCGCGATGGAGTTCTACCTCGCCGCGAAGGATGCGGGCGTGAAGCCGATCCTCGGCATCGAGGCGTATGTCGCCGTCGACCGCGACGGCAAGCAGGGCGACCGCCGCGACAAGACCCACACGGGCGAGAAGGACGGCGGCTGGCACCTCGTGCTCCTCGCCGAGAACATCGCGGGCTGGCGCAACCTCCTCAAGCTTTCGTCCGACGCGTTTCTCAACGGCTTCTACTACAAGCCGCGCATGGACAAGTCGACCCTCGCGCAGTGGGGCGACGGGATCATCGCGATCAACGGCCACCTCGGTTCGTCGATCGCGTCGCACCTGACCGACTTCGTGAAGTCGGGCAAGGACCCCGTGTTCTGGAAGCGCGCGGTCGACGAGGCGAAGTGGCACGCGGCGAACTTCAAGCCGAACGAGAAGGGCGAGCCGCGCTTCTACATCGAGCTCCAGCGCCATGTGCCCGAGCAGGAGGAGATCAACCCCTGGCTGCGGAAGCTCGCGAAGGAACTCGACCTTCCGCTCGTGATCGACAACGACGCGCACTTCCTCCGCGCCGAGGATCACGACGTCCACGACACGCTCTGCTGCATCTCGATGCAGCGGATGAAGGACGAATCCGACCGGATCAAGTATCCCGAGTCGCTGTACGTGAAGAGCCCGAAGGAGATGCGCGAGCTCTTCCCGGACGCCGAGGACGCGGAGGCGCTGGCGAACACCGCGCGCATCGCGGCGCGATGCGACGTGAAGCTGCCGAAGGGCGAGAATCACGCGCCCGTCGTCAAGGTCAAGCACCCGGGCGTCGGGCCGACGTACGACCCGCGGCGCGACGGCGACCTCACAGAGTGGTTCAAGGCGTACTGCCGCCTGTTCGAGACGCTGCCATTCGACGCGACCAAGGACTCCGAGAGCGCGGCCGATCTCAAGACCGGCTGCGATCGCGCGCTGCGCGACCTGTGCGAGGCGGGCCTGATCTGGCGCTACGGACACGACGGCGTGACGCCTGCGATCCGCGCGCGGCTCGACCGCGAGCTCTCGATCCTCGCCGACAAGTCGATCAGCGCGTACTTCCTCATCGTGTGGGACTTCGTGAACTGGGCGCGGCAGCGGGGGATTCCCGCCAACGCGCGTGGCTCGGGCGTCGGCACGATGGCGGGCTACGTGCTCGGCCTCTCGAACGCGTGTCCCGAGAAGTACGGGCTTCTCTTCGAGCGCTTCACCGACCCCGATCGCTCCGAGTATCCCGACATCGACATCGACATCTGCCAGGACGGCCGCGCGTCGGTCATCGACTATGTCCGCAAGAAGTACGGGCACGTCGCGCAGATCATCACCTTCGGGCGCCTGAAGGCGAAGGCGGCGGTGAAGGATGTCGCGCGCGTGATGGGCCTCGCGCCTGCGGAAGGCCAGAACCTCGCCAACCTGATTCCCGCCGAGCTCGACATCACGATCGAGGAAGCGATCGCGAAGGAGCCGAAGATCGCGCAGATGATCTCGGCCGATCCGAAGATCGCGCGCGTCTTCG
>JBKCZS010000116.1:0-8658 GCA_046337925.1 bacterium | reverse complement strand
GCGCGCATGAAGGTGCCCGTGGTCAACACCAAAGCACGCGCCGCCAGCGCGCGCGGATCGATCACGCGCGCCTCGAGCGCGACGGTGAATGGCGGCTGCGCAAGCGCGTCGCCCGCGGTGTTTGCAGCGATTGCCGCGCGGTCGGCGCCGACTCGCTGCGAGCCCGCCGTGAGCACCACGCCGCACGCCGCGCCTTCGGCGTCGCGCACGATCTCGTCGACGGTGCCTGCGATCACGTCGATCTCCGCGATGTCGGCGAGCAGACGCTGCACCTCCGCGCGGTACGCATACTTGTCGCACTGCGCGCGCGGTCCGCGCACGGCCGGGCCTTTCGACCCGTTCAGCACCTTGAACTGGATGCCCGACGCGTCGGCCGCGAGGCCCATGAGCCCGCCGAGCGCGTCGATCTCGCGCACCATCTGGCCCTTCGCAAGGCCGCCGATCGCGGGGTTGCAGCTCATCTGCCCGAGGCGCGCGGGCTCCATCGTGACAAGCGCCACGCGCGCGCCAGCGCCCAGCGCCGCCGCCGCCGCGCGTGCGGCTTCGGTGCCCGCGTGGCCGCCGCCGATGACGACAACCTCGTAGCGGTCGGCGTCGCGGAGCGCGGCGGGGGAGTTGGCTGCGGAATCGTGCATCGTCGGCGCGTTCGGGGCGTCAATCGTAGCCGCTCGACCGCTGCGATCCGATAGCGGATTCGAGGTCGGGGCCGTAGGCTCCCGATCTGGCGCCGCGAAGGGGGACGGGCGTCCAACCGCTGGTCTTCCCATGCCACCACGCGCCCGTCACCCACATCTTCTCCGTCGGATCGCATCGCTCACGGTCGGCGCGACGCTGGTCCTGTTCATCGGTGCATGCACGAAGCCCGCGCGCACATCGGGCGGCGCGGACGCGGCTGCAGATCAACTTGTCGAACGCGAGGCGCAGGCTGCGGCGTTGTCGCGCGCGGCCGAATCGGGCAGCGCCGCAGAGATCGCGCGGCTCGTCGAAGCCGGCGCGGATGTCACGATGCAGGACGGCGACGGCGTGACGCCGCTTCACCTCGCCGCACGGTTCAATCCCGATCCGTCGGTCGTGGGCGCGCTGCTCGACGCCGGCGCCGATGTGCACGCCAAGGTGCGCCCTGGCGCGTGGCCTGCGCGCGTGGTTGGCGATGTCTCCGAGCAACAGAAGACCTGGCGGGGGTTCGCACCGCTCCTGAAGATGGATCCGGACTCTTCGGACGAAGGTGGCGCGACACCCTTGCATTGGGCGGCGCGCGCGAACCCAAGCGCCGCCGTGACAAAGCGCCTGCTCGCCGCCGGGGCCGCGGTCGATGCGCGCGACGAACTCGACCGCACGCCTCTCCAGCTGGCGGTGGCGGAGAATCCCGATGTCGCGGTGGTCGACGCGCTGCTCGCCGCGGGGGCCGAGGCGGATGCCGTGGACCTGCTTGGCGGCCAGGCGCTCCTTTCTGCCGCTTTTCGAACGGATTCGAGCCTCGAGATGGTGAAGGCGCTGTTGCGGGCTGGCGCTGATGCGCGGAAGGCTGGTCGCAGTGGTGTGACCGCGCTCCATCTGGCGTGTGGCAGGAGGACGAACCCGGAGGTGATCGCGGCGCTGCTCGAAGCCGGCGCCGATGTCAATGCGCGAACCGAGCACGGCGCGACGCCCCTCCATCGCGCGGCGGGGCGGCGGACGAGCGCGACGATCGTCGAGATGCTGCTCGCCGCCGGCGCCGATGCGCAGGCACGCGACAACCATGAAGAGACGCCGATACATGCGGCCGCGGAGGGCGCGGATACCGCGAAGCTCGACATCCTCAGGCGCGCGGGCGCGGATGTGATGGCGCGCAATCGGATGAACGAGACGCCGCTGCACCGTGCAGCGGGACACAGCGCGCGCGTCGCCGTCATCGCTTGGTTCATCGCGGCGGGCGCCGATGTGAACGCCGTGACATTGAGCGGCAGTTCGCCACTGCACGCGGCAGTGCTCGCGACGCAGTTTCCCGACTCAGACCCGGCCGTCCCGATCCGCCTGATCGAGGCGGGAGCGGATGTCCGCGCGCGTACCCGGTCTGGGTACACGCCGTTGCACTACGCCCATCGCAGCACGGCCGCGGTGCGCGCGCTGCTTGCCGCCGGCGCCGAGGTGAACGCACGCAGCGAGGAGGGTACGACGCCGCTCCACGAGTTCGTCACGAACAGCTCGGCGGCGGAGACGATCGAGCTTCTCCTTGCGATGGGCGCGGATCCGAACGCTGTCGACGACGAGGGTCGGAGGCCGCTCGATGTCGCGAACGAGGAGTATCACCTCGTCCTCCGACGCGCCATGGGCATCCCCGAGTCCGATTGAAGAGCCGCATCTCCGATCCGCTACAATTCCCTCCTGCCCGCCGCCTTAGCTCAATTGGCAGAGCACCTGATTTGTAATCTGGAGGTTGCCGGTTCGATTCCGGTAGGCGGCTTTCGTTGGGTTGCCCTTCTCGAGGCGTTGGCCCGGGGGTGCCCGAGTCTGCGTGGAGAGGGAGCTTTCGCCGTGCATGCGATGAAGTGGATGGCCGTTCTGGTTTCGGCGCTCGCGTTTGTGTGCCCGCGCTCGTTCGTGGCGGCGGCGCAGGAGACTCCGCCGATCGTGGAGGCGACCCCGGCAGACCGGCAGGCCGAGGCGCCCGGTTCGACGGCGTCCGATGGTGCTGCGGCAGCGGTGGAGGAAGCGCGACCTGACGCGATGCGCGAGGCGACGCTCGATGTCGTCGAGGCGATCGAGGAGACGAGCTTCGGCCAGTGGCTGCGCGAGCATCCCGCGGCGTGGAACGCGATCGCGATCGCGTCGCTCGTCGCCATCGGATTCCTGCTGCATCTGGCCATCTGCCGCCTGCTCGGCGCGGTCGTGATGCGTGCGCTCGAGAAGGCGCAGCGCAAGAAGATGGCCGATGCGGTGCGCAGTTCGAAGGTGATCCCCGCGATCGCGTCGATCCCGCCGATCCTGCTCGTCGCGCGGCTTGTGGATGTGCTTGGCGACGCGGGCGTCATCAACATGATCGTCGCGCGCAATGTCGCGAACCTCACGATGGCGTTCGCGATCGTGCGCGGCATGGTCGTGGCTTCGCGCGCGATGGCGTTCGCCGACGAACTCTACTCCTCGCGGCCCGAGGTCAACCGGCCTGGCGCGCTGCGCGGGTACCGCCAGGTCGGCATGGTCGTGATCGCGTTCGTCGGCGGAATCTCCGCGGCCGCGCTTGCGGTCGGGAAGAGTCCGCTTGTCTTCCTCGCTGCGCTCGGCGCGGTCGCGGCCGTGATCGGCGTGGTCTTCAAGGATGTGCTCTTCTCGCTCGTCGCGAACCTCATGCTGACCGCGAACGACGCGATCCGCGTGGGCGACTGGGTCGAGATGAAGCAGCACTCGATCGACGGTCGCATCGCCGAGATCAAGACGACGAGCGTGCGCGTGCAGAACGCAGACGGCACCGTCCACTCGGTGCCGATCTCGCGCTTCGTGCAGGAGCCGTGGCTGAACTACCGGTCGAAGTACGGCCTCGCGGGCAGGCGCGTGCGGCGGATCTTCCGCGTCGACATCCGCGCGGTGCGCGCGCTCGACGCCGCAGAACTCGGGCGTCTCTCCGCGCATGCGCCGCTGCGCGGAGCCGCGGAGCGTGCGCGCGCGGCGGCGGGGGACGCGCCCGTCACCAACCTCTGCGCGTATCGCGCGTTCGTCGAGCGCATGCTTGCGGCGCATCCGGCGGTCGATGCGACGCTGCCGATCATGGTGACGCAGCAGGAAGCGGGAACGACGGGCGTCCCCGTCGATCTCCTGGCCTTCATCAGGCCCGATGCGGGCGCCGACCTCGCGAGCATCGAGGGCGCGATCCTCGACCGCGTGTCGCTCGCAGCGCCCGCGTTCGGGCTGCGTCTCTACCAGAACCTCGGCGACATGCCGCCGACCTCGCCGACGCCCGAGTTCCTGGGCGAACAGGAGCTTCGCGCCGCGGGCATCGCGGCGGTGTGAGCGTCGCGCATCACGGAACGATCGGTGCGGAGACGGTCGCGATCTGCTGCGGCGGATCGTTGATCAGGATCGGCTCGGCGAGCCAGACCTCGTCGCAGTTGTCGTCGCCCTTGCCCCACACCGAGACCGACACGACGACGGGCGTTCCGGCGAACGCGCCGAGCGGCACGCGGGTGCTGTGCGCGTTGAGGTCCCACGCCGCGGGGCCGGATGCGCCTTGCACCGGTCCGAGGTCCTTGGTGAAGACCACGCGTCCGTTCACGGAGACGCGCACCACGCAGCCGTTTCCGGCGGAGGCCTGCGAGTTGCGGTAGGTCACGTTCAGCGAGGTCGTGGCGCTCGGCACGGAAACGAGCCGCTCGTAGGCGATCTCCGAGTCGCCGCCCCACGCGGTGAAGCGGAACGGAGTCGCCGTCGCGGATCCCGAGATGCGCAGCGCGGCCTGGAACGGCGGGTTGTAGATGCCGCCGCGCTCGATGCCGGAGCCGTCGATGATGAACTTTCCGCCCGACGCGATCATCCCGAGAGGCTGGTTGAGCGGAGTCGCCGCTGGCATCTGCCTGATGAGGAGGATCTCCCGCGGACGAGGCATGTTGAGGTCCATGCGCTCGCCGGTCCGAAGCATCGCGTTGCGCCGGACGAGGGTGCCGTCCTCCGAGCGCACGAGCACATCGGCGAAGTCGGCTCGCGCCACGATGCCGAGGACCGTCTGCGCGCTGGCGGCCGCCGGGGTGGAGCCGAGGTTCACCAGCGCGAAGCTCGAGGTCTCGGTGAAGCGGGTGATCCACGCGTTCGACGGGCAGCGGTCGATCTGCACGGACGGGCCGCCGACGGTCGTGCCGAGCGCGTACCGCGCGTTCGGCTGCAGGCCGATGGTCTGCGTTCCCTTCCACGCCGGCCAGCCGGCGATGCGGAGCGGAGAGTCGATGCTCTGCTGGTTCGTCACGCGCTGATAGACGGGCTGGCCGTTCGGACCGACCATCTCATGGATCCCGCCGCGGACGCGGTAGCGGTAGATCGAGCCGTTCTTGGCGCGGTACTGCGCGATGAGTCCCGAGTCGCGCGGCCACGCGTCGTAGGTCGGCGTCAGGCCGAGCTTCGAGAACAACTGCGCGCGATCCAACATGTGCCGCGCGAGACCGGCGACGGACTTGAAGGTCGCGTCCGTGGCCTCGAGCTGCGCCACGCCGCCGAGCGCGTCGGAGCAGGCGACGACGGTCCACTTGAGCGCTTCGGTCTCCGCCGCGATGGTCGGAACCCACGCGCGTCCCGCGCCGCTGAAGAGGAGCGCGGTGATCGGCCGATGGCGCGTCTCCCACAGCTTGCGCACATTGGGATCGCCCCATGCCTGCGAGTACCGCAGCGCCCAGGACGACGCGAACGCGATGTTGTCCGGCGCGTACTCGGTCGCCATCGGGACGGGATTCCGCTGGAGAAGGTCGCGGAACTGCGCCCAGCCGCCCTGCGCGCCGAAGAGGCCGCCGATCTCGCCGTTCCCGAAGTCGCCGGCGGTTCCGCCGGTGTCCTCGTAGTTCGCGTCCGCTCCCGTGGCGCTGCGCCACGCGATCATCTGGTTCGTGTGGAACTGCCGCCACTGCGGCGAGAGGGGGTCGAGGTAGAGGATCTCGCCCGGAGCCGAGGACGCGAAGGTCTTCTGCTGGAGGCCGTACGCGCTCAGCGACGAGACCTTGCGGGTGAGCCCGAAGTTGGCGATGCCGAGGCTCTGGAACGCGGGCGACTGGTGGTTCACGCAGAAGGTGTTCACATATCCCATCGTCTTGAAGCCGTGGCTTCGCCCGATGTTGACGAGGTCGATGAAGGAGCTGCGCGGGGTCCAGTCGGGCAGCGCGACATCGAACTCGGGCTGGCGCGCGTACCACTCGTGGAGCATGACCGTCGAGGGATTCAGCAGCTGCTTGAGCTTGGGAAGATTGGTGGCCGGATCGCGGATCTTGTCGACGATCACCGAGATGCCTTCGGGCCAGGTGATCGCCTTGCGCAGCGCGATGTCGCTCGCGAAGGTCCGCGCGTACCAGTCGCGGTAGGGCATCATGGCGTTCGGCCATGAGCCCGGGAATGCGCCGATGCGCCACGCGGTCCTGCGCACGGCGCGCTTGCCTTCGAAGGGCATCTTGTTGACGGCCTGCAGTCCCATCGCGGAGCTGCTTGCCTCGCCGCCGAAGAAGGCGACATACGGCTTGAAGGTCTGGTCTTCCATCCAGAGGCCGATGCAGCCGGCGTCGCCCTCGGCCACGAGGATCGGAGCCTCGAGATACGGCGCCGAATGCAGGACGCGAAGCTGGGTGGTCGCGAGATCGGCGGGGCGATACACCATGCCGCCGAACGACGGGACATAGATCGAGTGACGGTTGTGCAGGTTGATGACCGGCAGCGTCGCGCCCACGATGTCGCTCGCCTGGGTCGTGCCCTGGATCGAGAGGTCGATGAAGCCGGTGGCCGGGTCGACAAGCGCCTCGATGACGAGCTGATCGTTCGCGTGGAGCGTGGTTCCGGCCGTGAGCTTGGTCCAGGTGCAGCGCACGCCGTTGGGCAGGGTCACGCAGTTGACGACGGTGCCGGTCGACGGGGCGCGCGAGAGACTTGCGATCGAGGTCGCGAGATTTCCGCTGTAGATCGGGTGCGTCGACCACTCGCCGTGCAGCATCCGGATGCCTGCGTATCCGTTGACCGCACACATCAGTCCGCGGGGCATGTACGCGCTGCCGGCGGTGCCGTTGGCGTGGACCTCGCCCGTCAGCTTGTTGACGACGCGCGTGATGGCGCCGTTGCGCACCGTGATGTCGATGGAGACGGTCGCGAGACGGAATCCGTCGGGAAGCACTTCGAGCGCCTTCACGGCGGCGATCTGCTGGGTGCTGCCCCCGTTGATCGACTGGGGCGTGATCTGCGCCGACACCGGGGCTGCGGGCAGGAGCAGCGCGGCGGCGGCGGCGAGGAGCGCGCAGAGGCCGCGCTGGCGCGACTTTGCGCGGAGGCGCTTGAACGGGCCATCGATGCTGGTGCGGGAACTGGAAGCGTTCTGCGTCATGCTCGTCCGGTGTTGGAGGTTCGGCATAGGGTAGATGGCGGGGGTATGGCGGGGTCGGTCCGAAGTGTCGGTGGGGCAGGAGAACGCACGCGGAGTACGGATGGCTCGGTTGCAGCCGGGATTCCCGCGGAACCTTCCGTCGGCGTGCGCGACGAACGGTCGACCCGCGAGGGTTCTGGTTTTCAGGTCTCTGGTGCCAGGGGCGGCATCGCGCGCCGCGAAGACGCGCGGGCAGTTGGCGTTCGGTGGTTCCGAAGGAGCTGTTGGGTTTCGCGGAGGTTCACAACATTCATCTCACGACCGCACAGGCTGGATTGAAAACTGCGAAGGGATGATCGACCCTCACCGCACGGCTGTTGATTACAGGGGGCGATCTCGGCGATCGTTGGCGGATCGTGGACGCTTGGTGACGGCGGGATCGATCGCGCATGCGGCGCGAAGTCGCTCGGCGCAGAAGCGATGGCCATTATTGGACGGCGTCCCCGCGAGTTCGGTGCGCGGCCCTTCGGACGGACAAGGTCCACGCACGCGGCGAGTTTTCAGGGAGTTTGCGGGGGTTGGAATCCGCGGGTAGACTTTCAGACCCGCTTCCCCGCGGGGAAACCACTTCGGGCGGATACTCAAGTGGTCAACGAGGACAGACTGTAAATCTGTTGGCTTAGCCTTCGGGGGTTCGAATCCCTCTCCGCCCACTGAAGAAGAACGCACGTGGTTGTGTCTGCTCGCACCGAGCGGCACAACCACGCTGCGTTTGGGGGGTTACGAGAGGGTGAAACGAAGCGTTGCGAACCGGGGCGGTCGGGTGCTGTGACGCTTTTTGCGCCGCTTTGGGGGCGAAGTGCGTCGCTTTTTGCGTCGCTTTCGGACGGGCTCGACTGATCCGAAGGTCAGCGCCTCGCAGCGCCCGGATCGGGCGTCTGATCGGGGACCGTGTACGCCTGCTGCGGATGCGCTGGTTGCTCGGGGTGGAGGTAGGCCAGCAAGCCTTCCTGCAACATGCCGCTGAGGACCTCCGTCGCCATGTAGTGCCTGTTCCGGTTCAGGATGACAGCGAGCTGATCCGCCGACAGCGGCTTCCACGCGCAGAGCTGGACGATCACCGCCCGCAGGCGATCTGGCTTCGCACGCTTCCCAAGATCAGTAACCGCCACCTGGAGGTGCTCAGGCAGTTCGGGCACTTGGACCGGCAACCCCTCAGATACGGGCATGCCTGAGGGGGGCAACCCCTCAGGTAGGGCGCTACCTGAGAGGTTCAACCCCTCAGGTAAGGGCAAACCTGAGGGGTTCGACCCCTCAGAGTGTCCGAGTACGGCCGTCCGCGTTGGGATCAGCAGTTTCGTTGTCGGCTTGTAAAAGGTGGCCGAGCCCTTCCCCTGCTGCTCGAGCAGCCCGAAGTCGCGCAGCCGTCGAAGGTGGCTGCTCGCCACCAGCGTCTCGACGCGGTTGAGGTCCCGGTACGCGGCGTTGTTGATGGCCCCGACCTCGCGCACGTAGACGAGCGCCTTCTGCTCATCCTCGCTGAGATCGAGGTGCCGGAAGTTGCCCAGCCAGGTGACATCCTCCGAGC
The DNA here is from genome assembly GCA_046337925.1 of bacterium. Lineage (GTDB taxonomy): Bacteria > Planctomycetota > Phycisphaerae > Phycisphaerales > SM1A02 > QWPT01. The sequence goes on along the minus strand of JBKCZS010000116.1, from coordinate 58 downwards.
TGAGGAAGTGGTGGAAGAGGAAGGTCACGACGAAGCCGTCGCGGTCCCGGTCCGATTC
>JBKCZS010000115.1:0-24185 GCA_046337925.1 bacterium | reverse complement strand
GCATGTGGCGCGCGACGGCTACATCGGCGTGGTGCGGCTCCCGTCGGGCGACATCGATGTCGCGGCGGCCGTTGCCCCCGCTGCGCTCAAGCGTTCGGGAACCGTCGCCGCCTGTGCGCGCGCGCTCCTTGCAGATGTCGTGCACGACGCCGAGGCTGTCGGGCGCGCGCGGTGGCGCGGCACGCCGCAACTCACGCGCACGCGCGCGCGCGTCGCGGCGCCCGGCATTCTCGTCGTCGGCGACGCGGCCGGCTACATCGAGCCCTTCACGGGCGAAGGCATGTCGTGGGCGATCGCGACGGGGCTTGCGGCAGGCGAACTCGCCGCGCGCGACGCGCGTGCGCACGAACGCTGGCCCGCGCGCTGCGAGGCGCTCGTGGCGCAGCCGAAGTGGCGCTGCCGCGCAATCGCGCTTGCGCTGCGCAGCCCGCTTCTCGTCCGCGCGGCGATCGCGGTCGGCGCGCGCATGCCGCAGCCGTTCGAGCGCCTCGCGGCTCGGCTCGAAGGCGCGGTGCTGCCATGAACACCGCCGCGATCCGCGCGATCGGAACCGCCGCGCCGCCCGAGCGCCTCACGCGCGAGGCGTGGCTTGCGTTTGCGGATCGCATCACGCCGCGCGAAGTGTCGCGCGCGCTCCTCGCGCGGCTCGCAGACCGCAGCGAGATCGAGTCGCGTGGCGCCGCAGCTGCGACCGAACCGCCCTTCTACGCCGACGATCTCCCGCCCGGCACCGCGGCGCGCATGCAGCTTTGGTCGCGCACCGCGCGAGCGATGGCCGAGCACGCGGCGCGCGAGGCGCTCGCGGCCGCGAACGCCGACCCAGCGTCGGTCACGCATGTCGTCACGGCCTCATGCACTGGCTTCGAGTCGCCCGGCATCGACGCGCACCTCATCGAGCGGCTCGGGCTCTCACGCGCCGTCACGCGCATCAACATCGGTTTCATGGGCTGCCACGCCGCGGTCAACGCGCTCGCGGTCGCACGAAACGCCACACTCGCCGACCCCGCCGCACGCGCGCTCGTCGTGTGCGCAGAGGTCTGCTCCGCGCACTTCCACTACAGCGCGCGGGTCGACCAGCTGATCGCGAACACGCTCTTCGGCGACGGCGCCGCGGCGGTAGTCGTCGATGGCGCGCGTCATGCAGCGCCGCACGCACCGCTTCTCGCCGCCACGCACTCGCTGCATCTTTCGGGCAGCGCGGGCGAGATGGCGTGGACGGTCGGCGACCACGGCTTCGAGATGACGCTAGGCGCGCGCGTGCCGGACATCCTGCAGGCCGAGGTCGGCGCGTGGGTCGCGTCCACGCTGGCGACGCACGGCCTCGCGATCGGCGATGTCGGCGCGTGGGCGATCCATCCCGGCGGCCCGCGCGTGATCGAGTCGGTGCTCGTTTCGCTTGGCCTCCCTTCCAGTGCAGGCGATGCCAGCCGTGCGATCCTGCGCGCGCACGGCAACATGTCGAGCGCCACGCTTCTCTTCATCCTCGAGCGGCTCTTGCGCGCGAACGCACCACGCCCGTGGGTCGGGCTTGCATTCGGCCCCGGTCTCGTGGGCGAGATGGTGGTCGTGCGCTGACGCGCGATACCATGCAGTCCATGCGTTCTTTCGTGCGTCTCTCGGCCGTCTCCGTCGCGCTCCTCTCCACGCCGTTCGCGTCGATCCAGCCCGTTGCGGCCGCTGCGGTCGCGCCGGCCTCCACCACCTGGTCGTCGCGGACCGAGGCCTACATCGACGCCGCGCGGAACCGCACGCTCGAGGCCGCGGAAGCGAAGGGCATCGAGCTCCCGCGCGACTATCTCGCGTGGATCGACGGCGACCCCGTCGTGCGCATGAGCGTCTATGGCTGCCGCGCCGACGCGCTGCCCGTGCTCCTCAAGCTACGGTCGCTCGAGATCGATCTCGGCGAAGACACCGTGCGCCGCGACTACACGCAGCTCGCGCTCGCGTTCGCGATCCAGGACTCGTACGCCAAGCGCGGCGATCAAGGAACCCCATGGAACGACGCCGACGGCGCGAAGAGCCCCGAAGCGCTGCCCGATGTCTCGTCGCGCACGCCGCTTTCGCTCGAGATCCCCGGCGACCCGCGCGTACGCGTCGACACCAAGGACCCGTCGCGGCCGCTCGACCGCGACGACCACATCATCAACTTCCTCGAGGACCATCCTGAAATCGAGGAGGAGATCGAGGTCAAGGAACTCCCGCCGCTCGAATACGACGACAAGGGCATCGCGAAGCCGCAGCGCGCAGCCGTCGCCGTCAAGAAGAAGATCAAGCGCCCGCTGCGCGCAGCCGATGTCATCGCTTCGCGTGCGCTGCAGGAGGAGTTCAACGCCTACATGGCCACGCACGGCCACCCCGAAGTGAAGATCGATTGCGGCGAGCGCGCGGTCTTCTGGGGCTCGACCGCCGCGATTTCCGACAAGGCGCTGCGCGACCGGATCGCCGAGGCGCACGAGCTCTTTCACGACGCCTACCGAGCGAAGGGTCGCATGCCCGCCGCACGCGACCGCGCGCCGACCGCGGCCGAGTCGATGGCGTGGTTCATCCGCAACGACCGCTGGGCGTTCAGCGGGAAGGACCGCGCCGCGCGCGAATGGCCGCGATTTCCGCTGAACGCGCCCTGGCCCGTGCTTCTGATGCTCGCCGCCGACGACCAGCCGCTGCGCGAGCGCGAGGACATCTGGCTGAAGTTCCGCGACAACGGCGAGTTCCGCACCTACGGCGAGTACATCGGCGACATCGCGCAGCAGTTCGACATGCAGAGTGCGCGGCGCGTGGCGCCGATCGCGTTCAGCTACGGCTCGATCCAGATGATGTGGAAGGACGGCGGCGTGTGCGGCACGATGGGCAACATCGGCGCGCGCACGCACCGCATCGTCGGGCAGCCTGCGTCGACCGCGGGACAGCCGGGCCACTGCGCGATCGTGTTCATGGAGTACGACGCGAAGTCGAAGGAGTACCGCTGCAAGGGCGGCCAGTACGCGACGGGCGGCGACGAGGTCACGACCGTGCACGCGGGCTGGAACTACGACGACAAGGGCGGTCGCAAGCCGATGGTGTTCCATCAGTCGGTGGCGTGGGGCGTGAACGAGGGGCTGCCGTCGTTCGTCGAGAGCCTCGCGATGGCGCGCGCATTCAACGCGATGTCGGCCGAAGAGCGCGCGCGGGAATGCGTGCCGTTCGTGAAGGCCGCACTCGCCGAGAACGCGTTCGCACTCGCGGCGATCACCGCGGCGCTTGAGAACGCGCCTGATGCGAAGTCGGCGCTTGCGATCGCCGACGCGTGCGCGGAGCGTTTGGAGAAGGCGACCGACGCGAAGAAGCATGCGCTCTACCGCTCGACCGTGCGTGACCTCGCGCACGCGCGCATCGAGCAGTTGCCGGCGCCCGCGACGCCCGAAGAGAATGCGAAGCTGCTTGAGGCGCTCGAGCGCCAGGGCTCGACGAACGGCGCGCTGCTCGCGCGGTGCTGGCGAGGGGTCGGCGGCGACGACGAGTTCGTGAAGCGCTGCAAGGCCGAGATCGACGCGTACCTCGCGTCGCCCGAGCGCGGCAAGGACAAGCGCGCCGCGCAGAAGTTCGCCGCCGAGATCAACGGCTGGGCGAAGACCGTCGCACGCGCCGCGAAGAAGCACTGGGCCGAGCAGCTTCTCGCTGCGTTTGCGGGCAAGGAAACAATCACCGTCCGCGGCAAGGAACAGGTCGACCCCGCCGTCGAGGCCCTGCGCAAGCTCGCAGGCGTGAAGGCGCCGCCGAAGAAGTAATTGCCGCCAAGCGCGAAGCGTAAGCAGGTTTGCGAGAAGGTCGCCACCTGCATCGTTCGCTCAGGCTTCGCTGCGCTCCGCCTTCGTGGATAGCTCTCCGTGTTCTCCGTGTCTCCGTGAGAAAAATGCCGCACGGCCCGCCGAGCGCGGAGCGCGGCGAAGCGCGAGCAGGTTGGCGAGAAGGTCGCCACTTGTATCGCCCGCTCAGGCATCGCTGCGCTCCGCCTTCGGCGACAGTGCTCCGCATCTCCAGTTTCTCTGCGAGATCAAGCAATAGCCGACGCCACCCTCCCATCGGATCTCGCAGGGGAAACCACAGGCTTTCACTTCCTCGCCCTCAACTCGTCGCCCTCAACTCTTCGCGCCGCCCCAGTCCTGTTCGCGCACGGCGCGCCGGCCGGTGCTGATCTTGCGGCGCACCACGATGACGCCCACGACTCCCAGAACGAGCGGCAGCCAAACGAGCGACGCGATCCAGTGCCGCGAAGCTTCCACGCTGGAGTTCCCGCCGCCGCTCCATGGCGCGAACGTGTGCGGTTGAGACCCTCCAGACGGAGAGCGTGCGCCTCTCATCGTCGGCTTCAATCCGTTCAGCATGGCGGTCGCGTGTTTCCGGGTCGCGGACGCATCGATGCGATCGCCGGCGACATCCTCGATCGCTTTGACGACCGCCTCGTGGGTAGGCGACATCGTCGGGTCAGTCCACTCGACCACCCGCGTCGCCCGCTCGTCGGGCGAAGACTGTCCTCCAGAAGCGGAAACGGTGAGTCTCGCAACGGGACGCTCGACAGCGCCGAACGGGCCATGCCGCTGCCGCCAATCCAGATTGCTTGAAAGCCAGGCGAATTCGGAGGAAGTCCATACTTGATCGATGACTGTCGTGCGGATGGTGAGCGTCATCTGCGCCATGACCATGCCGGTTCCGAATAGGCAGAGCGCACCGCACGCCACGAAGCACAACGCCAGCCGGCGCGCCTTGGTGGAACCCGTGATCACCCCGACCTTCAGCGTGCTCGAACCACACTCGGGGCAGACCGCCGACCCCCAACCGCGCATCGGGTAGAGGCACTTCCCGCAAGCCGGGCTGGCGTCGCTGATTCCGAGGCCTCGGAAACGCCGCCGCTCCAGCCAGAAGAGTGGGATCGAGACGATCGTCGCGAGAAGCAGCGCCGTGATGATGAAGTTGATGAGGCCTGCGATGATCATGCTGGCTGCCCTTTACGCGCCTCGCTCGCCGCGACGGCGCACGCACCCTCACCCACCATACTGCCTCGCCATGAATTCGCGGTGCTCCGCGTTCGCCACCGCCGCCAGCCACGCGCCGTTCGCGAGGTACCAGCGCACGGTGTCGGCGAGCCCCTGCTCGAACGCGAGCGCGGGCCGCCAGCCGAGTTCGCGCGCGATCTTCGCGCTTGAGATCGCGTAGCGGCGGTCGTGCCCCGGCCGGTCGGCGACATGCGCGATCTGCGCGGCGTAGCTCGCGCCGTCCGCACGCGGGCGCTCGCGGTCAAGCACCGCACACAGCGCGCGGACAAGCGCGAGATTCGTCTTCTCACAGTCGCCGCCGATGTTGTAGACCTCGCCCGTGCGGCCGGCCTCGAGCACGCGCACGAGCGCGCGGCAGTGGTCGTCGACATGGATCCAGTCGCGCACCTGTTCGCCGTCGCCGTAGATCGGGATCGACTTCCCTGCAAGCGCGCGCTCGATCACCACGGGGATCAGCTTCTCCGGCATCTGCCGCGGCCCGTAGTTGTTCGAGCAGTTGGTGACGACGACGGGCAGCCCGTGCGTGCGGTGCGCCGCGCGCACGAGATGGTCGGCCGCCGCCTTGCTGGCCGCGTACGGGCTGTTCGGGCGGACCGGCGACTCCTCGGTGAACGGCGCGTCGGCGGGCGCGAGGCTGCCGTACACCTCGTCGGTCGACACATGCACGAAGCGGAAACGCGCGCGCTCGTCGGAGCCCAGCGCGTGCCAGTGCGCCCGCGCCGCCTCGAGGAGCCGCTGCGTGCCGACGATGTTCGTCTGCACGAACTCCTCGGCGCCCATGATCGAGCGGTCGACATGCGACTCGGCCGCCAGGTGCACGACGGCGCGCACGCGGTGCTCGGCCAGGACCGCCAGGCAGCGCTCGCGGTCGCAGATGTCGGCGTGCACGAAGGTGTGCCGCTCGGGATGCGCGAGACCCGCGAGATTCTCCCGATGCCCTGCGTAGGTCAGCTTGTCGAGCGTCACCACGGCGTCGTCGGCCGCGGCGTTCAGGTGGCGCACGAGGTTGCTGCCGATGAAGCCGGCGCCGCCCGTCACGAGGATGGCCGATGGAGGAATCGCCACGGTTTGCAGTGTATCCCGCCGCGCACCGCGCTCCTCGGCTCGGGTACATTTCCACCCCTATGTCCACGCAGTCCCTGCCCATTCTCGAGTTCGTCGCTCGCAACTACAAGAACTTCAACGCGCGCTCGACCCGCGACGCCCTCTTCGCCTACTGGGACCATGTCTCGAAGGGCGGCAAGATGTACTGGGCCGTCGCCGGCGCGATGAGCTCGGCGCAGCTCGGCATCACGCTCGCCCCAGCGATCCGCGCGGGCCTCGTGCACGGCCTCTCGGTGACGGGCGCGAACCTCGAGGAGTCGCTCTTCCGCCTCGTGGCGCACCACAGCTACAAGGACTTCCCCGAGTACCGCTACTTCACGAAGGAGGACGACACCAAGATCCTCAAGCAGCGCATGCGCCGCGTCACCGACACGAGCATCCCCGAGGACGAGGCGTTCCGCTCGGTCGAGAAGATCCTCGTCCCGATGTGGATGAAGGCGACGAAGAACGGCGAGCGCCGCTACTGGCACGAGTACTTCTACGAGCTCGTCCTGTCGCTGCCGAAGTCGAAGTTCGAGGGCAACCCGGACGACTGCTGGCTGCTCGCGGCCGCGAAGGCGAACCTGCCGATCGTGGTGCCGGGGCACGAAGACTCGACCTTCGGCAACATCTTCGCGTCGCATGTGAAGTTCGGCGAGTGCAGCGCCTCGATCGTGAAGAGCGGCATCGAATACATGGCGGGCTTCTACGACGACTACAAGCGTCTGTCGAAGGGCGCGGGCATCGGGTTCTTCCAGATCGGCGGCGGCATCGCCGGCGACTTCCCCATCTGCGTGGTGCCGAGCATCAAGTACGACCTGCAGGAACCCGTGCGTCCGTGGGCGTATTTCTGCCAGATCAGCGACTCGACCACTTCCTACGGCTCGTACTCGGGCGCCACGCCGAACGAGAAGATCACCTGGGACAAGCTCACCGAGAAGACCCCGATGTTCGTCGTCGAGAGCGACGCGACCATCGACGCCCCGATGATGCTGCCCGCGCGTCTCGAGGCGAAGGCGAACCCGAAGCGAGCCGACGCCATCATCAAGGCCTCGCGCGCCGAGACGAAGACGTTCCTCGCCAAAGTTCGGTGAGGCTTCGATTCGGTCAGGCTTCGGTGCGCTGAGCCTCCCGTCCGCCGAACGCACCGTCAAGACTTCGCAAGCGCCCTGCCCGCACCCGCGCGCAGGGCGCTTCTTCCTTTATCGTGCGCGCATGCTGAGTTCGCTCCTCGTCGCGGCCGCCCTGCTCGCCTCCACCGAGCCGCCTGCCGCGCCCGCCACGCCCGCACCGGCGCGCGGCAGCGTGATCTTCATTAACCCGGACGGCACCGGCCTCGGGCACTGGGGCCTCGCGCGCGTGCATCAGGCCGGACCCGACGGCAAGCTCGCATGGGACACGCTCCCGTCGATCGCGATCTACCGCCCGCATGTGCGCGACAGCCTCGCGCCCGCGAGCAACACCGGCGGCACGATCCACGCCTACGGCGTGAAGGTGCCGCTCGACAGCTTCGGGATGGACGGGACGGAGATCCCGCTCGCACCGACGGGCGAGCGCATCAGCCTGATGCGCGACGCGCTGCGCGACGGGCGCTCCGTTGGCATGGTCAACTCAGGTCATCTCGCGGAGCCCGGGACGGCCTGCTTCCTCGCAAGCGTGCCGAAGCGCAGCATGGCCGACGAGATCTGCCGGCAGCTCCTCGAGGGGAAGCCCAATGTGATCCTCGGCGGCGGCGAGGCGTACTTCCTGCCGAAGGGCGTGCAGGGGCGCCACGGCGTGGGGCGCCGCGCCGACGCCCGCAACCTCGTCGACGAAGCGCGCGCCGCCGGCTACGCCGTCGTGTTCACGCGCGACGAGCTCGCCGCCGTTCCGCCCGAAACCACACACCTGCTCGGCCTCTTCGCGGAGACAGACACCTCCAACGACCGCGACGCGGAGTCGCTCGCGAAGCTCGGGCTCCCGCCGTACTCCCCTTCGGCCCCCACCGCCGCCGAGATGACCGAGGCGGCGCTGCGCGTCCTCGCCCGAAACCCGAAGGGCTTCTTCCTCGCCGTCGAGGAGGAGGGCACCGACAACTTCTCGAACCTCAACAACGCAGGCGGCCTCCTCGAGGCGATGCGCCGCGCGGACGCCACCATCGCGGCCGCCGAGCGCTTCCGCCGCGATCACCCCGACACGCTCGTGCTCGTCGCAGCGGACAGCGACGCGAGCCGCCCGCAGCTGGTCGCCATGCCCGAGTCGAGCGGCGTGATCGTTCGCGGAAAGCCGCTGCCGACCAACCTCCCCGGCGATGCGGCGCCGCTCGACGGCGTCGGTGGCCCTCGCACCGAGCCCTTCGTGTCGGCGCCCGACGCCCGCGGCATCCAGTTCCCGTTCGCGGTGGCCTGGGCGAGCCATCAGGACGGCGGCGACCCCGTCGTCGTGCGCGCGGCCGGCCTCAACAGCGAGTTCGCCCGCGGCGACCTCGACAACACCGCGCTCTACCGCGTGATGCACGCCACGCTCTTCGGCATGTGGCCCGAGCAACGGGCGGCCGCGCGCAGCGCAAGGTGACGCGCGTAAAAAGACACACCCCCCGGAGGTGACTCCGAGGGGTGCGGTTCAGGCGAGAAGGTGCTTCACTTGCGGCGGCGCGCGCCGACGAGGCCCGCGAGGCCGAGCAGCGCGACGGCGCCGGGCGCGGGGATGAAGGTCGACACATCGAGGAGCTGGTCCTGGTAGGTCGAATTGCCGATGCCGAGGATGGTCGACTGCGCGCCCGAGAGGTTGCTGGCCGCCGCGAAGAGGGCCGTCAGGTTGCTCTGGATGGCAGCCGTGAGGTTGTTGCCCTTGAAGGTGCCAGCGCCGATGTTGATGCTGCCGGCGGTGCCGTCGAAGTCCATGGTGATCTCCCAGACGGCGATCTGGAAGGCGGCGGCGAGGTCGGCGTTGGTGCCGTACTGCGTGCCGGCCGCGGACGCGAACATGCGGGCGACGGCGTTGGCGCGCGTGGAGCCCATGCCTGCGCCGGGGATCGGAAGATCCGACACCGGAAGGACCTGATAGGTCTGGGCGGCACCGTTGATGTAGATGAACTGGCTCAGTTCCGTGCAGAACGAAGTCCAGAGACCGTTCACATTCTGGCCCGTGCTGTTGGTGAGCGTCAGGCGGAGCTGACCGGCGAACACATTCGCGGTGGTCGTGCCGTGCGTGACGTTCACATTGCGGCCAGCACCCGTACCGGTGCAGAGCACCGTGACGAGGTCGGCGTGGGCGGCGGAAGAAAGAACGAGAGCGCCGGCAACGGCGGTCGAAACGGCTGAAAGCTTCATAAGTGTGGTCACCTTTCTCGCGAACCGAGCGGTCAGACACAGACCCGATCAGGTTCACGAGTGAGGCGAAAAGCAGCGGCTCGACTTGTCAGGCACTTGCGGGAAATCGCACAAACCCCCGCTGGCCGCTGTTATTCGGAAGTATCGACAGCCAGCACGGCCGCCACGAGCGCGTCGGCGGCGCTCGGCAGGCGGTCGAGGAACAGCGCCGGCTCCAGCAGTTCGAGTTCCATCAGGAGCGGCCGCCCATCGGGACCCGCCGCGCAGTCGACACGGGCGTAGGCAGGAACGCCGAGCCCAAGCCCCTCGACCGCGGCCAGCGTCCGTGCCGCAAGGTCGAGTTCGGCCGCCGTCGGCGCGACGAGTCCCCTCGACTGCTCGGCCTGACCGCTCCATCGCGCTCCCTTGTGGATCGCGTGCGACGGCCGCCCGCCGAAGCAGACGATGTTGGTCTCGCCGTGCTCAACCACCGAGCGGAGAAGGGGTTGGACGAGGAAGTCGCGGCCACCATGCGAGCGCACATGCTCCACCGCAGCGGCCTCCTCCCCGCGACCGACCCGCACCGTGGCGAAGCTCCCCGCAGAGATCGCGGGCTTCAGCACGAGATCGCCGTGCCGCGCGAAGAGCGCCGCCCAGTCGACCGTACCTCCGGCAGGAACGAGCGTCGTGGGGATGATGTCCACCCCGCTGGAGGACAAGTCGAGGAGATAGCGCTTGTGCAGATTCCAGCGAAGGATCGGCGCGCTGTTCACCAGCCGGGTGACGCGCTCGACCTCGTCGATCCACCGCGCGAACGCGCCGAGATTGGCGACATAGTCCCAGGTCGACCGGACCACCACCGCATCGAACCGCGACCAGTCGATCGTCGGATCGTTCCACACGACGACCTCCGCCGAGACGCCGCGGCGTGCGAACGACTCGCGGAGAATCGGCAGATCGGGATCAGGCCGGGGAAGTTCGATGCAGGTGACGAGGGCGATCGGCACGGGGCGGAGTGTACGGGGCGGAGTGCATGGGCCGGGGATGCCCGCGCGCGGAACGGCGCCTCACTTGAACTGGCGCCGCGACTCGTGCTCGGCCACGACCTTGTCCCACGAGGAGTCGAACGCCCACTCGTAGTTCTTCCACCGCGCGACCGAGCGCTTGTTGATCGGCTGGCGGACCTGCTCGTGCGACAGCGTGAAGGCGGTCTTCTTGTTCTTCTCGGGCGAGAGCACCGCCTCGTCCATCTCGAGGCCCATCCGCTTCAGGCAGCGTTCGGCGTAGAGCGCGGGCTGCTCGACGAGGTCCTCGTAGACGATCCGCTCGTGCGAGATGCCGAGCACCTCGAAGGCGAGCGGCGTCAGCCGACGCTGCAGCTCGATCATGCGCCGGATCATCGTGAGGTTCTGCGACCACTGGTACGCGGCCACATTGAAGAACGACAGGAAGATGCTCGTCGCCATGTCGCGCGGGTCGCGGTCGACATTGATGCAGACGGCGCCGGGGAAGATCGTGGCGATCTCGGGCAGCGCGCGCCAGGCGCGCAGGCTCTTGTCGAAGGTCCACGACGCGCCGGGCTTGCGGATCTTGTGCGCGCCCTCGAGGTAGCGCTGCTGCAGTTCGACGAACCGAGCGTCGGGCACCGCCGACGGCACGCGGGGCCATGGGCCGCCGTTGTGCATGCTGCGGCAGAGATAGTCGAGTCCGTCGAACTCGCCGATGCCGCCGATGGCCGGGTGCCGGTCGAGCATCTGCTCGAGGAGCGTGGTGCCCGAGCGCGGCAGCGCCACCACGAACGCGGCGCCGTGCACGGGCGCAGCGCGCGGCTTGTAGAACCCCGGGCCCTTCTCGAGCAGCGCGATCTGCGCCTCGAGCGGGCCGATCCAGTCGTCGGGCTCGAGCGCGCCCGAGGTCGCGGCGTGCACCTCGGTGCACAGCTCGAACGCCTCGCGGTAGCGGCCGACCTTGTCGAGCAATCCCACGGCCTCGAACCCGGCGGACCTCCGGATCGCCGGATGCGGATTCGCGCGGAAGAGCGCCACGAGTTCGGCCGCGCCCGCCTCGCGGTCCTTGATCGCAGCGACGCGCGCGTGCATCAGTAGCGCACGGGGGTCCTTGCGCCATGCGCCGTCCATGGTCGCTTCTTCCACGAACTCCTCGAGGCGTCCGCCCTGGTGCAGCGTCATCATCAGGTTGAGGTGCGCCTCGACCGCGTGTGGGCCCCTGCCGCGGGCGAGCGGCCGCATCAGCGACACGGCGCGGTCGATGTTCCCGAGCCGCAGGTCCATGTTCGCGCGCACGAGCCGCGCGTGCTCGTCGGTCGGGGAGATCTGCAGCGCGCGCTCCATGTCCTTCTCGGCGTCGACATGGTTCGCAAGCCAGATGTTGGCGCGTGCCCGCGTGAAGTACCCCAGGAAGCTGTTCGGCGACTGGCGCAGGATCTCGTTGGCGAACTGCAGCGCGCCCGCAGGATCGTTCTGGGCGAAGTGCCGTTCGACTCGGGCAAGGGGAGTTTCGCGCGCCATGGTGCGATCATATCGGCTTCAACGCAGCCGACATGAAGCCCCGCCGCCTTCGCGGACTCAGATCGCGCGGTACGCGGCCGCGCGCTTCTCGAGTTCGGAGCGCTCGGCGGGCGCGACCTTGCCGAGAAGCCCGAGCTTCGCGTAGGTCTCGAGCTTCGACTCCGCCTCGACGCCCGCGTAGACGGTGGTCGAGTCGACGATGCGCTTGCCGAGGATCTCCTCGAGCAGCGCCTGCGAGTAGGTCGGCTTGACCGCGGCGGTTGACTTGGTGCCGTACTGCTGCAGGTTCGACGCGAAGATGCCGGCCGCGCTCACGGGCAGGAAGTCCTCGTAGCGCAGGCCTTCGTACTCGACGAAGCCCTGCTTCGCGAGATCGAGGAGGTCGATCGAGGAGATCGCGCCCGATGCGGCGGCGGACAGGCCCTTCTCGGTGGGCAGGTAGCGCGCGTAGACATACCCCTGGCGGATGAGGCCCTCGAGGTTCTTCGCAAACGGCGCGAACGGCTTCGCGTAGAGCGCCTCGTAGGCCGCCATGTCGCGCTTCGGAAGCGACGGATCCTTCTCGCGCGCGGCGTCGGCCTCGGCGAGGCAGGTGTCGTACAGCGCGCGGCCCGCGGGCGTGCAGGCGTAGAAGCGCTCCTCGATCTCGCCGAAGCGCGCCGTGTGCGTGGAGTCGACCACGCTGCCGTCGTCCTCGGTGAACTGCACGGGCTCGGTGAGCGCCTTGTAGGCGTCTTGCCGCAGCAGGACGGGCGTGTCCTCGCTCGGACCTTCGGTGAAGTCCTTGAACCCGGCGTGCTTCAGCTTCGAGAGCGCGTAGTCCGGGTGCGCGAAGGTCGCCGTGAGTTCGGCCGCAAGCGCGGCGACCTCGGCCGGCGCGACGCTGCCCCGCTTGTACGCGGCGATCTCCTCGAGCGGCACATGCTTGAAGTGCAGCTTCATGTAGTCGTGGTCGGCCTCCTTCACGAGCCGGCCGAGCGTGGTCTCGGCGCGCGCGCGGAACCACGCTGCGTCGACCTCGCCGAGGCAGTGCTTCATCGCCGCGGTGTAGAGGTCGATGCAGAAGGTGTTCGGCGTGAGGTGATTGAGGTGATGCGACTGGAAGCACGCGATGTCGGCCGCGATCTTGAAGCCGGCCGCAGAAAGCTCCTTGTAGAGCTCGTGGCCGCGCGCCTTGCCGGTCCACTTGAAGATGCGCTCGGTGCACTCGCGGATCAGTTCGTCCGCGTCGGCCGCCTCGAGCCCGCCCTGCTTCTCGCTCTTCTCGATGAGCGCCTTCGCTCGGTCGCTGAAGACCGTGCGCTTCGAGAGCAGCGCCTCGATGCGCGCGCGGGTCTCGGGGTCGAAGTAGTCGGTCATCAGCACCGACGAGAACACGCGGTGCTCGGGGCGCAGCGTCGAGCGGAACGCCGTCGCGATTATCGGCTGGCTCTTCGAGCCCACGCAGGTCATGTCGTAGAAGTTGTGCGGCTCCATCTCGAAGCACGCGAAGAGGCGTCCGATCCAGCGGTACTCGTCGGCCCGGCCGATGCGGATCGCGCCGTGGCGCTCGCCGCTCGTGCGCTCGAGCTCCGCGTCGGACAGCGAGAACCCGAGATGCAGCCTCGAGAGCAGCGCGCACACCGTCTTGTTGCACGCCATGTTCACGAGCAGCGCCTTGTCGTAGAGCGGCACTTCCTTCGCGAACATCGCGGACAGCGCCGCGAAGAGGCGGTTCTGGAGGTCGCGCTTGGCGACGAGACGCGTACTGGAGGCGAAGGTGGTCATGGCTTGATCCCTGCACGGACGGCGGCCGAACCGCCTTCGTGGTATCGACAAGGATAGCGTCACACCCGCGCGGCCGACGCGATTTCGCGGCGCGAAAGGCGCGCGGAATCTCGGACGAGGCGGAAGATTTCGCGCATGCCGCGCGGCGTCAGTGCGGGATGCCCGCGAGGTCGATGAAGAACGCCTGCACGAGCGCCGTTTCCTTCAGCCGCTCGAAGCGGCCCGACTGGCCGCCGTGCCCCGCCTCGAGGTTGATGTGGAAGAGGAGCGGATTCGAGTCGGTCTTGAGGCGGCGTAGGCGCGCGACATACTTCGCGGGCTCGTAGTACTGCACCTGCGAGTCCCACACGCCCGTCGTCACCAGCATGGCGGGGTACGGCTTCGCCTCGAGATTGTCGTAGGGCGAGTACGAGCGGATGTAGTCGTAGGCCGCCTTCTCGCGCGGGTCGCCCCACTGCGTCCACTCGTTCGTCGTCAGCGGAATCGTCTCGTCGAGCATCGTCGTCAGCACATCGACGAACGGCACCGCGAGCAGCATGCCGCGGTAGCGGTCGCCCGCGATGTTCGCGACGGCGCCCATCAGCAGGCCGCCCGCCGAGCCGCCGCGCGCGAACACCCTGTCCTTCGCGCCGTAGCCCTCGCGCACGAGAAAGTCGGTGGCGTCGACGAAGTCGTTGAAGCTGTTCTGCTTGTACATGAGCCGCCCGTCCTCGTACCAGTCCTGGCCGAGATCGGCGCCGCCGCGCACATGGAGCGTCGCCACCGCGAAGCCACGGTCGAGGAGCGACACATCGCCGCTCGAAAACTCGGCGTCGCTCGTGATGCCGTAGGCGCCGTAGCCGTCGACCACGAGCGGCCGCGTGCCGTCCTTCGCGTAGGCGTCCTTCCGCCACACGATCGAGACGGGGATGCGCTTGCCGTCGCGGCTCGGCGCCCAGAGGCGCGCGCTCGCGTACTTCGAGGCGTCGTAGCCGGGAACGGGCCGCACCTTCCGCACGGTCTGTGCACCCGACGCGAGATCGACATCGATCGTCGTGTCCGGTGCCGTGAGCGAGGTGTAGACGATGCGAACCGACGGGAGAGACGCGTCGTTGTTGTCGCCGAGCGTCATCGCGAACGCCTCTTCGTTCGTTGGCACCACGAAGCCGGCGCCGCCCGACCAAGGAAGCACGCGGACCTGCGGATTCGCGGAGACCCGCTCCTGCAGCGCGATCCCGCCATCGAACAGCTCGACCGCGTCGATCGCCGCATCGGTGCGGTGCGGCACGATCTCGCGCCACGCGGTGCGGTCCGCCGCGCGCGCGTCCTCGGCCGACACGACGCGGAAGTTCCGCGCGGAGTCGTTCGTGCGGATCACCCAGCGTCCCTTGAGGTGGTCGGCGTAGTTGCGGATGCCGTCGACGCGCGGAAGGACGACGCGCGCGGGAGCGGCGGGCTGTGCGCGCGGCACCGCGCGGAGCTCGTTGGTGTCGTATCCCTCGAGCTGGATGAGCAGGTACTCGCCCGACGCGCTCGCGCTGATTCCCGCAAACAGCGTCTTGTCGGGTTCGTCGTAGACCAGTGCATCCTTCGCGGGATCCGAGCCCACCGCGTGGGTGTACACCGGCCCGCTCTGGAGGAGCACCGGGTCCTGCCGCATGTAGAAGAGCGTGCGGCTGTCGGCGGCCCACTCGACCGGCTCGAGCGTGGGCGTGAGGCGCTCGGGCAGCACTTCGCCCGTCGCGAGATCCTTGATGAAGAGCGTGTGGATGCGGCGGCCACCCACATCCTGCGTCCACGCGAGGTAGCGGCCGTCGTCGCTCACCGAGTAGTCGCCGATCGCGAAGTAGTCCTCGCCCTCCGCAAGCGCGGGGCCGTCGAGCAGGAGTTCCGCCGGAGCGTTCGGGTCGGGCCCGCCCGCGCCGCCCTTCTGGCGGTAGACCTTCGGATACTCCGCGCCCTGCTCGAACTTGGTCCAGTACCACGCGCCGCGATCGAACGCCGGCACCGTTGCGTCGTCTTCCTTGATGCGCGAGCGCAGCTCGGCGACCAGCTTCTCGCGCAGCGGCGCCAGCGGCGCGGTCATCGCGTCGCAGTAGGCCTTCTCCGCCTCGAGGTGACGCATGATCTCGGGCCGCTTCTTCTCCGAGTCGTCGTCGCGCAGCCAGTAGTACTCGTCGACGCGGTCGCCGTGCGGGCTCTTCACCACGAACGACCGCTGCTCCGCGACGGGAGGCCGCGCCGTGCAGGCGCCGAGAAGGACTGCGGGGATGATTCCGGCGGCAAAGGCAGGGTTGCGCATGGTCGCGGAGGATAGCCGCAGCGCCGCGCCCCACGCCCGAGGCGGGCGTCAGCCGTGCGTCACCAGGTACGAGAAGATCGCGCCGCCGAGCAGGATGCGCAGGAAGCCGCGGAGGGCGATGAGCTGCGGCGTGATGGGAATGCGCCGCAGGATGAAGGAGTACACCTCGGGAATCATGAGGAGGAGCACGCCAGAGCCGAGCGCAAGCCAGCCGACGATCGTCACGAGCACGCGCATGTCGGGTACCCACAGGTTGTGGCAGAGCACGATCACGAGTCCCATGAGGGTCGCGTAGAGCCCCGACGCGAGCGGCGTGAACGGATGGCTGGCGACGCCGGACAGCGCCGTGATCCAGGTCCGCGAGCGGAGCAGGAGGCTGGCGCCGACGACGAGAAGCGCGCACGCGAGGAACCACTCGACGAACTCGGCCCGCGTCAGTTCGAGCCCGTTGTTGCGTTCGGCGGCTGCGAGGATCGTAAGGTGCATGGGCGGATCTCCTGAACCACGCTAGGCCGACCCGATGCGTCGAGAAAGAGAAAGCGCCGCATCGCGCGGCGCTTGGGGTCGGGTTGCGTGGGGCGGATTCCCTTGCCTGCCGGCGCTCACTTGCGACGGCGGCGGAAGCCGATGAGTCCGGCGAGGCCGAGCATGGCGAGCGCGCCCGGGGTCGGGATCGCCGCGGTCGGATCGATGATCTGATCCTGGAAGTTCGCGTTGCCGAGGCCGATGATGTTCGCCATCAGGCCCGAGGTATCGCCCGCGGCCGCGAGCAGCGAGGTCATGTTGCCCATGATCGCCGCCGAGAGCGATGGCCCCTGCAGGTTGCCCGCCGCGAGGCTGAGGCTCGCCGCGGTTCCGTCGTAGTCGTTCGAGACCTCCCACACCGCGATCTGGAACGCGGCGGCGAAGTCGGCGTTCGCGCCGTACTGCGCGCCGTTCGCGGCATTGAACATGCGGGCGATCGCGTCGGCGCGGGCCTGGCCCATGCCCGGGCCCGGATTCGGGACCTGCGACACCGCGACCACCTGGTACTGCTGCGCAGCGCCGTTCACATGGATGTACTGGCTGAGTTCCGTGCAGAAACTCTTCCAGCTTCCGTTGAGGGCCTCGCTGCTGTTCGAGAGGTTCAGCAGGATCTGCCCTGCGAACACGCTGCGAACGGTGCCCGCGTGGGTGACGCTCACATTGCGTCCGGCGCCGACGCCGGGGCACTGCACGGTCACGAAGCTTGCCGAAGCGGACGCCGCCACGGTGGAGGCGGCGAGAATGGCGAATGAAACAGCGTGGGCGCGGTTGTGGCGCATGATTCTTCTCTTCTGGTGCTGGATGTGCGGGCGATTCGCGGAAGGAACGCCGGCGAGGGAGCCGGGCGAGGCGTGCGATCGGGTGGTCCCGATGCGTCACGCATCACACCCTCAATGTTCCCCGAGTTCGCGACGAGGCAAGGAAGTCGAATGCATCAGCGCGTCGATCGGTGCCCGCATTCATGACAACGCCGGCACAACCGCTACAGACCCTACAACCGCTACAGATGCTACAGATGCGATAGATGTTCCAGATGGAACTTCACGCATCCTCCACGCATGCATAGAACGCAAACGCGTCACAGAGCGTGTCAGCCACCGTACTTGTCGAGCGAATCGCCTTCGGTGGCGGGTGCCGACTCCGCCGAGTTCTCGCTCGTGCGCCAAAGCGCGTAGGTTCCGCCGAGCACGCCGGCGCCGAGCAGGATCGCAAGGAACGCGAGCAGCCCGCGCCGCCGCATCACCGTCGGCCGGATGAAGACCTCGCCGAGCAGCACCATGTATGGCAGCAGGGCCGCCGCGTACCAATAGCCGACCGGGACATCCAGCTGGTCGTACGCGCGGCCGGACACCGCGACGACGGCCGCCATCGCGCCGAGCACGATCGGAACCGCGATGCCGCGCGGCGCAGAATCGAAGGTGTGCGGCTGCGCATCCTTCGCGGCGCCCGCCGGAGAGGCGGCCTTCGCGCGGAGACGCGCACCGAGCCACAGCAGCGTTCCCACCGCGAACGACGCCGCGCTCGTCGCGCCGCACAGCACCGTCAGGCGGGCGTTGCCGCTCTCCTGCATGAGGAGCGCGAGGACGCCGAAGACGATCCACGCAGCCCACATCATGACGCCGCGCGCGAATCCCGCGAAGCCGAAGATCGCGGCGACCGCGAAGACCGCAACCATGACCCGCGACGACAGAGACTCGAGCGTCACTCCCGGGAAGCGCGCGACCGCCGCGACGCCGCCCGCCACGAGCAGCACCGCCGCGATTCCCACCGCGGCGCGCGACCGCTCGCCGCCGCCGCGAGCGAGCGCGATCAGCCATGCCGCGGCGCCAAGCCCCAGTGCGATCGTCGCAAGCCGATGCCACCGCTCAAACGGAGCGTCGTCGTCCTCGATGGTGACGAACTGGCGCGCAATCGGGATCCATCCGTTCTCCGCCACGAAGCTCGCCACGAATGCCGCCATGAGCGCGCAGGCGACGCCCGCCTCGGCGAGCACGCGGCGGTCGCGGAGCGGCCGAAGCACGAACGGCAGCGCGATCGCCGCCGCGACCAGCGCGGGGAGCACGATGACGCCGAACACATACTGCGCGATTGCACTCATGACCGGCTCCCTCCGCGCGCCTCATCGGCGCGCCGTGTCACTCCTTCGACTTCGCGACATCGCCCTCGAGGGCGATGATCATCTTCACCTCGTTGCCGAGCGCGCCCTTCGGAGCGTCGATCCCCCACTTCATGCCGTAGTCGGCGCGAAGGATCGTGAAGGCGCACTCGAATCCGACCTTCTGGCCGGTCGGGCCCTTGCCGATGCCCGTCACGGTGCAGTCGACCTCGATCTGCTTGGTCACGCCGCGCAGCGTGAGGTCGCCGGTCACCGCGTAGCGGCGCTCGCCCGTCTTCTTCGCGGACTTCGACTTGAACGCGATGGTCGGAAACTCGGCCTGGTTGAAGAAGCTCGGGCCCTGGAGGTTGCCGTCGAGCTTCGCGCTGCCCGTATCGACCTTGCTCACCTCGGCGACCACATCGAACTTCGGCGCGGCGCTGTCGTCGAGCGGCCACTCCACGGTGCCCGTGAGTTCGTTGAAGCGGCCCCAGAAGTACCCGGCGCCGAGATGCTGGACGCGGAAGACCGCCATCGAGTGCACGGGATCGAGCGTGATGGTCGACGGCGCGACGGCCGCCGGCGCGGTCGCAGGCGCGTCCTGCGCGCGGGGCGCGGTCGCCGCAAGCGAGCCGAGGCCGAGGGAGGCGAGCGAGAGGACCGAAAGGACGAGTGCTGCGCGGTGCTTCATGGAATCTCCTGTCGAACGGCGGTCATCGTACAGGTGCGGGCGGAACCGCGACGCGGCGGAACACGATGCGCTTGTACCCGGCGCCCTCGTAGAGGATGCCGACTTCGCCGCGGGAAAGCGCGACCGGCACGCTGTACGCGAAGCCCTCGGGCTCGACGAGCACCTTCTCAGGCCACGACGCGCCGTCGTCGCGCGAGATCCACATCGAGCCCTTCGCGCGGCGCGTCTCGCTGTCGCAGCCCGTGAAGACCACGACGCGGTCGCCCAACGCGAGGACGCCGCCCATGCACTGCGGGTCCGGCAGTTCGGGCACATCGGCGAGCTGCGTCCAGGTCGCGCCGCCATCGGCCGACACGGCGCTCGTGCGGCGCTTGGCGCCGAGATGCTGCCTCGCGTTCAAGACCACGGCGCCGTCGGCGCGCTCGAACATCTGCACCTCGTTCCCAAGGCCCTTCGGCGGATTCGGCGCGACCGCGCCGGTCGACCACGAATCGCCGCCGTCGTCGCTGTACGCGGCATAGACGCGCCAGCGGTCGTACGGACCTTCGTTGAACGGCATGATCACGCGCCCGGCGTGCGGCCCGCGCGACAGCTGGATGCCGACGCCCGGCCCCGTGGCGACGCTGGTCGCGCCGGTCGCGCGCTTCACCTCGCGCGTCACCTCGCGCGGCGCGCTCCAGGTCGCGCCGCCATCGTCGGAGTGGATCACGAGCGTACGGCAGATGGTGTCCTTCTCGCCCGCCGCGTCGTAGCCCGCCGTGACGCATGCCTCGCCGCATCCTTCCGGATACGACTGGAACATCACGAGCACGCGGCCCGCGTGCTTGCCATCGCGGACCTCGACCACGCACGGATTGTTGAGCGAGCGGCCGGGAAGGTCGCAGAGCGCGCGGACCTCGCTCCAGGTCGCGCCTCCGTCGTCGCTCGTCTTCAGCACGATGTCGTTCGTGCCGTTGTCGGACATCGTTCCGCGCCCTTCGGCGAATGCGAGAATGCGCCCCGCGTGTGCGCCGTGCGCAAGACGCGTTGCCGCGGGAATGCGGTAGACCGGATAGCCGCCCTCGCCGCCGACGAAGACAGGCACGGTATCCGACGCGGCGGCGCGTGCGGCCATGGTGCAGACGATGCAGAAAGCGAGAGCGCGTTGCGCGAGCCGGTGCAGCATGCGCGCATGAATAGCACGCCGCGCGCCCGCACGGAAGCTTTCTTGCGGAAACAGCCGCGTTCGCCTCGAATGGCGTCGATCTGGGGCACGCGCGCTTGTCTCTGGAATCGAGCCCTCTACGGTCGTCCCGACTGTGTTGCAGAGTCGCGGAGGAACGCGGCATGCATCGCGACAAACGAGGAGCAAGTCATGATCAATCCGAGGGGAATGGCAATTCTGGCCGCTGTCGGCATCGCCGGCGCGGCGAACGCATCGGTGGTGAACTTCGTGAGCAACCCGGGGCTCGAGCAGCTCGGCGCCTTCACGGGCTCGATGGAGTGGACCTATCTCGGCGACAACGCCGGCACGCTTGAGATCACGCTTACGAACACCTCGCCCGTCGACAACGGCGGCTACCTCACGGGCCTCGCCTTCCGCGCGGTCTACAACGACTCGCTCAAGATCGTCTACGCGAGCGACCACGAGAACTGGCTCGAAGTCATCGACGAGAATTGCTCGCCGTGGGGCGTCTTCGACCACGGGGCCGCGGTCGGCGGCGACTGGACGGGCGGCGGCCAGCCGTCGGCGGGCATCGGCGTGGGCGAAACCTGGTCATTCCTGTTCGATGTGCGCGGCGACCCAACGCTGCTCGCTTCGATCGTCGCACACGACTTCTTCGACGAGTCAGACGGCTGGGGCTTCGCCGCCCGCTTCCGCGGCTTCGAGGACGGCGGCTCCGACAAGGTGAACGCGTCGCTGCCCGCACCCGGCGTGCTCACGGCGCTGGCAATGGGCGCGGCAGGTTCGCGTCGGCGCCGGCGTTGAGCGCACCCTGCGATTCCGCGGACTTGGTTCCGCTTCAACCTGCATCCACCACCTCGGCCCGCAGGGCGCTCCAAAAGGGCGTCCTGCGGGCTTTTGCCAAGGAACCGCACGATTTCACGCAGTTGGGCGCGCACGGGTTGAATCCGTCCTCACGGCCGCGCGATACTGCGGTCATGTCCTTCGACCGCTTCGTCTGCGCCGCCGCACTGATCGCCTCCTCCGCCGCGCTCGCCGACAACTCGCAGCCCGGCCCCTTCCCCGTGTCGCAGCGCACCGTGACGGTCACGCGCCCGAACAACTCGACCTTCTCCGCGCAGATCCGCTACCCCGCGACCTCGACCGCGGCAAACGCGCCGTTCGCAGCGTCGGCGGGCCCGGCGCCCGCCGTCAGCTTCGGGCACGGCTTCCTGAGCGCGGTCGACCTCTACGACTCGACGATGGACCACCTCGCGAGCCACGGCTACATCGTGATCGCGACGACGAGCGAGGGCGGGTTCCTCCCGAACCACGCGAACTTCGCGCTCGACATCCGCCAGTGCCTCACCTGGCTCGAGCAGCAGGACGCGCTCAAGTCGAGCTGGCTCTTCGGCGCCGTGAACCAGGACGCGTTCGGCGCGTCGGGTCACTCGATGGGCGGCGGCGCGGCGGCGCTCGCAGCGGCGGCCGATGTGCGGATCAAGTGCATGGCCACGCTCGCGGCGGCCGAGACGAATCCGTCGGCTGCGGCCGCGGCGGGCAATGTGCAGCGCCCCGCGCGCTTCATCGTGGGCTCGCAGGACACCATCGTCGCCCCGGGCACCACGCAGAACCAGTACACGGCGTGCGACGCGCCTCGGCAGTTCGTCACGATCACGGGCGGCTCGCACTGCGGCTTCATCGACAGCGCGATCATCGCCTGCGATTCGGGCTCGATCTCGCGCGCCGAGCAGCTCGCAAAGACCCGCGCACTTCTGCTTGAGTTCTTCGACACGCACCTGCGCGGCGACGCCACCGACTACACCGCGGTCTGGGGCGCCGGCGCACCCGTCGCCGGCACCACCGCCACGCGCGACGCGCGCACCAACGCGTCGCTCGCAAGCGGTTCGCTCAAGGGCGCCGCCGGCAGCGAGCTCACGACCACGCTCACCGTCACGAATGTCGGCCCCGACGCGACGGCGATCCGGCCACGCGCGAGTGCGGCCGCGTTCGCCGTGTCGTTCGACCCGGTCGAAAGCACCGTGCTCGCGGCTGGCGCCAGCGCGGCCTTCACCGTGCGCGCGACCTCGTCCGTCGCGGCGTCGGGCACCGCGACGATCGAGGCCGTGCGCGTACGCGACGGTGCGGGCGCCGCCCTCTCGCTCGGCGCGACCTTCACGCCCGCGTCAAATCCGGCCGATCTCGACGGCGACGGCTCGGTCGGCGGCGGCGACCTCTCGATCCTGCTCAACGCGTGGGGCGCGTGCAGCGCCTGCGTGGCCGACATCGACGGCAACGGCGAGGTGAACGGCGCGGATCTCGCGACGCTGCTCTCAAGCTGGGGCTAAGTCGCAGTCGCAGACGCGGGCGCGGGCGTGGGCGCGGGCGCGGGCGCTCACTGCAGCCGGTACTCGCCCGGCTTCCGCACGAACGGCGCGGGCGCGTCGCCAGGAATCGTCACGACCTTCGGCATGAGGTCGAGCTTCGACTGCTTCGTCATGAAGTCCCAGGTCGCGACCTGGCCCGAATACGCGGCCTCGCGGCCCATCACGGCCATCAGCGAGCTCTCCGCGGTCTGGCGCAGTTCGACGATCGGCTTGCCCGCGACGATCGAGTCGACGAGCTCCTTGTGCTCCTGGCGGTACGCGGCGCCGATCGAGCCCTTCGTCGTCCACAGTTCCTTGCCGTCGCGGTCGGTGATCGTGCTGCCGCCGTCGAAGGCGCGCAGGTAGGCGATGCCCTTCGAGCCGTAGACGACATTGTCGAACTGGTTGTCCGAATTCGCCCAGTGGCGCGCGTCGAACGAGCAGATCTTCCCGCCGGCAAACTCGAAGTCGACCGACATCGAGTCCCACATCTCGCTGTCGGCGGGACGGTTCCAGCGGCTGCCCGACGCGAACGCGCGCACCGGCGGGCCGCCCATCACCCAGTGGATGACATCGATGTTGTGCACGGCCTGCTCGGTGATCTGGTCGCCCGAGAGCCAGATGAAGTGCATCCAGTTCCAGATCTGGTACTCCATGTCGCTCATGCCGGGCTTGCGGTCGCGGTACCAGATGCCGTTCGAGCAGTAGCGCGCCGTCATGCCGACGACCTCGCCGATCATGCCTTCGCGGATCCGCTTGATGCCCTCGATGAAGCTCGTCTGGCGGCGGTACTGCGTGCCCGTCACGATCGCGGTGCCCTGCTTCACGGCCTGGTCATGCGCGGCGCAGCAGGCGTGGTAGCCCGCGACATCGACGCACACAGGCTTCTCGGCGAAGATGTGCTTCTTCGCCGCAACGGCGGCCGCGATGTGCACGGGGCGGAAGCCCGGCGCGGTCGCGAGGATCACGAGGTCGACATCGGGCAGCGCGAGCAGCTTCTGGTAGCCGTCGAGGCCGCCGAAGATGCGGTCGTCGGCCACATTGGCGCGGTCCGAGTGCGCTTCCTTGAGCGCGTCGCGCACGCCCTTCGCCTTCTCGAGGTCGATGTCGCACATCGCCACGAGCTTCACATCGGGATTCGCGGTCAGCGTGTCGTTCGCGGCGCCCGAGCCGCGGCCGCCGCAGCCGACGAGGCCGATGCGCACGAGCCTGCCGGGGCCCTTCGCCTGGCTCCAACCGCCGAACCCAAGCGGCGCAACGAGTCCTGCCGCTCCGATCGCGGCGGTGGTGGCGAGGAAGTCACGGCGGGACTGATCGTGCATCGGGTTCTCCTTGGGCTGTGTGCGAGCGCCCAAGATACAGCGCGCGTCGCGCAAACGCTCCGC
>JBKCZS010000114.1:0-3875 GCA_046337925.1 bacterium | reverse complement strand
GCTTCTGTGAGGCGAACAGGTGTTGACCGCATGTGGCGCAACATGTGTTCGTCGCGCTGCGCGGCCAGAACCTTGATAGAAGCGCGACTTGAATGATCTGAGTGCCGAAGCAGAACGAAGCGAGCGCAGCACCGAGCGCGAGCCTGTGCTCTGATTCGAATCTCAGCTCGAATTGCTCCCGCAAGACAAGTACGAGTGCCAGCGCCCCCACTGAACCAACCGCGCCCCCGCTGACGGTCCCGAGCCAAAGGTGCCAACGCGGCATCAGGATGAGGCACGTCTCTACGCAATGAAGGACTTGCTTCCAACGAAAGAGCGCGGGCCCGACGACGCTGGAGCAACACAGCACGGTTGCAGCGAGCGAGAGGCGCACCCCAAGTTGGCCGCCGGGAGAGACTCCGAGAAAGACCACCGCGAGCGGCACGGGGAGCAAGAGCACGAATCCCGCCGCGAGCGCGAGAGGTGCTGTGACCAGGGGGCCTTTCATGCACGGCACCATAGACGATCGGACTCGTCAGTCAGCGGCGATCCACGCGATAGATCATCCGCGCGCTCGGCACGCCGCCGACGGGGACTATCTGCTCGCGGTCGAGGCGCGCGCCGCCGATCGGTACGCGGCGTGCAGTTGAACAGTGCCGCGAAGCGCCACTGCCGCGAATCCCGCATAGATCAGGCGTGTCGGCATGTGACTGTCGAAGTTGCCGGTCCGTGCCATTGCGGAATGCAGCGACCCGAAGAGAGCTCGGTCGCGTAGGAGTACATCCGAGACACCGCTAGCCATGACGACCGCACCCATCGCTGTCAGGAGCGCTGACATCAGCAACCATCCCCGCACGGACTCGCTCGACCGAAGCATGAGTGCTCGGGGCAGCAACGCGCCATCGGCGTGATCAACACAACTCGCGCCGCACTCCGTACATCGTTCCCCTGCGATCAAGTGGAGGCAAAACGCACAGTGGAGCGATGGCTCAGAGACGTCTTGGGAAACGCGCCGCCACTGCCACCAGCAGCACATGGCCATGCCGGCTCCTGCGAATTGCGACAGCACGAAAATTGGCTGGACCCACGACGGCCAGTCAGGGTCGCCGATGAGCCGTGCAAGCGTGTACCAGACGATGTCCCCGAGGCACCCAGCCACGCACAGCGCGGTCGTCGCGATCTGGAGTCGAAGCAGCCTCGCAACCGCCATGAGAACTCCGTAGTCTCGGGTCGTACCGTTCTCCACGCAAACGCTACGGGAGCGATGCGTCCAGCAGGATACCAAAGGCTTGCGCTGATCCCGGGCGGACAGAGGAGGAAACGCGTGGACGCGAGAACCCGACGGCGGCACCCTGCGAGGAGTCGATCCTCGAACGAATCGGCGCACGACGCCCGAAGGGCTGCGAAGGAGCGCCTCTGGTGTGCCTCGAAAACCATGCAGAACCGCACCAGTCGCCCAGGAATCTCTCACCCGTCATCATGGGTCAGAAGCCAACACATCACACCCCGCGTTGCAGACGATCCCCGCCACCTGACACGCGAGAAGCGCGCCAGTAAGAGTCATGAGGCAAGCTTTGACTGCGACGAATAGCGCGCTCCCGAACAACTCGACGCAGCCCCACACGCAAGGGAGGAAACCCACGGTCATGAAGGCGCAGCACGCCAAACATGTTCCGACCGCTGCGACAGAAGTCCAGGTCATCGCATTCGCAACGCATGCGAGGAATGCGAGAATAGCCGCTCGATTGCACCACTCTGTCGCGCGACTGCAAGCACAGTAGCACTCAGGCATGCATGCGATCCCACCGCCTCCAGGGGCGTCATTGCCGCTTGCATCGCCGGAGCCCTGAATCATCCCCGCGGTCTGGTTCACAAATGCAGAGGCAAGCCCAAGGTGCCACACTTCACCCAGCGGCAGCACCTGCGTGACGGAGCGCTCGGGCTCGGTTTGCGTCGCTGGAAGCGAAATCACGGAGGCCAGACCGAGTGCCCCGACACGCTTCCCTGCTCTCACGAATGATCCGGAAAAGAGAAGTGCGGTGGCCGTCACAGGTCGAGCGGCGCCGGAAATGGACGTGGCGGATGCGTCAACCCTGTGCAGCTGTGTCATAGAGTCGACTTAGAGCCCAACACTGAATCCAGACTCAGCGATTCCGAACCGTTTCGTGAAGTGCCAGCAGACAACTCTGCGGCCTCGGCGCACGCCTGGTTCCACAAAGCCCCGTTTGGCCACGATGTCGCGCGGTGCGAGAAACCGCCGCCCGCTTCAATCGCAGGTTACCCCCCCGGATGGCAGTCAAGAGAATTGTTCTGCGAATGTGCCAATTCGCGAGAATTGTGCCCATCACGCGCGCAGGTCGTCACCCGCGATCCACGCGATAGATCATCCGCGCGCTCGGCACCCCGCCGACGGGGACCATCTCCTCGCGGTCGAAGCGGGCGCCGATCTTCTCGAGCGCGCGCTGCGAGCGGGCGTTGCCCGGGCTGACATGGAACCACACCGTGCGCGCAAAGCGGAACGCGTGCGCGATCATCAGCGCCTTCACCTCGCGGTTCGTGGTGCCGCCCCAGTGCGCGCGCTCGAGATAGGTGTAGCCGATCACGACCGACTCGTCGCTCGGGTTCCAGTCGTAGTAGCGGCTCGAGCCGATCACGCGGCCCGACGCGTTCTCGACGATCACGAGCCCGCCGCCGCACTCGATCGCGCCCTTGAAGAAGCGCTCGAACACCGCGCGCTCGTGGCGGTTCTTCTCGGAATGCTGCGCCCACACGGCAGGGTCGCTCGCGGCGGCGTGCATCGCGTCGAGGTCGGACGAGGGGTCTTCGGCGCGGATCGGACGCAGCGTGACGCGCTCGCCGCGGAGGGTGGGTTGCCAGTCGGGGGCGGATGCTTGACCTGTACCGTGATGCATGCCGTATCTGACCATCCCGCTCAGGTCCACGCGCTGAGCAGCGCCGCAAGATCCTGCGCGCCGACGGATCCGTCGCCGTTGATGTCGCCGACGCCCGAGCCGCCCCAGTTTCCGAGGAGAATCGTCAGGTCGGCGGCGTTGACCTTGTTGTCGCCATTGAAGTCGCCGGGGAGTCCCGCGGCAGGGCCGCGCAGCGTGACCGCCATCGCCGCCGGGTCGCCGGGGGCGCCGGGCTTGAAGAGGCCGAGCGTCGCACTCGCGGCGATGGGCGGGCGGTTCGCATCGAACCAGAAGTTGTACATCGTCGCGAAGCGCAGCGCGTTTCCGTTCGGGTTGGTGGCGAACACGCCGCCCGACCAGGTGATCGCGCCGCCGGTCGTCGAGATCGACCAGTCGGTCGCGTCGTACGGATCGCCAGAGTGGTAGTTCACATCGCGGAACCCCGCGTTGGTGACGACGGCGCCTGCGGGAAGCGGAATCGACAGCGCTCGGGCCGCGCGGTCGGAGTTCAGGTTCTGTATGGCGTATTCGTAGCGCCAAGTGCCGTTGCCGTTGTCGGTCACGCGGTTCGCCGCGATGAACAGACCGTCGCCCGGCACCGCGATGTCTGCATACTCCACGCCACCGACGAACTGCCCCCACGCCTCGATCGCGGCCTCCTGCTGCCGCGTCGCGCCCGTGAGCGCGAGGTTGTAGGCGCCACTGGTCAGCGAACCCACCGTGAACTGCCGCCACGAGGCGTTGTTGTCGTCGTTGCCTGCCGCCGCATCCTCGGGGTGGATGTACTGGCCCTCGATGAGGTAGAGAGCTCCCGAGTTGAGCGCGGGGTTGAGGTCCGTCGCGTTGACCTGCAGCCTGCGCCCGATCGTGGGCGCCGCGGCAGGCATTCCTGCGTTGTAGCTGCCCGGGAACACGCCGGTCGCAGCATTGACTTCCTTGCGCGTGCCGAGACCGCCCTGATCGCCATTGAGACCCGCGCTGTAT
>JBKCZS010000113.1:0-20890 GCA_046337925.1 bacterium | reverse complement strand
GTTCGCGGCCGCGCCTACCCCCACCGCGCGGCGTCGCTGTCGAGGTACCAGCGCTGCTCGCCGCCGATCGGGCTCACGCCCTTGATCGGGATGTCGCGCACGGGGTCGGCGCCGGTCGCGATGCGGTGCACCATGTGCGCCTTCTTCTTGCCGAGCACGAGGATGCCGATGAAGCGCGCGCTGTTGATGAGCGGATAGGTCATCGTCACGCGATCGGGCGGCGTCACCTGCGGCCCTCGGTTGAAGCATGCGAAGCGGTCGTCGACGCGCAGCGCGTCGGAATGCGGGAACAGGCTCGCCGTGTGTCCGTCGTCGCCCATCCCGAGCAGCACGAAGTCGAGGCGGTCGTGCCCCTTCTCGCGCCAGCCGAGGGTCTCGCGCAGTTCGTCTTCGTAGAGCGCGTCGGCGTCGGGCTCGTACGCGTGGATCGGATGCACCTGCGAGCGCGGGATCCCCGAGTGGTCGACGATCAGCTCCGCGATCTGACCGTAGTTCGAGCGCGGGTCTTCGAACGGCACGCAACGCTCGTCGACGATCCAGAGGTGCGTGCGCCGCCACGGCATGTCGCGGAACGCGGGGTCGATCATCATGCGCTGGTAGAGCGGCATCGGCGTCGATCCGCCCGAGAGCGCGAGATGGAAGTCGCCGAAGCTGCGCACGCACGCCTTCGCCTGGTTGACGAGGTCGAGTCCGATCGCGTCGATCGCGCCGTCGGCGTGGTCGAACAGCGACACGGAGCCCGGCAGCCGCGGCGTCGGCGGCATCTCGTCGAGGATTTTGTAGGGTCCGGTCTCGTCGTCGCTCATGCGGGGCTCGCGGGAAGCACGGCGTACAGGGTACCCGAGCACCCCGTCCGCGGATTCACGGCTCGTTCCGCCACGCGCGCCCATCGCGGGCGAGCAGCTCGTCCGCGGCCGCCGGGCCCCACGACCCACACGCGTAGTTGCCGTGGATTCCCGCGCGCGCGGCCGCCGAGCGTTCGTCGAGGAACGGCATCACCGCGTTCCACGCGCCCTCGACCTCGACGCGGTGCTTGAACAGCGTCTGGTCGCCGCGCATGGCGTCGACGATGAGCGGTCCGTACGCCTCGACGGGCTCGCTCTTGAAGTGGTCGGCGTAGTCGAGCTGCATGTCGACATTCGCGCCGCGCAGGCCGAAGCCCGGCACCTTCACCTCGAATCGCAGGTTGAAGCGCTCCTTCGGCGCGATCTGGATGACGAGCCTGTTGGGCGCCTCGCTGCCGAAGCCGGGCACCTTGCGGAAGAGGTTCGCGGCGGGCGGCTTGAACTGCACCACGATCTCGGTGCGCTTCTGCGCGAGCTTCTTGCCCGTGCGGATGTAGAACGGCGTGCCCGCCCAGCGCCAGTTGTCGAAGTGCACCTTCATCGCGGCGTAGGTCTCGGTGGTCGAACCGGGTGCCACGCCCGCGAGCTCGTGGTACGCGCCTTCCTTGCCGTCCGACGCGAACTGCCCGAGCGCGCAGTGCGACGCGACCTCGTCGGCGGTCGGCACCGAGATCGAGTCGATGATCTTGATCTTCTCGGCGCGCACATTCTCCGGTGTGTACAGGCTCGGCGGCTCCATCGCCACGAACGCAAGCACCTGGAAGAGGTGCGACTGGATCATGTCGCGGATCGCGCCCGTCTGGTCGTAGAACGCGGTGCGCTGCCCGACCGACACGGTCTCCGCCGCCGAGATCTGCACATGGTCGATGTACTGCCAGTTCCACACCGGCTCGAAGATCGAGTTCGCGAAGCGAAGCACGAGCATCGACTGCACGAGCTCCTTGCCGAGGTAGTGGTCGATGCGGTAGATCGACTCCTCCTCGAACGCGCGGCCGAGCGCGCGGTTCAGGCTCGCGGCGCTCACGGCGTCGTGGCCGAACGGCTTCTCGACGATGATGCGCTGCCAGCTCTTCGTGTTCGGATCGATCGAGCACCAGCGCTTGCCCTCGACGACGAGCCCCGCGTCGTCGATCTGCTGCACGATCGGCTCGTAGAGGTTCTCGGCGACCGACAGGAAGAAGAGCAGGTTGCCGCGCGTGCCCTTCTGCGCGGCGAGCTCGGCAAGGCGCGCCTCGAGCGGCGGATAGCACTCGCTCTTGACGGCGTCGCCCGGGAAGTAGAAGAGCCGCTTCGCAAACTCCGCGTACTTCGCGGCATCGAAGTTCCTCACCTGCTGCGACACCCACGGCTTCAGCTCGTCGCGCCATGCGTCGTCGGTCTTCTGGGTGCGCGACACGCCGAGGATCACCGTCGACGGGTGCAGCTGGCCCGCGACATGCATCTCGTACATCGATGGAACAAGCTTGCGCGAGGCGAGGTCGCCGGAAGCGCCGAAGATGACGAGGATGCACGGGTCGGTCGTGAGCATGGCGGGTGCGCGGGAGGCTACCGCTTCGGCGCGCATCGCGGAGCGGGAAAATCACCGATCGAAGCGCGGATGGAAGCGCGTCACCGTCTCGCGCAGGCGCGACTTGTCGACATGCGTGTAGATCTGCGTCGTCACCACGCTCGCGTGGCCGAGGAACTCCTGCACGGTGCGGAGGTCGCAGCCGCCGCGCAGGAGGTCGGTCGCGAAGCTGTGGCGCAGGACATGCGGGTGGACATCGTGGAGGCCCGCCGCCGCCGCGTACTTCTTGACAAGCATCCACACCGCGACGCGCTCGAGCGGGCGGCCTCGGTTCGAGACGAAGAGGCGGTGGTCGGCGCGCGCCTCGTCGCCCTGCACGATTCCCGGGCGCACCTCCTCGAGCCAGCGCGTGAGCGCCTGCATCGCGGGCATGCCGACCGGCACCACGCGCTGCTTCGAGCCCTTGCCGATCACATGAAGCGACGCGATCGCGGGAAACCACTGGTTGAGGCGCACCGAGCCGACCTCGCTCGCGCGCAGGCCGGCGGCGTACATCAGCTCGAGGATCGCGCGGTCGCGCTCCCACAGGTCGCTGTTGTCGGGGGTCGGCGCCTCGACGAGCTTCTTCATCTGCCCCGGCGAAATGACATCGGGCAGCTTCCGCCACTTCGTCGGCCGCTCGAGGAGCCGCGCGGGGTTCGCGGCGATGAGGTTGCTCGCGTGCAGGAATCGGAAGAAGACGCGCACGGTCGAGACATGCCGCACGATGGTGGCGGGGTCGAGGCCGCGTTCGCGCGAGAGAAACCGCACATGCTCGACGAGGTGGGCGGGTTCGACGGCGGCAGGCGTCGTGACGCCGCGGGCGACGAGGTCGCCGACGAGGTCGTCGAGGTCGCGGCCGTAGGCCTCGCGGGTGGCGGCTGCGAGGCCGCATTCGATGCGGATGTAGGCGTTGAAGCGGCTGAGGGCCGGGGCGAAGCCGCTCGACTCCGCCGTGCCGCGGGGCGCGGCGGGCGTGGTCTCCGGCCTAGCGGCGGGCGCCGCCGCCCGAGCCGAGGCCTTCGCCAGGTTCACCGTCCGTGATCGGCCCGTCGCAGGAACGGAAGCGGGCTGCTTCGGCGGCGATGGGCTGCTCGCACGCTGCTGGCGCGTCGGGCGCTTCGCCGCCGAGCTCGTCGCGGAGGACGGTGTGGATGGTGTTGCAGGTTCGGAACGCTTCATCGACGGCCGGCTCAATGACCTGCTCGAGCGCCTGCTCAAGGGCCTGCTCGAGCGCCTGCTCGAAGGCCTTTTCGAGGTTGCCGAGCGTCCAACGGACCGCAGAGCCAACATTGTCAAGTTGACTCAATGGGTTGTTCGGCTTCGTGGGCTCTTCGGTTGCCATCGAGCGGTCCTCAAAGATCGGCAGTCGGGGGGAACGGGCGCGAAAGATGGAGGCGATCCCAAGAGATTCCATCGTTTCGGGCTGAAACCCAGATTGGGATGAGGCCGCCCGCGCGAGGACCGTCCTCCGGCGGCCCCGCCCCGGCAACCGCAGCAGCCCCAGCGGAGCTCGCCAGCGCCATCGGACACGGTCGCGCCCGACCGAGGCGCGGAAATCAGCAATCTTTATGGTTGCATCTTGACGATAAAGGGTTAGAGTGTGAACATGGGTCTTCGCGTGCCGAACTTCCGTACAACTGCGACCACACTGACCGTTCTCGCTCTTTGCCGCGCGGGCGAAGGATCCCGACAGGTATCAATCGAGTGCTTCGACTGCCAGTCGACCGCGTCCGTGAAGTCCTGCGAGGGCGGCGCCTTCGACGCATGCGCCCAAAGCGCTGTCTTCGGCGAACTTTGTCTGGCGATGTGTGCCGATCCCTGCAGTCGAGTAACCGTTCGAACATGCACAGGCCGCGTGCAAGGCTCCGATTTTCGCGAAGTTCCCGACTGCGCGGACTGGGGATCGACCCAGCTGTTCGCGTTCTGCGTTCTGAAGCAGCCGGGCTACCCCTGCTTGTGTGACACCTCGGACCCGAATGCCGTCCTGATGCTCTACCCCTGCGATCTGCCGCTCGCCTTTCGGGCTATCCGCAGCTGCGGATCCTGACCGTGACCCCAGCCTCTCCTCGCCTCTCAGGCGCTCGACCACTCTCGCCGTAGACCACCTTTCGGAGCGCACCATGCATCTCGATGCTGTTCGGCATAGCGGTTTCACCACTTCCATCATTCCGCGCGCCCTCAATGGGTGGATGCTTCTGACTTGCGCCCTCGTGGCCCTGCTCAATCCCGATGCGGCGCTCGCATCGCAGTCGGCGATATCGAAGGATCAGGTCCTTGAGGGCGTTCGACTGTCGCGCTCGGGTATGCCGGCGTTCCATGCCACTGCCACGGTCACCACACGGCGGGACACGGCCGAAGGAGCTCCCACGGTCGCGCCCAGCGTCCGCGAAGAGACTGTCGTCTGCGATCCGAGGCGGGCCGTACGGGTTGAGCGCGCGGTCGGCTCGGCTCGGCAGTGCATGGCGACCAACGGCGTCGAGCACCTGCGCTACGCGATACTCGACGGCGTCGCAGGCGAAGGCCCGGAGGTGACCGGTTCGGTCTCGCAGGATGCGCGCACGCTGCGCCTCGAGGGCGAGCGCTCGACCATCGACCTCCTCATGGACTGGCCGCTCGTGTCAGAGGTCTTGGCCTCCGCGAACGGTGCCGAGCCCAAGAACGGGCTTGTGGCGTGGCTCGCCCAGGCGGATGTGCAGGTTGTCGACTGCGAGACTGTGGTCGACGGTTCGCAATGCGTCCGGCTCTCGCGCACCGCCCCCGGCGGAGGCCTTCGGGTCGAATACACGCTCGACCCTGCCTGCGGCTGGCTGCCGCGGCGCTATCAGGTCTTCTCAGGCGAGACCCTTCTCCTTTCGCGCGAGATTCACGAAATCGAGGCGATCGGCTCCGGCGCATTCCTGCCCCTGCGGGCGGTCGAGCGAAATGTCGCCGGCGGAGTGACGGTCGAATTCGCCGTCGCCCGAGATGCGGACGGACGACCGAACGCCGGAGTGGTTCTGGATACCACCTCGATCGCGACCGCGCCCAGCGGCGCAGTGCTCCAGGCCGAGTAGGCCGGTCGCTCTTCGTGTCGGGCACGCGCCTTGCATGTTGATCTTTCGACGCCCGCGACAGGAGGTCGCGGCGGCAGACAACAGGCAAGGAGTGCCGCATGCCAGAAGCCCGGTCCAACGCCGAATCCCTCGTTTTCCGTGCGATTTCCGCGGAGCGCGCCCCCTCGCGGGCCGATCGGCAGGAACTGCCTTCGCTTGACCTCGTGGGCGCAGCGATTGCGCGTGCCGCGCGTCTCGCCGCGGCCGAAGACCGCGCCCGCCACGCCTACGCCATCCTCCAGCGCTCGCAGGCCGCAGAGCTGCTGCGCGCCGCCCGCGAAGCCGCCAACTCGGCCCGCACCCCCGCTCCCCGCGCACACGACCCGCTCTTTGCGGACCTCGCCGCCGCCACCGCGTCGGACGAAGGCTGCGTGATCCCCGCCACCGCCCGCGCAGGCGGCTTCGTCTGGCGCTTCCACCCGGCCCCGGCCGACGCTGGCGCGCCGATTGCCTCCCCGGGCGACGGAGCGCTCGCGTGAACTACGGATTCCACCTCTCCACCGCCGGCGTCGTGACGGGCATGCGCCGTCTCGACACCATCGCGAACAACCTCGCGAACGCGCAGACGGTCGGCTTCAAGGCCGACTTCCTCAACCTCGAGGCGCGGCTTCCCGCCAACCTCGAGAACGGTGGGCTCTACCACGACACGAACCGCGCCCTCGACGCCCTCGGCGGCGGCACGCTCTTCAAGCCGAGCGGCATCGACCTGCGCCAGGGCACCCTGCGCCAGACGGGCCGCGACCTCGACATCGCCCTCGAGGGCAAGGGCTTCTTCCGCGTGCAGAGCCCCGACGCGCCCAACACCCGCGACGCGTTCCTGACCCGCGCCGGCGAACTGATCCGCGACCGCACCGGCCGCCTCGCGCTTGCCGGAAGCGGCGCGCTGCTCCTCAACGCCGACGGCAACCCGATCGCGCTCGACGGCGACGACCCCGATGTCGTGATCGACGCCGACGGCCGCGTCTACCAGTCGGGCACCGAGATCGCGCGCCTCGCGATCGTGCTCCCCGAGAACAACGCGAACCTCCGCAAGGAAGGCCGCGACCTCATGCGCGTGCTCGGCGGCAAGACCGTCGCGGCGGCGCCCTCGACCGCCGTCAAGCAAGGGGCGCTCGAGGAAAGCACCGTCGACCCCGTGCTCGCCCTCGCGGACCTCGTGAAGGTCTCGCGCGGGATCGAGTTCTCCACCAAGCTCATGCAGTACCAGGATCAGATGGCCGGCCGGCTCGTCGATGTCTTCGGACGCTTCGGCTGACCTCCTCACGACACTTCGCCGCGCCAGCGGCTTCGACTGAAAGGACACCTCGATGAGCTACATCGCACTCAACACCGCAGCAACCGGCATGTCGGCCTGCACGATCGGCCTCGATGTGACGGCGAACAACATCGCCAACGCGAACACGACCGGCTTCAAGGCCTCGCGCGCCAACTTCGAGGACCTCTTCTACCAGGAGCTCGCGCAGCCGGGCCTTCCCGCGGGCAACGCCGTGCAGCGGCCGACCGGCCTCTATGTCGGTCTCGGCACGCAGGTGTCGGGCACGCAGCTGAACTTCGAGCAGGGCCCCGCGCAGGCGACGGGCCTCACCTACGACATGATGATCGAGGGCGACGGCTTCTTCCAGCTGGCGATCCCGCCCGACCTCGGCGAAGGCGTCGGCTACACGCGCGCCGGCAACTTCACGCTGAACAGCGAAGGCCAGATCGTGCTCGCGAACTCGCCGGGCTACACGCTCCAGCCCGAGATCCAGATTCCCGAGAACGCGCAGGACATCAACGTCTCGCAGGACGGCATCGTGTCGGGCAGCATTCCCGGCTCGACCGAGGCCGTCGAGTTCGGACAGATCACGCTCGTCCGCTTCGTGAATCCGTCGGGCCTCGAGACCATCGGAAACAATGTCTACCTCCCGACGCTCGCGAGCGGCCAGCCGCTTGAGGGCGAGCCCACGCTCGAAGGTCTCGGTGGCATCCGCCAAGGCTTCCTCGAGTCGTCGAATGTCGACCCCGTGACCGAACTCGTCACGCTCATCAAGACGCAGCGCACCTTCGAGATGAACAGCCAGGTCATCCAGTCGTCGAGCGAGACGCTGCGCAACATCACCAACCTCCGCGGATGAGCGACGCGCTGAACCCTCTGACCGCCTGAACCTCTTCTCCACCGGACCACCCCATGCGCCTCCCGAGAATCCTGCTCATCGCCCTTCCTGCGGCCTTCGCCTGCGCCGCGACGGCGGCTGCGGACATGATCGCGCTGCGCACCTCGGTGCGCGTGGCGCCCGGCGCGCCGATCACGCTCGCCGACATCGCGGAGCTCGGCGGCGAGGATGCGCGCCGGTTCGCAGGCGTCGAGATCGCGCGCGGCGGCGAGAAGGCGTTCGAGATCGAGATGAAGGTGGTCCGCGAGAAGCTCGCGGAAGCCTCCACCAAGGACGACGCGCTCCGCTCGGGCGCCGCCGCGCTGCGCTTCCGTGGCGAGCGCGTCGTGGTGCGGCCCGCGCGCGGCCCGCAGGTCGACGCGAAGCCGATCGCGCCGACGGCGACCGCGCGCCCCGCGGCGCCCGAGACCGTCGCGGGAATCGACCCCGCGATGTACGCAGGCAACGGCACGCCGCTCGGCGTCGTGTGCGAACTGCTGCGCAACGCGTTCGGCCCCGATGCGAGCGACCTTCGCCTGCACATTCCCGCCGCCGACCTCGCGCGCCTCGCGCCGAAGCCCGGGCTTCGCTACGAGGTGAGCGCACGCAGCGCGCTCAAGTCCGACTTCGTCAGCTTCGAGGTGAGCGCGATGGACGGCGACCACCATCTCACGCGCGACCGCGTCCGCGTGACGGTGCGGCGTCTGCGCGAGGTGTGCGTGGCCACCACGCTGGCGAAGCGCGGCAGGCCGCTCGGCGCCGATGCGTTCACCGTCGAGTCGCGCGAGATCGCGCCGACGCTCGCCGACCGCGCCGTGAAGCCGCAGGAACTCTCGGGCGCCTCGCTCGTCCGCAGCCTCGACGCAGGCGTCGTGATCACCGCCGACGACCTCGCGCAGGCCGTCGCGATCCGCCGCAACGACCGCGTCATCGTGCGCCGCGAGGTCGGACTCATCGCGATCGAACTCGAGGCCATCGCGCTCGAGGACGGAAAGCCGGGAGACCGCATCGCGCTCCAACCCGCGGGCACGCCGAAGTCCCGCGCGTCGCGCGCCCGCAAGGACGACGAACAGACCATCCTCATCGCGGAGGTCGTCGCAAACGGCCGCGCCGTCATCCGCTGAACAGAGTCAATCCCGGCGCCTGCGCCGCAATCGAGAACACGCCATGCACACCTCCATCCTCATCGCCCTCTGCCTTGCAGCCCCCGCCCGCGCGCCCCAGCAGGCGGCGCCGCCGGCTTCGGCACCGCTGCCGCAGTCGACGCCTTCCGAGGAAGACGCCCCGCGCGTGCTGCGCGAAGACGAGAAGGCCGCTACTCGGCCGACGCGCTCCGTCACCGCCGCCGCGCTCGACTCGCAGCAGGCTTCCGCGCGGCCGCTCCGCGACACGGGCGCGACCGATCTCGGCAGCCTCTTCGCGGTGAAGGACCCGGAGCCGCGCACCTTCGCGGTGCACGACCTCGTGACGATCGTCGTGAGCGAGCAGAGCAAGTCGAAGAGCACCGCCGATGCGAAGGCCGACAAGAACTGGGAGACCTCGGCCGCGGTCGACGCGTGGATCTCGCTGGATCCGGCCGCGATCGGCAACGGGTTCCTCGCACCGCTCAACTCGGCCGAACTGCCGTCCGTCGGCGTCGGCGGCGACAAGACCTTCAAGGGCAAGGGCAGCTACAACCGCGCCGACGACTTCTCAGCGCGCGTGACGGCGGAAGTCGTCGAAGTCCGCCCGAACGGACTGCTCGTCCTCGAGGCGCGCCGCGAGATCACCAACGACGGCGAGACGCAGGTCATCGTGCTGTCGGGCATCTGCCGGCCCGAGGATGTCGACACGAGCAACCAGGTGCAGTCGCAGCGCGTCGCCGACGCGGTCATCAAGAAGACGACCACGGGCCAGCTGCGCGACACCACCGAGAAGGGCGTGCTCGCGAAGCTGATCGACACGATCTTCGCGTTCTAACGGCCTGGGTCCGACGGACGCGCGGTCTCGTCCGAAGGATCGCCGCGGTCCGCATCGCCGCGGTCCGCATCGCCGTCGTCGCGTGCGAGCGCGAGTTTCCGGTTGTGGCGCACCAGCACGATGATCGAGGTGATGCCGAACGGCACCATCACGGTCAGCTCCGCGGCGCGGTGCACGAGCTCCGCGACGATCGCCTGCGAGGTCGAGACCGGTTCGTGCGAGATCATCGGCGCGAGGAGCCCGATCACCCATTCGCGGATGCCGAGACCGTTCGAGACGATCGGCAGGAGCGTCGCGATCACGCTCACGCTTGCGAGCACGATCGCCGTCTCGAGGTCGATGGGCGCGCCGACGAGCTGGAAGACGGCCCAGTACCGCAGCGTCCACAGCGCAAGCTCCACCTGCCGCACCAGCAGCGCCTGTGCGAGCGTGCGCGTCTTCGGCCAGAACATCGCGACGGCGAGCACCGAGGGCGCGACCAGCGCCCACTCGCCCTGGATCTCGAGGCCCGCGAGGGTGTATCCGCGCGCCTTGAGCGCACGCAGCGTGACGAGCGAGAGCAGGAAGAACGACGCGACGGTGCCCGAGAGCGCGATCGCCTCGATGATGGTGCGCAGCGTGTGCGTGGCGCGGATCCCGTGCCGCAGCCGGTGGTAGGCGACGCGGCCGACGAAGCCCGGCTTGAGCGGCAGGTAGTTCGCGAACGCGGTCGCCGCGATGAGCGCCTGCATCTCCCAGAAGGGAACCTTGCCGAAGCGCTTCATGAGGATGTGGAAGAGCAGCGCGCTGAGGACGGCGCCGATCGCGACCGAGGCGAGGACGAGCACCACCGCCACCGGCGGCGGATCGCGCAGCGCCTCGAGCGCCTTCGCGAACTCGGCCTTCTCGGCCATGGCGAAGTGGATCGCCGCGGCGAAGAAGAAGAGGCCGATCGCCAGACCGATCACCCGCAGCGCGGTGCGCCGGCGATCGGGATCTTGGAACAGTCGGAATCTCATGGCGGGCCGCGCGCGGGCGCGGCGCGACAGCCTACTGCAGGTTGAGCTCGCGGCGTCTCTCGTCCTGCACGCTCAGGAGCCAGGACTGATAGACCTTCGCGAAACCCGCGAGGCGCTCGTCGGGCGACTTCAGCGTCGCCTCGAGGACCGGGTCCTCGGGCCGCGTCGACCGGACCGAGATCCACGCAAGCCGCGGGAGGTAGGCCTCGTCCTCGCGCAGCACGGCCATGAGCGGCTCGAGTTCGGGCACCGGCGCCGAGAGCATGGCCAGTTCGGCCTCCTGCGCCGCGGCGGCGGTGGCGCTCTGGACCTCGCGCCGCTCGATCGCGGGCGCGTGCGGCGCTGCGAAGGCAAGCCATGCGCGCGCCTCGGGCCAGAGCCTCTTGGCGGCGTCGGCGAGCGCTGGACCCGATCCCGCGAGCGCCTCGCGGATCCCAGGGTCGGCGTTGTCGCCCTCGCGCACGGTGCGGCGGTGGGCGTGTGCGAGCAGCGCGATCGTCTCCGGGTCCGGGACCTTCGAGGTATCCGCGAGTTCGGCGAGCCGCTCGACGACCCATTCGCGGGTCAACCTTGCGCCGCTGACATGCACCTCGCTCGAGGCGACCTCGACTCCCAGCGGCCCGGGCTCGAGGCCCTCCTGCGTCGTGCGCCAGTTGAGGATGCCGTGCAGCGAGAGGAACGCGCCGACGATCGGGTCGTCGCGCAGCGCGACGCTCGCATCGGTGAGCGAGGCATCGAACGGAATCCGAAGCGTCTGCTTCGGGCGGAGCACCAGCTGCCGGTCGATCGCGACGATCGCGAACGGCGGCACGCCCGGCATCCGACCCGGCACATGCACCGCCGCGGTGACGGTCATGGTGTCGGCGAGCGGGCCCTCGGGCGAGATCGCCAGCGGCCATTCGCTCAGGTTCGTCAGCTCGACATCGAAGATGAGCTGATCCCACGGACGCGCGCCCGTCACGCGGGGAGCGATGCGCAGCAGCACCTTGCGCGATCCGTCGCGCATGAGCTCGAGGAACTCCGGCGGCAGCGACGCTGCGGCGTCGATCTGCGCGGCTTCCGCGAACAGCTCGACGCGCTGGCCCAGGATTCCCTGCAGCTTCTCGCGCGCCCAGACGCCCATCGCCGTCTGCGGCATCGCGCGCGCGACCTCGAGATAGGCGCGCGCGGCACCCTTCTTGTCGCCCGTCTCGTCGAGGAGGATCGCGAGGCCGAGGCGGGCGCTGGTGTCGTTCGGCGCGATCCGCTCGAAGATCTCCCGCGCCTTGTCCTTCTCGCCCTTGCGGAACAGGATCCAGCCCTCGAAGCGCGCGCGCGCGTCGTCCGACAGCGGCATCTGCGCCTGCGCCTGGTCGATCCAGGTCGCCGCCTTCGCGGCATCGCCGCCGAGCCACAGCAGCACGATCGCACCTTGGAGGCGCGCCGAAGCGAGCTCCTCCTTCAGCCGCGTCTTGTCGAGGTCGCTGCGCTCGGGATCCTCGAGGAGCCGCTCGAGCGACTGCATCTGGGTTTCGTAGGAGAAGGCGCAGTTCGACAGCGCGGCCTCGCGGCTTTCGCTGCCGCGCGCCTGCGTGATGGCCGCGAAGGTCGCGGCCAGCTGCGGCGCGATCGGCATCCGCACCTGCGCGCGTTCCTCGACGGAAAGGATCGCGCCGCTGCGGTCGAGTTCCTCCATCAGCGACTCGTCGAGCATGCGCTGGCGCCGCGAGAGAAGCAAGAACGCCTTCTCGAGCTGGTCGGAGCCCCAGAACGCGACCGCAAGGTCGGTGAGGACTCCGTCGAAGACCGGATCGGGCCGCGGGGTCGCGAGGATCTCAGCCTCGACATCGAGGATCTGTGCCGCCGAGCGGTAGGCCCCGTTCTCGAGGCAGAGAGACGCCAGGCCGAGCGCGGCGGGCGTGCGGATCGGATTCGCGATGAGCGCCACGCGCATCGCCTGCGCGTCCTCGACGCGCGATGGCGCGCGCATGCGGAAGTATCCCGCCGCGATCTCGGTCGCCTCGGGGAACGACGGATCGAGGTCGACCGCGCGGAGGAGGTACTCCTCGAATCCGGCGATGTCGCCGGTGCGGCGCAGGAGGACCGCCGCGTCGAAGGCCAGCCGCGCGGCGACGACATTGCCGATCTGCGCGACCGACTGCGGTTCGAGCAGTCGGTTGTAGATCGCGAGGCGCTCCTCGGCGGTCTGCCGCACCGAGATCGTGTCGAGGATGCGGCGCAGCCGGATGACCTCGTTGCCGGGATCGAGCTCGTTCAGGCGCTTGAGCGCCTCCTTCGAAAGGGCGACGGCCGTGGGGTCGCCGTCCTCCATCGTGGTGGCGAGGTCGAGCGCGATGCGCCAGATGAACGGGTTGTCGGGCGCGAGCTCCGTGGAGATGCGCAGGAGCGCCTCCGAACTCTCGAGCATGCCGAGGTAGACCCGGTCGCGCTGCAGCAGATTGCGGGCACGCTGCGCGAACGACCGCGACAGCCGCTCCGTGAAGATGGCGCGCACCTCGGCGGTGGGCTCGGGTGGCGGAAGGGTCGGCTGTGCGGATGCGGGGGCGGCTGCGGCTGCGGGAGCCGCGCCGGCGGCCGCATCCTGAGCCCCGTGGCCCGTCGGGGCGAAGGCGAGGACGCATGCCGCGGCGGACAAACCCGCCGCGAACCCCCTCGCCCGGCTCGAAATGAACCGAGCGGCGGGACTGGACGGTGCGTGCGGGAGCAGGCACGGCGACTGGCGGCTTGGGGTCCGGAACATCGGGTTTCTCAAGACTGGTCTCTCGCAGGTCTCTCGGTCAGTGTCTTCGGCCATCGGACCCCGCATCGGGCGTCCGACCCCCTGTTTCCACCCCTTCATCGGCTCGGCGGGCGTGCTTGGTGGAGTTGGAGGCGGAAACCAGCCCCCTGCGTCCAACGCAGGCGAACGGGCGTCCGTTCGTTGACATACCGGCTTGGTTGGATTAGCGTCCAAACCCTTGCGCCTCTCGGAAGAGGGGCGCCCCGCGGTTCGCCCATACCCAGGATCTGGATCATGTCCTTCCGACCCCTCTTCGGTTCGCTCCTCGTCGGCTTCGTCCTCGCGTTCTGCGGGTCTGCGGAAGCCCTCGGGCAGTCGGCAGGTCTCGACCGCAGCATCATCTCCGCGAGCGGCGCGCTCAACGACGGCCAGAAGACCTCGGTCTCGAGCTTCGTGGCACGGCACGCGGAAGCCATCCGCACCGGCGGCGACGCCCGCTCGGTCGAAGAGGCCCGGGCCGCCCTTGCGACTCCGGCGCGCGACCCGTCCGCAACTCCAAGCTTCCGCAAGGCCTACGGACAGATTCTCGTCACCGAACTTGCGACCGTGGCCAAGGGAAGCGACCTCCACCGCGCCCTGAACGCCATGCAGGCGCTCCGCTTCAGCCGCACGCCCGAGGCGCTCGATGTGATCATCGAGCGCACCGCCGTCGCCGGCGAGTCGAGCTCGGCCAAGCGCATCGCCGCGGCCAGCCTCGCAGCCGACGCGTTCGAGGATCTCGACGCGAGCAACGCCTACTTCGAGACCGCGGCCCGCCGCCTCCGCGACGCCGCGGTGAGCGAGACCGACTGGCTCGCGCTTCAGCAGAAGCTCGCCGCGATCGGCACAGCCGCGCGCCGCAAGGAACTCCCCGCGGAGAACGCGCGCAATGTGCGCAAGGCGCAGGCCGAGGCGCTCGCCTCGATCGCGAAGGCGATGAAGGCATCGTCCACCGCCGAGCCGCGCATGCAGGCGATTCAGCGCACGCTGGTCGGCCTCCGCAACGACCTTCTCGTGATGCAGTCGGCCGACCGCTCGGCGGTGGCCAAGGTCCTGGCGCCCGCCCTCTCCGACCTGATCGGCTGTGCGGGCGCGCAATGGGATGCAGCCCACGCCGATGCGACGCTTTCGGCGTCGTACGCGTCGGTGCTCAACAACTGCGAGGTGCTTCTGCGTCTCATCGACCGCGGCGAGCGTCCGCAGGCCTACGCGGGCACCAAGCCGGAAGGCGATGCGCGCGTCCTCGGCCCGTCGTGGGACTCGAAGGACAAGGCCAAGTTCGAGGCCGAGGCGACCCGCTGGGCGGGGATCGTGTCGGGGGCGCCGTACAAGAATTGAGCGGTCGCAGCGTGGTTTGAGCGGTCGCAGCTGCGGCTGCTCCCTTTGGCGTGTCCAAGACCGAGGCTGCTGCTCCCTTTGGCGTGTCCAAGACCGAGGCTGCTGCTCCCTTTGGCGTGTCCAACACGGAGGCTGCTCCCTCTGGCGTGACGGGCAAATTGCCTTTGTGCGCCCACGGCTATCCTGCCGTCCGTGCGGCTTCTGATCCCCGTCATCGCGCTCGTCCTCGCCCTTGCGGCGGTCGTCTCGCTTGACCGCCCCCTGCCGCCCGCCGACTTCGTGCTCATCGACCGGAGCGATGTCTACACGCTCGACCCGCAGCGGATGAGCTACCAGCATGAGCTCCGGCGCGCGCGCGTGATCTACGAACCGCTCGTCAACCTGCGCGCATCGGACTGCGAGATCATCCCCGGCGTCGCCGAGCGATGGGAACTCTCGCCCGACGGGCTCACCTACACCTTCCACCTGCGCGCGGATGCGAAGTGGTCGAACGGCGACCCCGTCACCAGCGAGGACTTCCGCTACTCGTGGCGCCGCGCCATCCTGCCCGACAGCGCAGCCGACTACTCGGGGCTCTTCTTCTCGATCAAGGGCGCGAAGGCGTTCTTCGAGGCGCGCAACGCGATGATCAAGGAGTTCGCGGCCAAGCACGCGAAGAATCCGTCGGCCGCCGAAGCGGAAGCGCTGTGGAAGCGAACGGTCGAGCTCTTCGATTCGACGGTCGGCCTGCACGCGCCCGACGCGCGCACGCTCGTCGTCACGCTCGACGCGCCGCTCGCCTACTTCCTCGATCTCTGCGCGTTCCCCTGCTTCTCGCCCGTCCACCCAGCGACGGTCGAGGCGTTCGTCTCGATCGATTCCGCCACCGGACGCGCGATCCAGCGCCACGACTGGACGAAGCCAGGCCGCATCGTCGTGAACGGCGCGTATGTGCCCACCGTCTGGCGATACAAGCGCGACATGCGGCTCGAGCAGAACCCGCACTACTGGAACAAGGACGCGATCGTCGCCAAGACGATCGAGTGCCGCACGGTCGAGAATCCGAACACGGGCGTGCTGAGCTTCCAGTCGGGCGCCGCCGACTGGCTCACCGACCTCGGCCCCGAATACAAGACCGAGATGCTCGCCGAGCGCCGCGCGTATCTCGCGCGCTTCAAGGCCGAGCTCGACGCGGGCCTCGCGCGCGGCGGCCGCGTCGACGACATCGTGGCGACGCTCCCTCCGCCGGGCGACGGCGAGCGCCGCGACGCGCGCGGATTCAACGCCTTCGGCACCGACTTCTTCAG
Source organism: bacterium (assembly GCA_046337925.1). Lineage (GTDB taxonomy): Bacteria > Planctomycetota > Phycisphaerae > Phycisphaerales > SM1A02 > QWPT01. The sequence goes on along the minus strand of JBKCZS010000113.1, from coordinate 4,933 downwards.
CTTCAACTGCCGCGCGGCGCTGCCGGGCGACCGCTTCAATCCGTTCAACGACGCGCGCGTGCGCCGCGCCTTCGCGCTCGCGGTCGACAAGCAGGCGCTCATCGACCGCGTCACGCGCCTGAAGGAGCGCGTCGCCTCGACGCTGGTGCCGCCGGGCACCATCGACGGCTATCCGGTCGTCGAGGGCCTCGGCTACGACCCCGAGCGCGCGCGTGCGGAACTGAAGGCCGCAGGCTGGGAGGACCGCGACGGCGACGGCATCGTCGAGAACGCCGCGGGAGTGAAGTTCCCCACCGTCGACATCCTCTACTCGACCTCGAGCCCGCGCTACCAGAACCTCGCGCTCGCCATGCGCGACATGTGGAAGCGCGAGCTCCGCGTCGCGGCCGAATGCCGCGGCAAGGACTCGAAGCTCTACAAGGAGGACCTCAAGAAGGGGAACTTCATGATCGCGCGCGGCGGCTGGTACGGCGACTACGGCGATCCGACCACCTGGCTCGACCTGCAGCAGAGCCAGAACGGCAACAACGACCGCGGCTACTCGAATCCCGAGTTCGACCAGCGCCTCGCGGCGGCGAGCGGCGAGGTCGATCCCGCGCTGCGGCTCCGGAAGCTCGCGGAGGTCGAGCGCTGGCTCTTCACCGAAGAGGTGCCGATGCTGCCGATCTGCAATTATGTCACGGTCTACATGTACGACCCGGTGCGGACCGGCGGCATGACCGACCACCCGCGGCTCGAGCAGGATCTCTCGATCCTCGGCCCGCGCCGCGGCGACGCGCCGCCGGCGAAGGAGCCCGCTCCGTGAACGCGCGGCCCGTCTCGATCGTCGCGCTGATCGTCCGGCGGCTCGTGCAGCTGCCGTTCATCGTGCTCGCGGTCTACACGCTCACCTTCATCCTCGCCTGGAGCGTGCCGGGCAACCCGCTCGAGAACCCCGAAGGCCGCCGTCCGCCCGCCGAGATCGTCGAGGCGATGAAGAAGCAGTACAAGCTCGACGACCCCGTCGCCTTCTACTTCGACTATCTCGAGAAGGCGAGCGGCATCGGCTATCTGCGCGGCACCACCGACCGCGTGTTCGACCTCGGCCCGTCGCTCAAGCAGCCCGACTGGAGCGTGAACGAGATCCTCGCGACCGGCCTTCCCGTCTCGATCACGCTGGGGCTGTCCGCGATGGTGATGGCGCTCATGCTCGGGCTCTTCGCCGGGCTCGTCGGCGGACTGCGGCCCGGCTCGATCGCCGATCTCGCGACGCAGCTCGTCTCGGTCATCGGCATCAGCCTGCCGAGCTTCGTGATCGGCAGCGCGCTGCTCATGCTCTTCGCGGTCAAGTTCGGGCTCTTCCCGGTCGGCGGCTGGGGCGGCTTCGCCTACATCGTGCTGCCCGCGCTCACGCTGTCGCTGCCGTTCGCGGCGTACATCTCGCGGCTCATCCGCTTCGGCATGATCGAGGAGATGGGCTCCGACTACATCCGCACCGCGCGCGCGAAGGGCCTGACCCGCGCGCGCGTGGCGCTGCAGCACGCGCTCAAGAACGCGTTCCTGCCCGTGCTCTCGTACCTCGGCCCCGCCACCGCCGTCGCGCTGACGGGCTCGTTCGTCGTCGAGAAGGTGTTCGCGGTGCCGGGCGTCGGGCAGCACTTCGTCGACGGCGTGCTCGGCAAGGACATCACGCTCGTGATGGGCGTGGTGCTCGTCTACTCGACGCTGATGGTCGTCTTCAACCTCGTGGTCGACGTGATGTACCGCTTCGTCGATCCGCGAATCGCGTAGGCGTCACGGCGCAGCAGCCGCCGCGTTCGCCGCTCCCGCAGCGTCCGCATCGGCGAGGCGCTTCGACAGCCGCTCGATCAGCACGCGCTCCATGCGCTCGTCGCGCGAGACGGCCGTCCAGGTCGAACGGTCGCGGGGCGTGCGCGGGTCGTCCTTCATGGTGACATCGCGCGAATAGCTGCCGAGCGCGCGCGTGTACGCGCTGCCCTGGTAGCCCGGCCGGAACTGCCGCTCGACCGACACCGACACGCGCACCTCGAGTTCGCTCGCGTCGCGCGTGACATCGACACCCTGGCCGCGCTCGGAACCCGGCAGGATCGGGCCCGCGAGCGGAGCGGTGCCCTCGGGAGCCGCCGGTCGGAAGCCCGCCGGAACGAACTCGAACCGGACGCGTCGGCGCTCGAAGCCGAAGGTCCCCTCGACCACATCGCCGGCGGTCATCTCCACCCAGGTCCACGGCTCGATGGCGGAGCCTGCGAACTTGGGTTCGGACTCGATCGCTCCCGCGCGGCGGTCGACCACCTCGGGGACGAAACCCTCGTCGCGCGCCGCCGCGCACGCCGCATCGAACGCGCGCTCGTACTGCGCCTGCGGCACCGTGAGGAACGCAGGGCCGGCCGGGTTCGACGCGCAGCCGACCGCGGACAGCGCGGAGGCGATGACGGCGAGTGCGGCTGCAAAGCGTCCGCGGATCGGGCGTACGAGCTCTGAATCGCTGCGGAAGTCGGGCGACATGCGCGGAGTGTACCGCTGCGTCCGATACACCGCCCATCCAGAGCGACGCGCCCGCAGAAGAACTGCATCGGGCAAGAATCAGACTCGAATCTTGACCTGCGCCGAGCCGATCGTACTCTTGGTCTTCTGCGCGCCGGCAGGTCGCCGGAACGCAGAACCACGCCGCGATTCGCCGTTTTTACGGAACGCGGCGGGACCCCGTGCGAACCGATCACTGTTCGCGCGGAGTCATCGAGTCGGGTCCTGCGGCCCGAGTCGACGCGTGCGCTCGGAGTCCCCGCCGCCTTTGGTCGGCGCCGAGAGAGAGGCCTGATCAAGATGCTGCGAGACCCATCGAACACCCGCGCCCCCCGCTCCGTCGCCCGCGGCAAGATCATGCGCGGCGCGCTGGTGGTTGCGGCGCTGGCCGCCGTCGGCGTCACCGTCGGTGCCGTCGCCTCGCGCGGAGGCTCGCAGGTCCAGGTCCCCACCACGGCCGAAGACTTCTTCCAGCCCGGCACGCAGCCCAACCCCGATGTCGAGGAGTTCACGCCCGTCGTCGGCGCGATCAACTGCACCTACTGCCACTCCGACTATGGCGTCGAGGTCGCGCCGTTCGACACCTGGGTCGCCAGCCTCATGGCGCAGAGCGCGCGCGATCCGATCTGGCACGCGGCGCTCACCATCGCGAACCAGGATGCGAACATCGGCGGCGAGACCTGCATCCGCTGCCACGCGCCCGGCGCATGGCTCGGCGGGCGCTCATCGACCGGCACCACCGCGGAGTTCAACTCCGACGACTGGGACGGCATCAACTGCCACTTCTGCCACCGCGCCGTGAACCCCGAGCTCGGGGCGAACAGCGCGATCGGCTATCCGGGCGATCCCGCGGAACCCGATGTCCCGATCATCAGCGCGCTCCAGTCGCAGGGCCTCATTCCCGAAGGCCAGGGCAACGCGCGCTATGTGATCGACCCCGACGACAACCGCCGCGGTCCGTTCAGCGATGTCCCCGAGAACCTCCACGGCGGAGGCACGAAGCTCATCACCTCGCCGTACCACCGTTCGAGCGAGTTCTGCGCGACCTGCCACGATGTGAGCAATCCGCTCTACTCGAAGAACAAGGCGGGGAACTATGTGCTCAACCAGCTCGGGTCGCCGCACCCGACGCAGGATCCGCACGACATGTTCCCCGAGCAGCGCACCTACAGCGAGTGGCTGAAGAGCGACTACCCGAAGGGCGTCGCGTACTCCGATCACCGCTTCGGCGGGAACGACCCGGACGGCGTGGTGGCGAGCTGCCAGGACTGCCACATGCCGAAGGTGATCGCGGGCGGCTGCCGCTTCTATGAGTTCGGCGACCCGTGGTTCGAGCGGCCCGACATGCCGCAGCACTCGTTCGCCGGCGCCAACACCTGGGTCGTGCAGGCGATCCGCAACCAGCTCGGCCCCGACGACGCCGATTCGATCGGTCTCACGCAGGACGCGATCGACCAGCAGGCCGCGCGCACGATCAACATGCTCCAGGCCGCGAGCGACATGACGCTGACGCAGGTCGGCGGCACCCTCAAGGTGCGCGTGACCAACGAGTCGGGCCACAAGCTGCCGACGGGCTACCCCGAAGGCCGCCGCATGTGGCTCAATGTCAAGTTCAAGAACGCGCAGGGACAGGTCTTCGCCGAGCGCGGCGCGTACAACAACAAGACCGCTGTGCTGAACAGCTCCGACACCAAGGTGTACGAGGCGAAGCAGGGCATCACCCAGGCCGTCTCGAAGCTGACGGGCATTCCCGTCGGCCCGAGCTTCCACCTCGCGCTCAACAACAAGGTGTACTTCGACAACCGCATTCCGCCGCGCGGCTTCACCAACGCGAACTTCATCGAGATCGGCGCCGGACCCGTGGGCTACGCCTACGCGGACGGCCAGCACTGGGACGATTCGCTCTTCGCGATCCCGTCGGGAACCGCGAGCGCAACGGTGACGCTCTACATCCAGACGACGACGAAGGAGTACATCGAGTTCCTCCGCGACGCGAATGTGACCGACGACAAGGGCCAGGTTGCCTACGACCTCTGGGTCCAGGCCGGCAAGAGCGCTCCTGTCGCGATGGACAGCGCGACGCTCACGGTCGTTCCGTCGAACCCGGCCGACCTGAACGGCGACGGCACCGTGAACGCGGCGGATCTGTCGATCCTGCTGTCCGCATGGGGCACCGCGGGTCCCGGCGATGTCAACGGCGACGGCACGGTGAACGCGGCGGATCTGTCGATTCTGCTGTCGAGCTGGTCGTGAATTGAGCGGTCGCGGCTGCGGCCGCTCCCTCTGGCGATACGTGGTTTGAGCGGTCGCGGCTGCGGCCGCTCCCTCTGGTGCTAGTGAACGCACGGGTGCCCTTGGACGAAGTCCAAGGAACGGGTGATGTCAGACTGCGACTCCGGCGCGGGTCGTG
>JBKCZS010000112.1:0-15325 GCA_046337925.1 bacterium | reverse complement strand
CGCCCACGACGAGAGAACGGCCGCGAGGTCCGCGGCGTTCACCGCGCCATCGGCGTTGAGGTCTTCCGGGCAATCCGATTCGGTCGGGCAGTCGGCTCACACAGTCATCACGCGTGCGCCGCGTGCCTCAACTCTCACGGCGTCCGCGCGGACTTCGTCCCGAGGAGCGCTTCCGCAAACGCCTGTCCGATCGGCGCGAGAATCTTCGCGGCGCCGAGGTAGTGGTAGCCGCCATTCGACGCACCCGCGAGTCGCTTGCGCTCCTCCGGCGTGAAGTCCGCCTCGGGATTCTTCGAGCGCTCGCTCCGCTCCACCAGCCGCTCAAGCTCGTCATCCCAGAACGGCGCAGTCTCCACTGCCATCACATTCCCCTTGAACTCGTCGAGCTTCGCCACCTTTCGCTGCGCCTCCCGGAAGTTCCGCATCGGTGCGGCCGTATCGCCCCGCATCCCGTCGATCCCCATGACGCCGATCACGATCGGCAACTTCGGCGCCGCGAGATCCGCGCGCACATCGCGGATGAAGTGGCCGAGCAGTTCGGCGTACAGGTCGTACCCGTCCTGCTTGTCCTGCTCGGGATAGACCCCGCCGTCGACATAGTCGTTGAACCCCTGGAACCACACGAAACCGGCCAGCTCGTATCCCCGCGCCTCGTCGAAGTCGGGCATCACACGCGGGATGTCGGCGAGCACCTTCCGCACATGCGCGATCATCTCCCGGTAGTAGACGCCGGTCGCCGCGAGCTTCTCCGCTGCGATCTTCTCCGCGTCTTCTCCGCGCGTCGCGCGCTCGGTCAGTTCGCCCGCCCGCCACTTGAACGGTCCGGCGCTCGGCGGGCGGAAGTCGGTGTGCAGGCTTCGGCCGCCCCACGAGGTCTTGATGAGGAGGACATCTTCGCCAAGCCGCTCCTCCATCGTGATGCCGAAGGTGAACTCGGGGCCGATCTTGCCTTCCGGCGCTCCGAATCCCGCCGTCAGCCGTCCCTTTGCCTCGGTGAGGTCGGCGTAGGCGTCGCCGAGGCAGCCCACCGACGAGATCCATGTCCGCTCGCAGACGCGCGGCGCGCCGTCGGCACCGCGCATCCTCTTGAGGAGCGCGGCGGTCTTCGGGTCACCGGCCATCGCGTCGAATGTCGAGATGGCGGCGTGCCCCTGCATGTTCGACTGCCCGGCGAGGATGAACACCTTGAGCGGCCGCGCCGCGTTGGCAGGGCCAGCGGGCGGAACGGTCGCGGATGTCGCGCCCTTGCCGGTCATCACCAGTCCGCGCTTCGGGATCAGCAGCATGAATGCCGTCACCGACGACGCGGTCATGCGCGAATCGGCGCCGTAGCCGGCGTTGTCCCGGTTCGGCTGGTAGTAGTAGGTGCCGTCCGTGCACTGCGCGAGCGCGAACCACCACCGGTTCGCGTCCATCAATGAGCGGAAGCTCGCGGGATCGACGCTCGCGCCGAGCGCCGTGTAGCCCATGCCCATCGCAGGCGACCCGTGCGTGTCGGGAAAGCTCTGCGGATGCCTGCCGATGACCGTCGCGTGCAGCCGGGCCCGGTCGCGGTAGGTCGCATCCGCATGCGGGCTCATGAAGTACGCGATCGCGGCCGCTCCCGTGCGTCCCATGTCGGCCCAGCCGTCGTCGCGCCCGCCGACGCCGTCGCCGTACCAGACATATCCGTTCTTGCCGCTGCCGCGCCGCAGGAAGTCGTACGCGGCGTCATGGTTCGCACGGTCGATCTCGATCCCGCACCGCGCCATCATGGCGTAGGCGAGCGCGCCTTGCGCCGTGAGCATGGCGATCGGCCCGTAGCCCTCGAACCCGGGATTATGCCCCCAGCCGCCGTGCGAGTCGCGCGGACCCTTCGGGAAGCTGTCTGGGTGCGACTCCTTCGCGCGCGGATTGATCTGCGACATGTCGAGGTACTGACCGGCGGCGATGAAGTCGTGCACTTCCTGGAGTTCGGGAAGCACCCACGCCGCGCGCGTGGCGAGGTAGTACTCGCTGAGCACCAGCGCGGCGCCCATGTATCTCCAGTTCGGGAGCGACGCCTTCGCCTCCTCGTCCGACGCCCTCGTCTCGGCGCAGAGGTGGCGAACGCACCGCTCGACGGCAGGCAGGTACCGCGGGTCGCCGCTCGAAAGCAGGGCGAGCGGCGCGAAGGTGTCATGCACCGGGTTGCCGAACGATCCGTTGGCGCCCTGATGCTGCGCGAGGTATGCGAGGAGTTCCGCTGCGATCCTCTCGGACTTGGCGCAGTTCGATGGATAGTCCTTGCCGAAGCTGCCGTAGACCGTGCCGATGTCGAGGGTGACCGCGAGTTCCGTTCCGTCGCGGAGGATCGTCAGCGCGAGCTTCCCCGGGGCCTGCGCGCGTGCGTCCTGCGCGGCCTCGAGCGCGGTCGCAAACTCGCCGATCGGTCCCTTCGCGCCGAAGACCTCCTCGCCGTAGCCGTTGAGGTGCGCCTCCTTGAACGGCTGCCCGCCGGCGCCGACGACTCGGTCGCCCACGCGCACGATGCCGGATGCGGGGGAGTTCGCGAACACATGCCGAATCAGGAGCGACTTCGGCTCGTCGGCCACCAGCTCCGCACGCATGCCGGTGATGCCGAGGTTGTAGTACCAGCCAGGCACCTCGGCATCGGGTCCGGACCGCGCGCGCTGCTTCCAAGGGTGGCCGCTGTCGTGGTAGTGGACCTGCGCCACGGCAGGCGAGGCACAGGTGAGCACCGCGAGGATGGAAAGACCGCGCGCGACGAGTGGGAGTGCCCGAAGGTTCATGGCCCCGACCGTAACCGTTGGACGCGCACGGGTCTATGCGGTGCGTGGGAGAATTCCACGCGGATCGGAGATATCCGCACGCCAGGCTTGCGGGGTGTGGGAATCTGATGGGTGAAGGAATCTGCGAGGTGCGCTTCGGTCGCCCCCCTGATCTAGGAAGGCTGTCAACGAGTTCAGAGAGCGCGCGAGATCAACAAGGGGTTGCGCCCGTTTCGCCGCCGCCACGGCGCGGCAACAGGGGGTTTCACCCACATCAGCCTGTAAACAAACCGGCCGGCCTCGCTTGAGGCCGACCGGTTGAACTCCCCCAGCGAAACGGATCCCAGCTTGAGATGGCGTTCTGCGCGTGCTAAAGCGGGTGAAGGTCGATTCCTTCGCACCCTGCGAGCAGGGCCTGATCGAAACGGGGGACGATGCAAACACATTGACAAGTTCACGGTCGAAATCAGGGAGCCGCAAGCCCTCTCAAGGGCAGTCGCCCCAGGATGAAAGCAGTGTCCCGAGATCCGCTCCATCGACCGTTCCGTCTGCATTGATGTCGGCAACGCACGCGCTGCATGAGCCCCACGCGGCCAGCAGCGCACCCAAATCGGCGCCATCCACCCTCCCGTCTCGGTCCAGGTCACCGCCGCACGCACGCGATGCGTGGAGCTGCTTCAGAATCCATGCTGCCGCGGCTTCGTTCGCGGCACTGCCGAGAGCCCCGTGACCGGCATCCGGCACGGCGACGAAGACGCTCTCCACGCCGACGCTCGCCGCCGCATCGCGCAGCCGTTCGCTCTGGCGGAGCGGAACCACGGTGTCGAGCGCGCCGTGGGCGATGTACAAGGGAGGGTCGTCCGCGTCGACATGGGTGATGGGATTCGCATCGTTGGCGAGCGCGATCAACTGTGGGAATGGCGGGGCCGGGTTGCCGATGTTCGCGCGCAGCCAGCCGATTCCCTCACTGGATCCCGTGACGCCGATCAACTTCGACTCAGGCGAGGTCGGCACATCGTGGTTCGGTCCGCAGCCGATCGGCTGCGCATCGCAATCGGGCTCCATGAAGAGGAGGTCCGTGGGACCGAAGAACGTCGCCCCCGCCTGCACGCGACTGCTCTCTTTCAGGTTGCCGCCGCTTGCGCCCTCGAGCCGCGCGATACCGCCGGTCGTGGCAACGAGCGCGGCAAGATGACCGCCGGCCGAGCTGCCCCAGACGGCGATGCGATCGGGATCGATTCCATAGGTTGCCGCGTTCGCCCGCAGGTAGCGGATGGCTCCCTTGCAGTCGTGGAGCTGGGCCGGAAAGATCGCCTGGTCGCTCAGTCGGTAGCCGATGCTCGCAACGGTCACGCCCGCGTCACGGAGCGCGAGGGCCATGAGCGGCGTCTGGTTGTGGCTTCCACTCTGCCAACCGCCGCCATGAATCCACACCAGCACGGGACGCGGGCCGTCGCCCGAGTTCGCCTGGTAGATGTCCATGCGCAGCGTGGCGGTACCCGTGGTCGTCGCGACGGTGGCGAACGGCACGTCGTCCCAGAACGCTCCACCGCCGCCCCCACCGCCCGCGCCAACCATGAGGTACTGCCAGACGGGCTTGTACACCGGCTGATTGTTGGCGTCCCTCGGGGTGGTCGCATCCATGGCAACGCTGTTGTGGTACTGACCCGCGATCGCAGGCGCGATCGAGGTCGACAGCATGTGCGTGTCACCGAAGGGCGGGGCTGTTCCGGCGACATCGACGACTGCTCCGTACGAACCCATGCCGATCGCATTCCAAAACGCAACCTTGGTGTTCAGTGCATCAAGCGTGTGGCAGAAGCCGAAGCAGCGCTCGCCTGGCGTCACGCCACCGCTCCACCACGCGGCGGGGTTGCCCGGCCCGCCGTCGGCGGCCGGCGCCGACGTGCACAATCTGGCGACTGGATTGTGTCTGGCGATCACCCCGGCGTTGCCGCCTCCTTGCGAGTGTCCCCAGACGACGATCCGATCCCAAGCGATCGCGTTTCCGTTCACGTACTGCAGCCAGTCTTCATCCGGATGCTGCGTGTTCAGGTAGGCAAGCAGGGATCGCAGCCGATCGGTGATGGAATCAGCTGCCGGGACAGTGACGAGGGGAGAACGGTCGACGCCGTCGAGGATCTCTCGTCGAATCGCCTCGGGGCAGTTGGCATCCCCAGAACAGAGATTGAACGGACTCCAGTCGTTGGGATAGGTCAGGCCAACGGCGTGGAAACCCAGTCCCGCAGCAGTCTTCACCAACTCGCTCGCGCCACCTCCGTTGCCTCCCATCCCATGAAGGAACAGGAACAATTGATTGCGCTGCGTCACGTCTGGGGCGTATGCGACCAGATGCGATGCGAGCCATCCGCTGACGGCGGGATTGGCTACGACGGGCGCGACGGTCTCAGTGCGTACGGTCTGGGCGTGGCCCCACCGTGCAGGGGCGGCGATCGATGCGATCGCCAGTGCCGCCGTACCCCATCGAAAAGGATGCGTCCGCCCGATTGACCGACAGAATCGAAGTTTCATGGCACCTCGACAAACGACCAGTCACCGGCAACATTGCTCGCGGAACAATCCATTTGTAAGCAGACGGGCAGAGAACATCGATGTTTCCGCATCCGCCATCAATAAACAAGCGGGTTGACCTTTCTCGGTCAACCCGCTTGGGTAACTCCCCCAGCGGAACGAATGCCAACTTTAGATGGCGTTCTGAGCGTGCCAGAGGGGGTGAAGGCCCATTCCTTCGCACCTTGCGAGCGGGGCCCTGATCGAAACGGATGGCGGTTCCATTGATCCGAACGGGACACGGCGCCTGGGGCCATCCACTGGTGGGTTTATCGAATTGGACGGAAGTGCTCGGAACTGCGCGAAGTCAACTTGCCTCGCAGCTGTATTGGTGTATCATTGCACTAATGCAGTTGGCGCGGCAGCGCGCCGACGTCGGGATCGCCGCCATGCTCATCACGCTCGAACGCAACTCCGGAGTGCCCGTCTTCCGCCAGATCTGCGACCAGGTCCGGTTCCAGGTCGCGGCGGGGGTTCTGCGCGCGGGCGCAGAGATTCCCTCGACCCGCGACCTCGGCGAGCGGCTCGGCATCAACCCGATGACCGTGAGCAAGGCCTACGCGTTGCTCGAGCAGGAGGGCGTGCTCGAGCGGCGACCGGGGCTGTCGCTCGTCGTGCGCGGCGCTGGGAAGGACACGGGGAACGGCTCAGCACGACGCGCAACCGCAGACATCAAGCGCGAGCTCAAGCACGACGAACTCGCACGGCTCCTGCAGCCCGCGGCGATCGCCGCGCGCCAGCTCGGCATTCCTGCGAAGGACGCCCTCGAGATCTTCCGCAAGACGCTGCGCGCGCCCGACTCCACCACCTCGAACGACGGAATCGAACGATGACACACGCATATCGCGACCAGATCGTCCTCGCCACCGAGCACCTCTCGAAGTCCTTCGACAACCGTGCCGCGCTCGACGGCGTCACCTTCTCCGTGCCGCGCGGCCGCGTGGTCGGCCTCGTCGGCCGCAACGGAAGCGGCAAGACTACGCTCCTACGCTGCCTGCAGGGGCTGGCGGCGCCGACGGCAGGTCGCGCGACGGCGTTCGGCGTCGACGGGCTCCTCCTCGGCGACGCGGAACTCGCGCGGCTCGGGGTCGTGTCGCAGGAGAATCGCTTCGTCCCGTGGATGAGCGGCCGCGCGCATCTCGACTTCGTGCGCACCTTCTACCCGCGGTGGGACACGACGCGCGAACGCACGCTCGTCGACGCGTTCGAACTCGACCTCCGCCAGCGGATAGGCACGATGTCGCCGGGCGCTGTGCAGAAGCTCGCGGTCGTCACCGCCATCTGCCACCACCCGGAGGCAATCCTCCTCGACGAACCCGCAGCGTCGCTTGACCCACCGAGCCGCGAGACGCTCTTCACCACGCTCTTCGAGCTCCTTCGCGAGGACGAGCCCGCGATCCTGATCTCCTCGCACCAGCTCGACGACATCGAGCGAAGCGTCGACTGGATCCTCTGCCTCGAGAAGGGGCGCGTCGCGCGCGACGAGGCGCTCGATTCGCTCCAGGAGCGCTACGCGCGCTGGCGCGTGCTGCCGGCGCCGGAGCGTGCGGGCGCCGACGCGGGATTCCGCGAAGACTCCTTCGCGGCGCCGTGGATCCGCAGCAAGACCGTCGAGCCGAACGGCGCGCTCCTCGTCGTCGAGGATGCCGAGGACGAGCGCGAGTCGTTCGAGGCGCGCCACGGCGTCACCGTGGATGCCCAGCCGCTGCGCCTCGCCGAGATGTTCAAGGTGTGGACGGGCGGAGGTGCGCGGTGACCACGCTTGTCCTGCCGCGGCTCTATGCCGGCTGGTGGCCGCGCTTGCGTGCCTTCGGCATCGTCTCGACGGCCATCGGATTCGGCCTCATCGCGTCGATGATGCGCAGCGCGATCTGGCCCGTCGCGCCTGGCGCCGACTCAAGCGCCTGGATCTCTGGATCGATCGCGTTTCTCGTCGCCGGCGTCGTGGCGGCGCTCCTCGCAGGGGGCGCGTGGGACCTGCGCGCGAGCAGCTTCGCGTGGAACACGCCCGCACTGGATCGTCGGCTGCGCCGCGAGATCACGGTCGGCGGCTTCGTCATCTTCGGTCTCGGCGCTGGCGTCGGCGCCTCGCTCCACGGCGCGCTCACGGGCGAAAGCTGGTTCCTCGCGGTCGCCGCCGCGATCGGCTTCTCGGTCGGCCTCGTCAACAGCCTCAGTCGGCTCATGTGGGCGCGATTCGGCGGCACGCTGGGAATCCTGCTCGCGGTGCTTCCGCTCTTCTTCATGCTTGAGATCGCGCGCCTGATGTCGAGCGGCGGCGCTCTCGGGGGCTTTCTCTCGGCGATGCTCGCCGCGGGCGTCGTCATGGTGACGACGGACCGCTTCGGCCGCGTGCTCGAGCGACGGGGCGATGCACCGGATCCTTCCGAAGACCGCGGGCTCGCGGCACGGTTTTCCGGCGCGACGACGCTCGCGCGCCGTGCCCCGCGCGATGGCGCGGATGGCTTCCGCGGGGTCCGCAGCAGCGACCTCGACTGGGTGCGCGCGCTCCTGCATGAGACCTCCGGACTCTCGCGAGGAGGGCTCGTCGGGCGCGCGCTCCGGTTCGGCCTTGCGACGGTGATTCTCACCGTGCTCGTGCGCGGCTTCTTCCGGGCGCTCGGCAATCTCCGCGCGGTCGACGCAACGACGGGCGCCGCGCCGACGCCCGAGACCTCGAGCTTCACCACGGTGCAGCAAGGGCTGTCGGGGCTCTCCCTCGAGTGGTTCGTGGAGCCGTTCGCGTCACGGAAGGAAGAGTCGAGCGTGGTTTCGATTGTGGTGGTCATCCTCGGCGCAGTGATCTGGAATAGCATGGGTTCGTTGTCCGCGTTCCGTCACCCGATCTCGCGCCATCGCCTCGCGTGGGTCCGCTGGCTCGGAACGCAGTTCGAGGAAGGCGCCGCCGCCCTCGGCATCCTGCTTGGCTTCGCGGCACTGGGCTTCGCGGCGTCACGCCTCTCTGGCGGCGATGCATGGCAGAGCCTCCTTCCCTTCATCACGGCGACCGTCGCGTTGTTCACGCTGCTTCCCGTGGTGCGATGGATGCGACTGCGGCTCGTCGATGCGCGCCGCCCCGCGCGGCGGCTCGACGCGGCGTCCGAGTCGCTCGATCCATCGATCCTGACGACCTACGCGCTCTCGACCTGCGTCCTCATGCTCGGCGCGTTCCTCCTCCCCGCGTGGTGGGAAGAGGGCACGCGCCACATCCGCGCCGAGCTTCCCGCAGCGGCCCACGCGTGGATCCCGCTGCTCGCGCTCGTCCCGATCGCGCTCCTGCGCTGGCTCTGGCTCGTCGAGCTGCGCCGCTACTACCGCAGCAGCGATCTCGCGTGAGGGCTGCATCCGTTTCGATCGACCCCCTGATCTCGGAACGCCGTGAACCCGTTCAGAGAGCGCGTGAGATCAAGGCGGGGTTTCGCCCGTTTCTCCGCCGTTCGGATCGGCGGCCTGTGGTTCCCGATTGGGCTCTCTCCACAAACGCGAGAGCGCCGAAACCCCGCCACGACGCGGCAGCAGGGGGTTTCGCCGGGGTCAGCCGGTAAACAAACCGGTCGGCCTCGCTTGAGGCCGACCGGTTGAACTCCCCGAACTGGACTCGAACCAGTGACATGCGAGTTAACAGCTCGCCGCTCTACCAACTGAGCTATCGGGGAATAGGTTGTGGGACGGAAAGGATACCGTCCGACGCGCCATCGTCAAGCCGTTGGCGGAACTTCAGCGCCAGGGGGCCAGAGCGGGCAAGAATCCGCGGTTTCCCCCGAACACGCGCGGATTCGGTGCAGTTTGTGCAAGGCCGCGCCGCCGAGGGGCCTAAGGCGGCGATCCCGTCCCCTGCGATGTAGGCTGCGCGGATGCAGAATCTCGACCGTCGATCGTTCACGGCCCTCTCAGGACTCGCTGCGCTCGGCGCGGCCGTCGGGATGCCTCTTCGGGGGGCGCGCGCGTCCGACGACGCCCCGCGCAGCGCCGCTCGCGCGCTCCGCTTCGCGCACTTCACCGACCTCCACATCACGCCCGACCGCGAGAGCGCGCCCGGCATGAAGAAGGCGTTCGAGGCGGCGCAGTCCGACGGCGTCGAGATGATTCTGACTGGCGGCGACCTGATCATGGACTCCTTCGCGACGAAGCGCGCGCAGGTCGACCGCGAGTGGGCGCTGCTCCACAAGCTCTTCGCCGAGCACTGCACCGTTCCAGTCGAGCACTGCCTCGGCAACCATGACATCCTCGGTTGGTGCCGTTCGAAGGCCGACGCGAAAGGCGACGAACCCGACTTCGGCTACGCCCGCGCGCTCGCCGAGCTCAAGCTCGCCGCGCGTTGGCGCAGCTTCGACCGAAACGGCTGGCACTTCATCGTGCTCTCGTCGGTCGAGCCAGACCCGACCGATGAGTGCAAGTACCTCGGCAAGCTCAACGACGAGCAGCGCGCGTGGCTCGAGGCCGACCTCGCGAAGAACACGCTGCCGACCGTCGTCGTCTCACATATCCCGATCGTCACCATCACGCCCGCGATCCGCGGCGAGAATGTGCGCCGCGACCGCGAGACCGTCGTGACGGGCGACTATGTGCACCTCGACGCGAACGACATCCACGCGATGTTCCGCAAGTCCGGCCGCGTGAAACTCGTGCTTTCAGGCCACACGCACCTCGTCGACCGCTGTGAGGCCGACGGCGTCACCTACGCCTGCAGCGGCGCCGTCTGCGGCGGCTGGTGGAAGCCGACCAAGACCTACTGCGACCCGTGCTACGGCCTCGTCGACCTGATGTCGGACGGATCGTTCTCCCTCGCCGTGAAGCCGACGGGCTGGAAGAACGCCTGATTCGCCGTCACTTCCCGATCCGCAGCACCTCGACCGAAAGCACGCCCTCGATCGCGGAGAGCCGTCGGATCAGTGCGTCGACCGCCCGTTCGCCGGAGAGCTCGATCTCGTAGCTGCGCTCGATCGCGCTGCCCGCGCGCACGCTCTCGACTCCCTGCAGCCGTGGCGCGCGTGCGCCTGCCGCGATCTCCTGCTGCAGCGTCTCGAGGCTCGCGAAGTCCGGCGCGACCTTCACATGCAGCGAGAACGGAAGAAGCGCGCTTCCGTTCGCGACGCCGAAGTGGCCGCTGAACATCTTCGCGGCGAACGCGATGAACGGAAGCGCCATCGCGGGCACCATCAGGTATCCCGCTCCGACCGCGAGCCCAAGGGCCACCGCGCAGATGACGAATGCCGTGTCGCGGGTGTCCTCGACGACCGTGCGGAAGCGCACGATCGAAAGCGCGCCGACGATGCTGAAGGCCCGCGCGATGTTGTCGCCGATCACGATCGTCGTCACGCTGAGGAGAAGGGTGAGAAGGACGAGCGTCGCGACGAACCGTCGGTCCGACGCGCTTCCGCGCGTCCAGCGGTAGATCAGCGCGACCGCACAGCCGAAGACGAGCGCCATCGCGAGCCGCACCAGCGCTGCGGTCGAGCTGATGTCGGCGTCGCTTGCAAACGAGTTCTGCAGGAAGCTCGGCATTCGTTCTATCTCCGGTCGTCCTTCGCACCAGGCGAGGTGCCCGCTGCTGGATCCTTGCGATTCTGGTCTTTGGATGGCGTTGGCGCCGCGTCTGTGGCCTTCGGTTGATACGCAAGAAGGTACCGCGATCGCTTCTCGAAGAACTCCCGCAGCCCGCCCGGCCCCGCCTCGGCGGTCGCGCGCTCAAACGCAGCCGTCGGTGTGGCCTTCCGCGTGTCCTTTGCCACGAGTTCTGCGATCAACGCCCGCTGGCGTGCGACCACCGGCCCGATCGCAGGCCACTCCATCTCGCGCGCCAGCGCCTGGACATGCGCGAGATAGCGCGCACGAAGCGATGGAACGGCGAGCAGCCGGCTTCGCAGCGGCTTGGTCAGGTCATCCATGCCCACCAAGGGGTCGAGTTCCGCAAGCGACTCCGATGCATCGGATGGGCCGCGGAAGTCCGGGCGCATCGGAGGTTCGTCGCGATCGAACTCGCGCGGCGGCGCGTCCTGCGCATCGGGTCCGCGCACGGCGCCCGGCGCGGTCTCGGGCTTCCGGTCCTCCGGTCTCGGACCAGGCTGTGGCCGCATGCCACGGCTGCGGATCGCCCCGCGGTTCGGATCCGGTCCGCCGAAGCCATCGGGCGGTCCTCCGAAGTCGCGCGGCGGCCCGCCGAAACCTCCGGGCGGTCCCCCGTGCGAGAGCTTGAAGGCTTCGTTCATGTCGTGCGGCACAAGGTGGAAGACGCCCTTCGGGTCTCGGTAGAGCGAGTAGTCGCTCGCACGGATCCAGTAGCCGTCGGTGTTCGCACTGGCGACATCGAGCGCGAGGAACCAAAGAGCGCCCTCGATGTCGAGGATCGGTGCGAGTTCCTGCTCCAGCCGGTCGAGCGGCGTCTCGCTCAGCACCTTGCAGAGCTTGACGAGCGCCTGCCAGTCCTCCTTCGAATCCTTCGACTTGATCTCGTAGCGCTCCCGGTACGCCGCGAGACCGCTCCCTCGGTAGTCGAGCCCGCCCGTCGCGCGGGGCGAACCCTTCACCTTCCAGCGCGCGCCGCTCCCATCGAGTTCGGGCCAGCGGTCGCGCAGGAACGCCTTGTTGAACTGCTCGACGCTGACGAACACGCCCCAGCTCTCGCCGTTCACGACCACCTGCACGAAGTTGGCGCGCGGAGCGGCAATGTGGCCGCGCGCGAGATGCGAGTAGAGCACCGCCGACATCATCGATGCGTCGCCGTTCGAGTTGAGCAGGTTCAGCGTGTTCTGCCCGTAGAGGCGTGCATCGGGTTCGGTGTGGTCGACCGCGATGTTGAACGACCGCTTCGTCCCGCGTGGCACCATCATGTAGCTCGACGCGCCGCGGAAGTGAACGCCGACGCCCTTGTAGGTCTTGCCGTCGACGGTCATCGTCGCGGGCACATCGGCGTCGGTGTTGTGGAAGAGCTCGAGTTCCTCTTCCCAGTTCTCGAGGTCGAAGTCGAGGAACACGGTGCGCACGACATCGGGCGAGAAGAGCGGCGCATCGGGGTACGACTGGACCTCGGCGGGCGAGACCTTCGGCCCCGGCTTGGTCTCGGCACGGGCGCCGCCGGGACCGCGCATCCCGCCCGGCCCGCGCTGCGGCGTGCGCTTCAACTCCGCACGCGCTGCATCGCGCTCGGCGCCTTCGAGCCGACCGTTCTCATCCTTGTCGAACTGCTTGAGGATCTGCCGTTCTTCGGCCATCGGGCCGCCCGGACCGCCTGGGCCGCCTGAGCCCCCAGGACCACCGCCGCGCGAACCGGACGGCGGCGCCGACTGACCCATGGCGACCGCCGCGGCGAGGGCCGCCATTGCGAGTGAGAAGGCCTGGGACGAGCGACGAAGTTCCGTTCGGTTCATGGCGCGAGGCTCCTCTTCCGAGTGTTCCTCGAACGCACAAGCCGACCGCGTATGACAGGTTTCTCAGCCAATCTTCGCGACGCCGCCCATGTAGGGCCGCAGCACCTCGGGCACGAGCACGGTCCCATCGGCCTGCTGGTGCATCTCGAGGAGCGGAATCAAGACGCGCGGGCTCGCGATCACGGTGTTGTTGAGCGCGTACGCGAAGCGCGTCTTGCCGGAATCGTCCTTGTAGCGCAGGTTGAGGCGGCGGCACTGGAAATCGCCGAGGCGGCTCGCAGAGTGCGTCTCGCCGAACTCGCCGGTCGGCGCGCCGTCCTTGCCGTTCTCACCGCGGCCGGGCATCCAGCTCTCGATGTCGATCATGTCCTCGTTCTTCACGCCGAGGTCGCCCGAGCAGCACTGGAGCAGGCGGTACGCGAGGCCAAGCGACTGGAGGATCATCTCGACCGTCTCGATCATCTGCTTGTGCCAGGCGCGGCTTTCCGCTTCGTCGGCCTTGCAGACGACGACCTGCTCGACCTTGTCGAACTGGTGGATGCGGTAGAGACCGGCGGTGTCCTTGCCGGCGGCGCCCGCCTCGCGGCGGAAGCAGGTCGACACCGTGCAATACTTGAGCGGCAGCTGCTCGAGCGACAGGATCTCGTCGGCATGCAGGCCCATGAGGCCGACTTCGCCCGTTCCCGTGAGGAAGAGATCGTGGCCCGCGCCGCGCGCCGCCTCGTCGATGTGATACGCCTGCTCGCGCCCAGCGGGGAAGAAGCCAGTGCCGACCATGCATTCTTCCTTCACGATCACCGGCACGCCCATCGGCTTGAAGCCGCGGCGATCGGCCATGAAGTCGAGCGCGTAGCGAAGCACAGCCTGATGGAGCCGCATGCCGAGGCCCGTCAGCACATAGTGTCGCGTGCCCGACATCTTCACGCCGCGCTCGAAGTCGACGAGGCCGTGGATCTTGACGAGCTCGAGATGCGTGCGCGGCTTGAAACCGCGGTTCTCGGCAAAGGTCTTCGAGAAGTCCCAGCCGGCGGGCGCCCAGCGGCGGATCTCCTTGTTGTCCTCGCTGCCCTTGCCCTTCGGCACATCGGCGGCGGGGGGCTGCGGCACCTGGAGCCACAGCGCCTTCCACTCGGGCTCGATCGCCACGAGATGCCGCTCTTCCTCGGCGACGACCGCCTTCAGTTCGGCGGGCTTCGCCTCGAGCGCTGCGATCTCCATCTCGAGCTTGTCCTTCTCGTCGCCCGCCGCGCCCTTGATCTTGCCTTTCAACTGTCCGATCTTCGGGCCGATCTCCTTCGAGATCCGGTTCTGCTCGGCCTTCGCGCTCTCCTGGCGCGAGAGGATCGCGCGGCGCGCCTCGTCGAGCGCCAGCAGGCGGTCGATGTCGACGGACATGCACTTGTCACGCACGCCGTTGCGGTACTTGTCGGGGTTCTCGCGGAGGTCCTTCAGGTCGATCATGGAGCGCGGAAGATAGCGCCGATCTCAAGCGGCCGCAGCCGCGACCGCTCATCAACGCGCGTTCCTAGCACCAAAGGGAGCGGCCGCAGCCGCGACCGCTCATCAACGCGCGTTCCTAGCACCAGAGGGAGCGGCCGCAGCCGCGACCGCTCAAGACCTGTAGCTCGGCGGCGCCGCCCACTTCATCTTCGCCCGCAGCGCGTCCCAGTAGCGGTTCGACGGATTCGCCACGAACAGCGCCTTTCGCCCGTGCTCCCGCATCCGCACCGTATCGCCCTGGCCGAGGGAGATGTGCCGCTGGCCATCGAGCACCACGCATGTGCCCTCGTTCACGCGCCGCATCACGAGCGCGATCGCGTCGGTCGAACGCACGACGACAGGGCGGAACGCGAGGCTCTGCGCGCAGATCGGCGTGATGGTCACGCCGCCGACATCAGGATGGACGATCGGCCCGCCGGCGCTCGCGCTGTACGCGGTCGAGCCGGTCGGCGTCGCGATGATCACACCGTCGCCGATGATGTCAACGCCCGTGTCGTCGTCATCGACGCGCAGCGACATCTCGATCATGCGGTGCGGCGCGCCCGCGGTGATCACGGCGTCGTTGATCGCGGTGCCCGACTCGCGAGAGCCGTCCGCGCGCTCGACCTCGACCGCGAGCAGCATGCGCTCGCGCAGCGGGGGCTTGGTGCTGAACACGAGCGCAGCGTGCTTCTCGAGGTCCGCAGCGTCGAACTCCGCCAGGAACCCGAGCCGTCCCGCGTTCACGCCGACGATCGGCTTGCCGTGGTCGAGGAGCCTGCGCGCCTGCGCGATCAAGGTGCCATCGCCGCCAACGACCACGGCGAGGTCGAACGCCGCTGCGTGCGCGAGCGGCTCCTCCGACGCCGTGATCATCTCCACCTCTGCGAACTTCGACACGATCGGTCCGATGGCGTCGGCGGTGCGCGCGGCCTCCGGCTTCTCACGGTTGACGATGATCAGTGCGCGTGGCATTCGGTTCCTCGGCTCGCGGATCTTCAGCTCACCAGCCCCTTGGTGAGCCGCATGAACGCGGTCTCGAGGCTGATTTCCTCGGGCTGGAGCCGCGAAAGCCGGAACCCCTGCGCAAGAAGCCGCGCCGCGAGTTCGCTCGCCGCGATCTCCGCGTTCGGCTCGAGCTGCACATCGAGGCGCTGG
>JBKCZS010000111.1:0-14638 GCA_046337925.1 bacterium | reverse complement strand
TCGTCTACTTCCAGAAGTGCCCGAATTAGGAGCGGCGGCTGCTTGCGGCAGCCGCCTTTGGCGATACGGGCACGGCGTCGTTCCCGAGGCTGCTTGCGGCAGCCGCCTTTGGCGATACGGGCACGGCGTCGTTCCCGAGGCTGCTTGCGGCAGCCGCCTTTGGCGATACGAGCACGGCGTCGTCCTCGAAGCTGCTTGCGGCGGCTCGTGACGGGGTTTTTCTCACGGAGACACGGAGAACACAGAGGGCACGCGCCGCAGTCCGACGCACTGGGGTTGGAGATTAGAGAGAGGAGACTCTCTTCTCTTCTCCGTGTTCTCCGTGTCTCCGTGAGAAAAAACTCCGAGACGCCCCGCGAGCTCTTACCCCTGGAGTTTCAGCCGCGCGTACGCCGACACCAGGCGGTCGACGATGGCGGGGTGCCCGGCCAGCACGCCGCGGTTGGTCAGCATCTCGCGGCCGCGGCCGAAGTCGAGCGGGAAGCCTTCGACATCGACGACCTTCGCGCCCGCTTCCGACGCGATCAGCGCGCCTGCGGCGTGATCCCAGATCTTCTCTCGGTAGTCGGCCTTCACCGGGAGCCGCAGGTACGCGTCGGCGCCGCCGCGTGCGACGACCACATACTTGCACTGGCTGTCGAGGCGTGCCGGCGAGCCCGCGGTGCCGAGGAGCGCGAGCATCTGGGCGGCGAGATCCTGCTTCGAGTGCGCCGCCTCGACCGACTCGCAGGCGCGCACAGGCATGCCCGCGCGCCAATCGTGGATGCGGAGCTGCTGCGGTTCGCCATGGTCGCGCTCGAGCCAGGCGCCGCCGTCCTTGATGGCGAAGGCGAGGCAGCCGACGGGATCCGCGCGGTCGTAGTCGCCGCCCTCGGGCGGAAGGTTGGGGCAGCCGACCACGCCGAAGGTCGGCTCGCCGCGCTCGATCAGCGCGAGCGAGATCGCGTACTGCTGCCGGCGGAGGAAGCCCTTCGTGCCGTCGACCGGGTCGAGCGTGAAGAAGGCTTCCTTGTTCGGCGCTCCGCGGCCTGCGTCGATCGCGGCGAGGCACTCCTGCCGCTTCACGGGCCGGCCGAGCGCGCGCGACACCGCGTCGACGACCTGCGCGAGGAGCGGTGCGCTCTCGGGCGCGCGCAGGGCGCTCGCCTCCTCTTCGCCGACGAGCGGCGTCTTGGCAAGGACGGGTCCGAGTTCGAGCGCCACGACGGCCTGGCTCGCCCAGTCGGCGATCGTGACGGGCGACTTGTCGTCCTTGTCGAGGCTGTCGAGCTTCGCGCTCGCCTGCACGATGCGCGTCGCCTGCATCGCGCGGCGCACCGCGCGCAGCATGAAGAGCAGGTCGATCCCGTGGTTGCCTTCCGCGTCGTTCTTCTTCTGGATCATCCCGGAACCTCCGTTGCATGCATCGAGATCGCGATCGCGGCGATCGTCACCGCTCCGACGAGGATCCCCAGCGGCACGCCGATCTTCATGTAGTCGGCGAAGCGGTAGCCGCCGGGGCCCTGCACCATCAGGTTCGTCTGGTACCCGATCGGCGTCGCGAAGCTCGCGCTCGCGCCCACCATCACCACGATCGCCGCGTTCTTGGGATCGATGCCTGCGGCGCCCGCCGCACCGATCGCGATGGGGAACACCAGCGCCGCAGCCGTCGCGTTCGAAAGGAGCTCGGTGAGCACGAAGGTCGCGAGGTAGATCGCGGCGAGCGTGAGCAGCGGGTTGCCGCCGGAGAGCCCGAGCAGGCCGCCCGCGAGCCATGCGGCCACGCCCGTCTTGTCGAGCGCCGCGCCGAGGGCAAGCGAGCCCGCGATGACGAAGATCAGCCGCACATTGAGCGCCTTGCGCGCCTGCGGCCCCGTGCAGCAGCGCGTGAGGATCATGAGGCACGCGCCCGCGAGCGCCGCGTGCAGCATGGTGAATCCGAACGGTTCGAACGAGGCGACGAGGATCACGCCGGCGAGGATCGCGGCGGCGATCGGCGCGCGCTCATGGCGGATGGGGGCCGAGTCCTCGATGCGCCGCACCAGCAGGAAGTCGCGCGATTCGCCGAAGGCCTTGAGGAACGATTCCTGCGTCTCGAGGAGCAGCACATCGCCCGCCTTCAGCTCGATGCTTCCGATCTTGATGTCGGAAAGCCGCTGGCCGTTGCGCGACACGGCGATGACAACCGCGTCGTAGGTGTTGCGGAAGCGCGCCTCGCGGATCGTGCGGTCGAGGAGGGGGCTCGAGTCCGAGACGACCGCCTCGACGAGGAAGCGCTGGTGCCGCGCCTGCGCGAGCTTTCTCGTCTGGTCGGCCGCGGCTGCGAGTCCGCGCATCTTCTGGAGCGACACCACCGACCGCACATCGCCGATGAAGATCAGCGTGTCGCCTTGCGCAAGAAGCGTGGTCGGTCCGACGGGCGCGATGATCTCGTCGCCGCGGCGGATCTCGCTCAGATAGAGCCCTTCGAGTCCGCGCAGGCTCGCCTGCTCGACGGTCTTGCCCGCGATCGGCGAGCCGACCACCTGCATCTCGACCGAGTAGTTGCGTGGGTCGACCGTCGCGAGCGCCTCGCGCCCCGAGTTCGGCAGAAGCCAACGCCCGGCGATCATGAGGTAGAGGATTCCACAGAGTGCGACGGGGACGCCGATGGGCGCGAGGTCGAAGAGATGGAACGGCTCGCCGCCCGACTTGAGCCACATCTCGTGCACGACGAGGTTGGTGCTTGTGCCGATGAGCGTGCACACTCCGCCCAGCGTCGCGGCGAAGGCGAGCGGGATGAAGAGCTTGCCCGGCGCGATGCGGGTGCGGCGGGCGAAGTCCTCGACGAGCGGAATGCACATCGCGACGAGCGGCGTGTTGTTGATGAACGCCGAGATCGCGGCGACGGGGGCCATGAGGCGGAGCTGTACGAGCGTCAGGTTTCCGCCTCGCCCGAGGATGGTGCCGCCGAGCCACTGCACGAGGCCCGTCTCGATCACGCCCTGCGACACGACGAGGAGGAGCGCGATCGTGATGATCGAGGGGCTTGCAAGCCCTGCAAACGCCTCGGTCGGCGTCAACACGCCCGAGAGGATCAGGAGTGCGATGCCGCCGGCCATCGCGAGATCGCTCGCCATGCGGCCGCGCACAAGTGCCGCGAGCGTGACCATCACGCACAGGATCGCAAGCGGTGCGTGGTAGGTCTCTGGCATGGGCGGTCAGCGGCGGTTCGCGTCGCGTGCGTCGGCGGTGCGCTGCGCCTGCGCAGGCGCGAGTTCCTGCACGATGCGCCGCACCATCGCCTCCTGCAGCGTGCGCGCGCGCGCGATCTGGTCGCCTTGGGCGAGGTTGTTGCCGAGGATGCTGAACGCGATCAGGCGCCCATCGGGCGCGATGGCAAGCCCGGAGAGCGTGCTGACGCCGCGGATGTAGCCCGTCTTGCAGCGAACCTCGACGGGGCTCGACTCGAGGTCGTCGAAGCGCTTGCGGACGGTGCCGGTCTTGCCCGCGATGGCGAAGCTTCCGAAGTAGATCGGCGCGAGCCGGCCGTCCCGTGCGAACGAGGCGTGCCAGCGCGCGAGGCCTGCGGCCGTCACCCGGTTCTCCTGCGAGAGGCCGCTGCCGTCGTCGACGGTCCAACCGGAGAGCGCGTCGGGCCCAAGCACGGCCGAGATCGACTGGCGCAGCGCGGCGCGTCCGTTCGCCCAGGTTCCGGCCGCGAAGCCCGCCGCCGGCGCGAAGGCGGGATCCCGCGACTCCGCATGCGCGAGCGCCGCGCCGAGCCGCTTGATGAGCGCCTCCGCGTAGAGGTTCTCGCTGTCGGTGTTCGCGCGCTCGAGCACGGTCGCGATGGGCGTGGCGTGGATCGGCGGCACGATCGTGCCCGTCGCGCGCGGATCGGCGTCGGTCGCGAGGCGTGCGGAAGCGATCTGGACGCCGCGCGCCGCGAAGGAGCGCTTGAGCAGCGCGGCGGTCAGGGCGGGCGTGTTGTGCACGGTGAGCCCGAGCGGCGTGTCGGGGCGCTTCTGCGCGTTGCCGCGCAGCGTCAGCGCGTTCGAACCGAAGGCGCGCGACGCCGAGAAGGTGAACTTCGCCTTGGCGTTGCTGCTGGCGTTGTTCCGCTCGACCGCGATGTCGAAGGCGGGCGTGAACACCACCGTCGGCTTGCCGTTCGACTGCGGAACCGGCGTGATGCCCACCACATTGCGCGCGAGGTTCAGGCCCCACACTTCCGCGCAGTAGGCGTTCGGATACTGCTCCTTGGGCCACGACGGGTGATAGAACTCGCGGTCGAAGATGCGGGAGTCGACGACGAGTTCGTCGACCCGCGTGACGCCGGACTTCTTGAGTTCCTCGGCCCAGAGCGAGACGAGCGAATCAAGCCCGTGCGGGTCGCGCTCGCGGAGCTCGGGGTCGTCGAGCGCCGGGTCGCCGCTGCCCACAAGCGTGAGCCGCGCCGTGCCGTTCTGGCGGTTGAGGAACAGCGTGGTGTTGAAGGTGAAGTCGGGGCCGAGCACCGAGAGGGCCGCGCCCGTCGTCAGCACCTTCATGTTCGAGGCGGGCGCCATCGGCATGTCGCCGTTCTGCGCCGCAAGAACACGGTCGCCGCGGACATCGTGCACCGTGTAGGCGAGGCGCTGCTGCGCGATCCCCGACTTGCGGGCGATCTCGGCGAGATCGGCGGCGAGGTCGCCGGCAAGCGACGGCTGCACGACCGCGAAGAGCGCGAGGAGGGGGAGGAGAAGGCGGACCGAACGGGCGAAACTTCGCATGGCCAGGCTCAGCGGCATGGGGTCCAATATCGGCCAACGCGCATGAATTGCGCGAGTCAATTGCCCGCAGGATAGCGGGGCCACGGGAACCAAAAAGAACCGCCCCGCAAAGCGGGGCGGTTCGAAGATTCATATGCACGCCAGAGGGAGCGGCTCGGTTCAAACGGTCATTCACGCCAGAGGCAGCGGCTCGGTTCGAACGGTCATTCACTCCAGAGGGAGCGGCCGCAGCCGCGACCGCTGAAACACGCCGCGACCGCTCAAACACGCCGCGACCGCTCAATGACGCCGCTCAGTCTTGCCCAAGTCGGACGCGGACGAACTTCACGAGCTTGACGCCCTTCGGCACGACCTGGCCGACCTGCATCTTGTCGTCGCGGACATACGGCTGGCCGAGGAGGGTCACCTCCTCTAAGAACTTGCGGAGCTTGCCTTCCGCCATCTTCTCGGCGATCTGGGCCGGCTTGCCCGAGGCCTGCGCCTCGGCGACGGCTTCGGCGCGCTTCGCGGCGACGACCGCCTGGTCGAGGCCCGACGCGTCGATCGCCGACGGCGTGGGGACGGCCGCCGCGATGTGCTGGCAGATGCCCGTGCCGATGTCGGCCGGCATCTCGCCACCCTCATACTGGAGGATCACGCCGAGCTTGCCGTCGTGGTGGACATAGCTCGCGAACGAGCCGCCCGAGAGCACCTCGCCGCGCGAGAACGAGATGTTCTCGCCGGTCTTGAGGCGCACCACATCGACGCGGTCGATGATCGCCTTGTCGGCGGTCACCGCACCGGCGTTGTGGCCGAGCGCCATCTTGGCGACATCGGCCGCCATGGCGCGGAACTCTTCGTTGCGGGCCGTGAAGTCGGTCTCCGAACGGATCTCGACGATCGCGGCCTTGCCGCCACCGATCGCGATCGACACGCAACCCTCGCCGGCGGCGCGGTCGGTGCGGGCGTCCATCTTGCCCTTCATCTTCTCACGGATGAGCTTCTCAGCGGCATCCATGTCGCCCTTCGCCTCGACGAGGGCGTTCGTGCAGTCGCCCATGCCGAGACCGGTGCGGTCGCGGAGCTTCATGACATCCTTCGGGCTGATATTGATCGTGCTCATGGGAATCTCTTTCTAATCGCCCGCGCGCATGGCGCGGCGTTCATTGATTGGCTCTGGAACTCAAACCCGGACCGATGGGCGTTCAGGCGCCTTCGGTCGGCTCGGTGGTGGCGACAGGGGCGCCGTCATCCGCGCGGAACTTCGCGCGCGTCGAGCGGCGGCGGGCAGGGCCGCCATCGCCACGGCCTTCGCCGCGGCCTTCGCCACGGCCGCCATCGCGGCCTTCGCCCACGGGGCTCTCGCCAGCCGAGGTCGAGCGGCCTTCCTTGCCCTTCTTCACCGCATCGCAGAGCTCGCGGATGACGATGTCGATGGTGCGCATCGAGTCGTCGTTGCCCGGGATCGGGATGTCGACGAGATCGGGGTCGCCGTCGGTGTCGACGAGGCACACGGTCGGGATGCCGAGCGAGCGGGCCTCGAGGAGCGCGTTCTTCTCGCGGTTCGTGTCGACCACGATGAGCGCGGCCGGAAGCTTGGTCATCGTGCGGACGCCGCCGAGGTTGCGCTGGATCTTCTTGCGCTCACGCATCAGCTGCGATTCCATCTTCTTCGAGTAGTTCTTCATCTCGCCGCTCTCGACGAGGCGGTCGAGCTCATCGAGGCGCTTGAGGCGCTCGCGGATGGTGCGGAAGTTGGTGAGCGTTCCGCCGAGCCAACGCTCGGTGACGAACGGCATGCCGACTTCGGCCGCGTACTGCTCGATGGCGCCGCGCGCCTGGCGCTTGGTGCCGACGAAGCAGACATCCTTGCCGTCGCCGATGGTCTTCTCGATGAAGCGCTTTGCGAGGAGGAGGCCCTTGATCGACTCGCGCACATCCACGATGTGGATCTGGTTGCGGATGCCGTGGATGTACGGCGCCATCTTCGGGTTCCAGTTGCTGCGACGCTGCCCGAAGTGAATGCCTGCCTCGATGAGTTCCTGAACAAGAGAAGCCATGGTTGCTCTCCAGCGACACCGACGCTGCGGGGTGGCGGCCCGCCCGTCATAAGGGCGCTTGTGGGGTGCGGCCGGGGGTTGCCCGAACGCGGATCGAAAGAGGGTCGGCGCTGCCACGGTCGCCGCCCGGTTCCGCCGGCGAACGCTCGCCGCGCGGGTCCCCGGCGCCGGAGCGACGGGGATCGAAGAGTGTACCGAAATCGGCGCCTCGTTTGGAGGGGTGAAGCGCGGATCGGGATCGGGGGGCAAATCTGAACGGTGCGGCAGATTCCCGCACGCACGGCCGCCCCCGCGTCCGATAGAAACCACCTCATGCTCGCCAAAGTCTTCAAGGCCTACGACATCCGCGCCACCTACCCGAAGCCCCTCGACGAGGGGATCGCCTGGCAGGTGGGCTACGCAACCGCCCAGTACCTCCTCAAGGAGGCGGCCGAAGCGGGGGCGGTCGATCCCATGTCGCGAACGATCTGCGTGGGCCGCGACATGCGCAAGAGCTCGCCGAGCCTGGCGAAGGAGCTGCGTCAAGGCATGCGCGACGCCGGCGCGAGCGTGATCGACCTCGGCCTCGTGGACACGCCGTTCGTCTACTTCGCGATCAACCATCTCGGCTGCGCCGGCGGCGTGCAGGTGACGGCGTCGCACAATCCGGCGAACTACAACGGCTTCAAGATCTCGAAGCGCCATGCGAAGCCGGTCGGACAGGACACCGGTCTCGCGGAGATCCAGCGCCTCGCCGCGCTCGTCGAGCGCGAGAAGGTGAAGCCAGCCGCGGGCGGCGCGGCCGGACACGAGGAGGTGCGCGACCTCTGGGCCGCCTACCGCGATCACCTGCGTTCGTTCATCGATCCGCGGGTCCTCTCGGGCGAGCGCACGCTCCGCATCGCAATCGACGCGTCGAACGGCATGGCGGGCACGATGGTGCCGAAGGTCTTCGACGGGATCAAGAGCCTGGTGATCGAGAAGATCCACTTCGACAACTCGAAGGGCGAGTTCGTGCACGAGCCGAATCCGCTCGTCGCCGCGAACCTGCGCGACCTGCAGGCCGTGATGGCGAAGGGCGGTTTCGACGCGGGTTTCTGCTTCGATGGCGACGCAGACCGCTGCATCGTGCTCGACGAGAAGGGCGCGCCGATCGGGTGCGACCTGCTGCTCGGATGGCTGGTGGCCGACGCGCTGAAGCGCGCACCCGGCTCCGCGGTCGTGTTCGACCTGCGCAGCTCGCGCAGCGTTGCGGAGATCATCCGCGAGAACGGCGGCGTGCCCGTCGAGAGCAGGGTCGGCCATGTGTTCATGAAGGCGAAGCTTGCGGAATCGCGGGCCTCGATCGGCGGCGAGCTCTCGGGCCACTTCTACTTCGCGGACATGTGGAACACCGACTCGGGCGCGCGCGCGTTCGCGGCCGTCGTGACCGCCCTCGCCGGCGCGAGGCAGCCGCTCTCGAAGCTCATCGCGCCGTGCAAGCGGTATGTGCAGTCGGGCGAGATCAACTTCGAGAACGAGGACAAGCTCGGCGCGCTCAAGAAGCTGAAGGCCGCATATCCACGCGCCAAGACCTACGAGCTCGACGGCCTCTCGATCGACGCCGGCGACTGGTGGGCGAACATCCGCATGTCGAACACCGAGCCGCTGCTGCGACTCAACCTCGAGGCGCGCGACGAAGCAACGGTCGCCGCGAAGGTCGAGGAGGTCTCGCGGTATCTCGGCCACCGCGTCGAGCACTGAGCTTGAGCGGTCGAGCGCGAAGCGCGAGCAGACGACCATCCGAGTCGACAGCCAAAATGGGTGCCACTACTTCCAGTAGTGGTTTCGTATCCGTATCGATACAGCCCTGATGCCGGCCATGTCGACTCCGCACCGCGAGAAGCAGTGCCACCCACTTGGTCGTTCGTCCCGCACGGTTCGGCGCTCGCTTACGCCCGCCCAGCCAGCTCCCGCGCCGTCGACTCGCATGCGGCGAGCATCGCCTCGGTGCGCGTGGAGATCTCTGCACGCACCGCCTCGTCGGCGACCGACGGAAGGTTGATGCGCACATTCTCCTGCGCGGCGCGGGCGCCGGCGGCGGCGAGATCGAGCGCGATGCGCAGATCGCTCGCGAGGCTCGCGCTCGTGGTGCCGACGAGAAGCGCCAGGGCATCGACCGTCGACTTCGCGAGCCCGAGGCTCTCTTCGGGTGCGCGGATCGCGGCGCGGACCGCGTCGTCGAACCCTGCGCGCAGCGGATCGCCCTTCGGCAGCTTCCAGAGCTTGTTGAGGAGTTCGTACGCCTTCGCGTCTTCGGCCGCGAGCTCGAGCGCCGCGCGGCGGTTCCGCTCGAAGGTCTCGTGCGCGGCGCGGTGCACTGCGTCGTGCGCCGCAAACTTCGGCTTTCCGATCGCGTAGCCGACCACCATCGATCCGAGCGCGTTCGCCTGCGCAAGCGTCACGCCTGCGACCGCGCCGCCGCCCGGGACAGGCTGCGCCGCCGCGAGCGCGTCGAGATAGGCGCCGAGCGACATCGCGGCAAGATCGACGCTCACGAGCGCACCTCTGCGCCAAGCGATTCGCGCAGATGCTCGATCGCGCGCGCCACCGATGCGTCGGCCTCTTCGCTCGTCATCGTGCCGTCGGGCTTGCGGAAGATCAGCCGCAGCGACACGCTCTTCCTGCCATCGCCGATCTGCTTGCCGCGGAAGGTGGTGACGAAGTCGACCCGCTCGAGGTTCGCGAGCTTCAGCGCGCCGATCTCGCGCTCGATGTCGCCGTAGCGCACGGATTCCTTCACGATCGCGGAGATGTCGCGGTCGGCGGCGGGGAACGCCGGGAGCTCGACCGCTGCGTTCTGCGGGGGGAATGCGGAGAGCAGCCCGCGCAGCTCGAGTTCCGCGGCGGCCGTGGGGCGCTCGATGCCGTGCGCCTTGGCGATGCGCGCATCGACGATTCCGACGCAGCCGACATCGACGGCGTTCACGAGAAGCCGTGCGCCGGCCGAGAGCCATGCGTCGCCATCGGCTCCCTGCGGCGCGAACTCGACGCGCGCGCTGCGCGGCGCGACGAGCCGCAGCACGCGCTCGACCACGCCCCGCATGAGGCGGTACGCGCCCTGGGCATCGCGGGCGTCCGCCGGTGCGTCCGCGAGCAGCGCGATCGTCGGCCGCTCGACATGGCCGTGCGCACCGAAGTGGAAGGCGCTTGCGCATTCGAAGAGCCGCAGGTTGTCGGCGCCCTGGTCTTCGTTGTGGCGGCGGACGCGGAGCAGGCTCGCGACGACGCTCGGCCGCAGCGCGGGCTCGCCGCCCGCGCGCTCGTCCTCGACGCGAAGGAGCTTCGTGCCCTTGGCGAGGAACGCCTCGCCCGCCTTCTCGGAGACGAGCGAATGGGTCACGGTCTCGACGAATCCCATGCCGACGAGGAGATCCTTGACCGCGCGCGTGCCGCGCTCGACCGGGTTCTGGCGCGCCACCCGGATCGGCAGCGCGTCGGCGACGGGGACGGCCTCGAGGCCGTTGAGCCGGCAGATCTCCTCGATGAGGTCGATCTCGCGCTCGACATCGACGCGGCGCGCCGGCGCGACGGTGTGGATCACCTCGTTCGGACCGGATCCCGAGACGCGGGGCGCGAAACCAAGCGTCGCGAGCAGTTCGACCATGCGCGCGGTCGGGATGTCGAAGCCGAGGATCTGCCGTGCGCGCGCGGGGCGCAGCGCGATGGCGCGCGGCTCGGGCAGCGGGGCGCCGTCGGCGACCACGCCCTCGAGCAGCGTGCCGCCCGCGATCTCGAGGATGAGCGCGGCGAGGCGGTCGGCGGCCGGGTCGATCTCCGCGGCGTGCACCACGCGCTCGAAGCGGTACGACGAGTCGGAGGCGATGCCGTGGCGGCGGCTCGTGTTGCGCACGCTCACCGGATCGAAGGTCGCGGCCTCGAGCACGAGGTCGGTGGTCGAGTCGGTCACGCTCGCCAGCGCGCCGCCCTTCACGCCTGCGAGCGCGACGAGGCGGTCACGGTCGGCGATGACGAGGTCGTCGGCGACGAGCTTCACTTCCTTCGCGCCTGCGCCGAGCGGGAGGAACGACTCGCCGCTCTTCGCGCGGCGGATGTGGATCTCGCCGCCGGCCAGCGTGGCGAGGTCGAACACATGGGTGGGCTGCCCGAGCTCGAACAGCACGAAGTTGGTCGCGTCGACGACATTGTTGCGCGGCACCTGTCCGATCGCGATCAGCCGGCGCTGCAGCCACTCGGGACTCGGTCCGACCTTCACGCCGGTGATGACGCGGGCGGTGTAGCGCGGGCAGAGGGCACGCTCGTGGTTCGACACGCGGACCCGGTCGGCCGCGCGGCCGCCGAGCGCCTTCGGCGAAGCCGGCGGCATCTTGACGCTGCGCCCGGTGACGGCCGCCACCTCGCGGGCCATGCCCACATGGCAGAGGCAGTCGCCGCGGTTCGAGGTCGTCTCGATCTCCTGCCAGGCCTCGCCGTTCTCCGCGGTGTCGCCGCCGTCGAACGGCAGCCCGGCCGAGGTCAGCGCGGCGGCCTGCTCGGCGGCGTCCGCGGGGCGGTCGAGGTAGTCGTTCAGCCAGAGCACGCTCGTGCGCATAGACCCGCAGCGTAGCGGGTCAAGGCGAGTTTGTTCGGGTACCTTCCCCGCATGATCCCGACGCGTTCGAAGGCCTCCACGGGTGCATTCGCCTCAGTCGCCGCCGCGGCGCTTCTCGCGGCGACGCTCGGGCCGCTGTCCGCCATCGGCTGCGCGTCGTCGGCGCGATCGGCCGGCGCTTCGGATCCGATCGGCCGCGTGCCGTCCGACCTCTGGGTCGAGGTCGATGTCTCGCCAGGGCGCACGGTCGACGACCGCGCCAAGATCGAGGAGCGCCGCGCGCGCTTCGTGCTGCTGCCCGACGGCTCGCTCCACGGCGAGGCCGACCGGGTGCCCGAGGACCGCATGCGTCCGGCGCGCGTGCGCAAGCTCTCGCGCGAGCAGATGGCCGACCTCTGGGGGATCCTCTCGAGTTCGGGCTTCACCGATCCGGCGCTCGCGGATACGCGCGGCAATGTGAAGCTGCTCGAGCCCGAGGCGGGCGAGATCCTCGCGACGCTCGAACTCCACGCCGACGGCGAGCGCTTCGCGTTTGTGCGGCGCTACACGCCGGGAGGCGAAGACCAGCCAGCCCTTCGGCGCGCGATCCGCGCGATCGCCTCGCTCGGATGGGCAAGCGACGAGGCGCTCGCGGAGACGGCCGAACTTCCGCTCCGCTACGACCTCGGTCCGTACCCCTACGCTCGGTTCGCGTCTCCGAAGGACGGCGCGACGGAGGCCCCGAAGTGACGCGCGCGTGGCGGGTGCTCTCCTGCGCCATCGCGTGCGTGATCGCGGCGATGCATGTCGGCTGCGCGCCCGATGCGATGCAGGTCGACCGTACCGGCGGAGTCGAGCTCGAGTTCATGTGGAGCCAGGACTCGGAGCAGCGCAAGGCCTACTACCGAGTGACGCGCGACGGCGAATTTGCATCGGCCGGCGGAGTCAACGCGCGCGACCGCGACCCGAACTTCCGCGCGGCGATGAGCGACGCCGAGATCGCGCGCTTCATCGAGCTTCTCCGCGCCACCGGGTATGCGTCGCGCGGTGACGAATCGGGCGACGGAGAGCCGCGCTCCGAACTGGCCGTGCGCGATGCGGACGGACGCACCCGCTTCGTCGTGTTCGGCGCCGATCCGTCGATCGAGGCGCTGCGCGCGTGGCTTGCGGAACTCTCGATGCGTCAGTTCCGCGATGTCATCGAAGCGCAGCCCGAGGCGGGTCCGCGGAAGCGCTGAACGCGGTCGCAACGGCCGGATCGCACGGGAAACTTGACTGCTTTGGTGAAAGAGAACCGCGCCGTGGCGGGTTTTCCTGTTGCGCTGCGCAAGGACGCGCGCGTCCGGAACGCATGGAACGCGCTCCGAACTTCTCGAACTTTGCGCTCGCGGCCGCTTCTGCGGTTGCGGCGGTGGATGGACAGGACGCTGCGCGATGGATTGCGCGGCGGGCGGTTGCCTCGCGGCGCAAGGATGTCGCCGCGTGAACCCGTCATCGCACGAGCACTCCCGACCGGCCAGTCGGGAGTCTCGTCGCTTTCCGAGCGAACACCCGAAACTCTCCGAGCGCCCGTGCGTTGCCTCTGCGCGGGCGCTTTGTTTCGTCGACTTGGCGCAGGAACTGCCGCTCCGGGGATGAACGGAATGAAAATCCAAGGTCGGGCGAAAGCCACCCGCCGAAGCGGTGGTTCGCTGAGGGTGCACCGTGACGGGTGCCGTGGATGGAAGTCCGAGAATGGCGGCGCGTCGGCGGGGGCTGTTGCCGCGCGCGCCGGACTGGATCACTTGGCCGGACCCCTTGGTTAGACCCCTTGGTTGGACCCCTTGGCCAGACCCCTTGGAAGGAGTCGGTGGATGCAATCGGAGATGCGATCAGCCCAGGCGCGGAATCCCCGTTCGCCAGCCCCGAAGGGCTGGGTTTCCCCAAGCGACGCGCGATTCCTGCGCGCAGGTGGCGCGATTCCCGAGGAACCTCGGGTTTGCCGGCCATCGCCCCTCGTTTCCCGCCTAGATTGGGCGCCCGTGGACGAGCATGGAACCGCTCAACAGTCCTGCCTTCCGGCGGACGACGCCCTGATCGCCGAGGCGCAAGACGCGCCCCTCGCAGCCGACG
The DNA here is from genome assembly GCA_046337925.1 of bacterium. Lineage (GTDB taxonomy): Bacteria > Planctomycetota > Phycisphaerae > Phycisphaerales > SM1A02 > QWPT01. The sequence goes on along the minus strand of JBKCZS010000111.1, from coordinate 1,205 downwards.
AGGGTACGCGGGCCCGCATCGTGGGCGAGCTCTACAAGTCGTACTACCGCCGGGTCTTCTGCTTCACGCGGCGGTCCGTCCGCGACGAGGAGGCCGAGGAAGTGGCCCACGAGGCATTTGTCCGCCTCTTCCGTGTGAAGAATCTTGAAAGGATGTCGATCTCGGTCGCTTATCTCCTGCGGATCGCTGAGAACCTCCTCAAGCGACGGCATGAACGGGCACTGAGGTACAGGCGCGTTCTCGAGCAGTCCGGCATCGTCGCCGGGCTTGTCGAGACAGGCGAACAGCGTGGCGAGAGTCCAGCGAGGTCTTGGACGGGCGAGCATGCCCACCAGGACCTCTGGGTCGATTCCGCGCGGCTCGAATCGGTGCTCGGTCAGTTGACGCAAGAGGAGCAGGCAGCGGTCCGCCTCATCGTGTGCGAAGGGCTCGACTATCAGGCCGCAGCCCGATCGCTTGGCGTGCCCGTGTCGACCATCAACAACTGGAAGCACCGTGGACTCTCAAAACTCAAGCAGCTCATCGGACGCTCCCGAGCCCGCACAACCGATGGCGAATCACTCGCCGCAGGCTGAGGCTGGCGACGGGGCGCCGTCCATCGTGCACCTGGCCGAGGCGATCGAAGGCAAGCATCGGGTCCGCGAGCGGCTGGTCCGCGCCTTGGCGCGGGCGCACGCCCCGGAAGGTCCGGTCGGCGGACGCCTGTTCGAGCCGGAGTGCGAGGAGATCGCGCCTCCGGAGACGGAACTGGGGCTCAATCCGCTCGGTGAATACCTCCTGACCTGCGAACTGCGGGACAGGGCGTTCAGGCTCTGACCGTTGTTCCGTGGAGTTTCCCCGGAGAACGGCCCGCCGCTGGTGGGATTCCCCTTGTTCGGGCCCATTCCGAGCACTGTCGGACAACCTTCCCTTCGGGGGCTGCGAAGTGTCCGTACGATGGGCACCATGGACCTCGACCGGACCACGACCGCGCTTCTCGCGGCGCTCCACGACAGCTCGAACTCGGCTGCGTGGGAGGCGTTCGATCGCCGGTACCGGCCGATTCTGGTCGGCTTCGCGCGCAGTTGCGGGCTGACCGAGCACGATGCGGCCGAACTCGCTCAGGCGACCATCGTGCGCTTCATCGAGCAGTACCGGGAGGGGAAGTACGACCGCGAGCGCGGACGCCTCGGCGCGTGGCTCGTGACCATCGCGAAGTACCGGCT
>JBKCZS010000110.1:0-8694 GCA_046337925.1 bacterium | reverse complement strand
GTGAGCCGCATGAACGCGGTCTCGAGGCTGATTTCCTCGGGCTGGAGCCGCGAAAGCCGGAACCCCTGCGCAAGAAGCCGCGCCGCGAGTTCGCTCGCCGCGATCTCCGCGTTCGGCTCGAGCTGCACATCGAGGCGCTGGCCGCCCTCCTCGAGCATGAGCTCGACCTTGGCGACGCCGCGGACGGTTCGCAGCAGGTTCGCCGCGTCTTCCGGCCGCGCCTCGACCGCGATCTGCACGACCTTGCCGACCTTCGCCTTCTGCATCAGCTCGCTCACCGCGCCTGCGAACACGAGCTTCCCTTGCTCGATCACGCCGACCGCGTTGCACAGGTCCGCGAGCTCGTACAGGATGTGCGAGGAGATGAGGATGGTCTTCCCGATGCGGCGGAGTTCCTTCAGGAGCTCGCGCATCTCGATGCGCGCGCGTGGGTCAAGTCCCGAGCTCGGCTCGTCCATGAGCAGCACCTTCGGATCGTGGATCAGGACGCGCGCGACGGCGAGACGCTGCTGCATGCCGCGCGAAAGCCCGTTGACCTCGCTCTCGGTCTTGTGCGAGAGATCGGTGAGCGCAAGCACCTCGGAGATCGTGCGCGCGCGCTTCGCCACGGGAACCTGGTAGCACGCCGCGAAGAACTCGAGGTACTCGTTCACCGTCATGTCCTGGTACGCGCCCATGAAGTCGGGCACATAGCCGATCAGCGGCCGGATCAGGTGGTTCTGGTAGCCGACGACCTTGCCATCGATTCGCGCCTCGCCCCAGGTGGGCTTGAGCAGCGTCGCGAGGATCTTGATCGTCGTCGTCTTGCCCGCGCCGTTCGGACCGATGAAACCGAAGCAGGTTCCTTCCTCGATCGTGAGGTTGAGGTTGTCGAGCGCGACGAAGTCGCCGTACTTCTTCGTGAGGTTGACCGTCTCGATCATCGGCATGCATGCACCTTCACACTTCGTATCCCATGCTTCGCAGCGGATTCAACCCTGCGTCGCGTCGCCTTCGTCCGTGGACGGATCGTCCGCCTCGCGCGCCGACGAATCCTCCGTGTCCTTCGAATCCTTGATGGCGTCCGAGCCGCCGCTGCGCGCGATGCGCTCGGGAACGACCCACGCCGGGTCGTCCGGAAGCGGCAGCACCCAGCGCAGATACACCGAACCCGACGACTGCACTTCCTCGCCGTCCACGAGCACCGGGTAGGGGAGCGGCACCTCGTCGAGCCGCCCGAGCACGACAATGCATGGCTCGGTGAACCAGTTCGCGAGATCAAGCTCGCGTCCCGCGGTCCGCACCAGGCGGATCACCTTCACATCGCTCGGAGGATTGCGGATGTACGGCGGCGGGGGAAGCATCGAGAAGAACGAAAGCACCTCCGTCGCCTGCTGCGGATCGACCGTCTCCGAGTTCAGGCCGAAGCCTTGGCCGAGATTGCGCGCCGCCGCGTAGAGCGATTCGTAGTAACGCTGCTGCAGCGCGATCTGCAGTCCGCGATCCGAGATCGGGACCGCATTGAGCACCGACTCGAGCCGCAGCGGCTGGCCGGGCTTCCAGTCCTCGAGGCTCACGAGCGCGCCGCGGTTCGGCATCTGGCCCTGCTGGCGGCGCGAGAGGATCTTGCCGTCCGGGGTCAGCGTGGTGAGCGCGTTCCGCACCGGCCACACATGCAGCACCTGCACATCGCGCAGGGTTCCCGGCAGCGAGTGGACCAGATCGCCGGAGATCGAGATCGTCGGAGGGTTGGTGCTGCGGTCGATCGAGACCTTCACATCGGTCTGTGCCCGCGGGAACAGTCCCCACTTCGGGTCGACCGCCCCGAGCCAGCGCGTCTCGAAGTCGATCGAGGTCGCACGCGACGGGACTTCGAGCTTCGACGGGCTCTCGAGCGGCGCGCGGTAGCGCTCGCGGCTCGGGAAGCCGCCTGCGTCCGAAGACGCGGCGCGCCACGACTGCAGCTGGTTGCGGAGCCCGGCGTCCGCACCGGGGTCGAGCGCAACCTCGACGGATCCGTAACCCGGCGAGAAGAGCGAGAACCAGCCCGTCGCGCGCTTGTGCTGCACCTTCGCAAGCGCCGACTCGCCCTGCGCGGGCTCGACCATGTCGAGCACGGTCATGTGCTGGATGCGCGCGGTGCGCCCCGACACCGACTTGCCGACGAGCAGGATCGTGACGCTGAACGCCGCGGCGACGGCGACATAGGCGACCCACGACCAGCGCTCGCGCTTGAGCGCCTTCAGCACCGCGAATCCGACCGGCCCCGCGACGAGCCAGTAGAAGGCGAACACCATGGTGGCGGCGAGGATTCCGACCGCAGCCTGGCCCGCGAGTCCGATCTCGCCCGAGACGGCTCGGCCGATCTCGATCGTGCGCGTGTAGCCGCCCGACGCAAGTCGCGACTCGCTGTCGAGGAGGTTCAGCTCCGCACCGCTCGGCGTATCGGCGCGAAGGCCGAGGATGCGGTTCCAGAACACATCGACCTGCGGCAGCGAGGGCGCCTGCAGCGAGCGTCCGCTGATCTCGTCGACATCGAGTCCGAGGACGGTGATGCTGCCCATGCCGAGCGCGCGCCGCACGCCGACGATCCGTCCGTCCGCGCTGCCTTCCTGCGTGATGGGCGTTCCGTCCGGGTTGCGGCGGGCGGGCACCGCGATGAACGGCCGCCACGGCTTCGGAAGGGTGTCGGGATCGAATGTGGCGAGCCGCAGCCGCGCGTCCGGATCGCGAAGGTCGTCGCGGACCGAGAGCATCTGGATGAGATCGCGCACAGGCACGCCCTCGAGGCGCTCCGGCGCGACGGGCGGAAGTGCGCCGCTCAGCGGATGTGCGCTCGGCGAGCCGAGCGACCACGGGTCGCCCGCAGCCGGCAGCGCGATCACAAGCGTGCCGCCGCGCTCGACCCAGTTCAGGATCGCGCCAGCCGTCTCCTCGCTCAGGCGCGAAGGCGCGATCGAGCCCGAAGCCCAGATGATCGCGCGGAACGGCGCCAGTCCTTCCACGCGGTCGGGAAGCGCATCGGCATCGCGCACCAGCCCGATCTGCGTCGTCTGATGCATCGACGGTCGGGCGCCGCCCTGGTTTCCGGGTTCGATCAGATCGAGCCCGAGCTTGCGTTGGCCCACCACGAGCATCGCATCGACTTCAGGAGAAATGACGGTCGGCGCGTTCTCCGCCGACTGCGGCGCGAGCTTGACGGTGCCGAGGTCGCGCACGCGCTCGCCGCCCTCGAGTTCGTAGAGACGCAGATCGAAGATCGAATTGAGAAGCGTGCCCTCGCCCCACGGCGGAAGCACGCCGTAGATCCAGCGGCGCTGCGCCTGACCCGGATTCAGCACGAAGGTGCGCGAGAACTCCGCGATGTCGAGATCGGCGTTCGGAAGCTCCCACACCGCCTCGAGCTCGACCACGCGGTCGAGCGCGCTGCGGAACTCGAGCTGCAGCGCGAGGGGCCCTCCGCCGCGTGCGAGGTCGGCGGTTCCGAAGTGCAGCAGCTTGACATCGATGTCAGCGGCCACCGCGCGCCCTGCGGCCCCGAGAAGTCCCAGGAGCCCGATGGCGAGCAGGAGAAGCAGGCGGCAAGGTCCGCAAAGCATGGGTCGACCGACGAGTGTACCCGCGTCTGCGGCCCTGTTGCGCTCCGTCCTCAACCGAAGGTCCGCGGAAGCCGATCTCCATGGCATGACCGTCTTCACGGTGCTCATCTCCCTCGGGTTCGCCTACCTGGTGGCGGTGCTCGTCCTTGGCGTCATGGCCTCGCGGGTCGACGACTCGCATCGGTTCGTCAAGCTGATCGCCGAGACGCGCCGAATTCGCCGCCACTTCGAGGCGCCGCTCGAGAACGCCAAGCGCGAGCAGGCCGCCCGCGACCCGGGCGGCAGCGACGATATCTGGCCCGAAGCGCTCTGATCAGCCCGACCGCGGCAGCCCGGCGAACTCGGCGAGCATCGCCGCGTGGCTGCGGATCGCGTTCTGGTAGCAGACGAGCTCGAACTTCTCGTTGGGCGAGTGCACGCAGTCGTCGTCGAGACCGAACCCGACGAGGAGGGAGTCCATCCCCAGGATGCGGCCGATCGAACCGACCGCCGGGATGCTGCCGCCCGTGCCGATCAGGAGCGGCGCCTTGCCGAACACCGCCCGCAGCCCGCGCTCGGCCGCGCCGAGATAGCGCGAACTCTCGCTGACCTCGATCGCCTCGTTCGCGCCGTGGCACTCGAACTCCGCGCGGCAGCCCTCGGGCAACCGCCCGCGCACGAACGCCTCGAACGCCGCCATGATCTTCGCGGGGTCCTGCTTCGAGACGAGCCGGAAACTCACCTTCGCGGTGGCGTGCGCGGCGATCACGGTCTTCGCGCCCTTGCCCGTGTAGCCGCCGAAGATCCCGTTCACATCGCAGGTCGGCCGCGACCAGGTCCGCTCGAGCGTCGAGCGCCCGCGCTCGCCGAATCCCGAGGTGAGGCCGATGTCGCCAAGGAACTCGCGCTCGTCGAAGCCAAGCGACTCCCACTGCGACTTCGTGGCGGCGGGAGGCTCGCCCACGCCGTCGTAGAAGCCGGGAATCGTCACGCGGCGCTCCGCATCGTGCAGGTCCGCGAGGATCTTCGCGAGCACATTGATCGGATTCGGCACCGCGCCGCCGTACATGCCGCTGTGCAGGTCGCGCGTCGGACCGTGAACGGTGACCTCCATGTAGACGAGGCCGCGCAGGCGCGTGGTGATCGCCGGGGTCGCCGCATCCCACATGCCGGTGTCGCTCACCACGCACACATCGGCCGCAAGGCGGGACTTCGCCTCGTGCATGAACGGCTCGAGGCTCTTGCTGCCCGACTCCTCCTCGCCCTCGATCATCAGGGTGACAGGGCAGGGCGGTCCGCCCGCGAGGGCGTGCCACGCGCGCAGGGCCTCGACGATGCCCATCACCTGTCCCTTGTCGTCGACCGCGCCGCGAGCCACGATGCGCTTGCCGCGCGGTCCATCGACGACCACGGGTTCGAACGGCGGGCTCTTCCAGAGCTCAAGCGGATCCGCCGGCTGCACGTCGTAGTGACCGTAGTAGAGGATCCTCGGCCGCTTCGCGGCATCCGGCCCGACCCCGGGATGATGCGCGACCACCATCGGATGGCCGATCGTCTTCGCGGCTTCGGCGGTGAATCCCATGCCGCGAAGCTCGTTCACCAGCCATTCGGCGCAGCGCCGCGTCTCGGCGTCGTAGGCCGGATCGGTGCTCACGCTCGGGATGCGGAGGAAGTCCGCGAGACGCTCGACCGAGCGCGCGAACCCGCGGTCCACCTCGGCAAGAAGCGAAGCGGCGGACGGAATCTGCGACGAAGCCGCGTGCGGCTGCGAGGAGGAACTCGTGGTCATGGGGCGAAGTGTACGGAATCGCGCCGCGCGGTTGCGCGCGGCGCCGACCGAGGTCAGCCCGTCACGACGGCGGCCATGCCGAGCGCGAACACCGAGATTCCGATCGCCAGCACGCCGAACAGGAAGAGAAGCCAGCGCTCCACCAGGCGCCACTCGCGGGCGGGCGGCTCGCTCGCGACGAACGACGCACGACGCTTGGCGGCGGGCTCGAGCTGGTCGATGCCTTCCATCTCCGCGTAACTCTTCGGTGGACGCTCGGCGAAGTCGCACGCGCAGCGCGGGCAATGCGACTGACCCGGACGGTCGACGAAACGACCGCCGTAGCCGCATGCGACGCACTGCCGCTGGTGCAATCTCGAGAGGTCCCGAGCGCGAATCGCCATGAGCCGAGGATAGCACCGCTGCCCGCGGCGCCAAGCGGAATCTTGCGTTCCCGCGCAATCTCGGCAAGGCGCCGTACGATTCCGTTCCCGCGGAAGAACCCCACCCCGATGGCCCCCATGAAGATCGAAGACTGGATCCGGCACCTCGAGCGACTCGGCCAACCCGAGCCTGCGCGCCTCCCGCCCGAGAAGACGCTGCTCCACGGCGACCGCGGCGAGCAGGTCCTCTGGCGGGCTTGCGCGGGCGAAGCCGTCGACATGAGCCGCATCATGAGCCGCATCATGAGCCGCATCATGAACCCCATCATGGGCCGCACCCTCGCGGCCGAGCCGGGGGCAGAGCCCGACGGCCCGCTGCTCCCGACCGACGCGTACCTCGCGATCGAGGTCTGGGCCGAGTGCGAGCTCTCGGCGCTCCACGCCCTGCATCGCCTCGTGCGAGAGCGTCACCCCGCGCTCCCCGCGTCCGCCCAACGCCGCGCCGGTTCCGCCGTGCGCTGGCATCTCGAGCACACCCAGCCCGACAACGCGACCAATCGTCCGTGGGCGCTCCATGTGTTCCTCCTCGCGTCGGAGGGCGCTGGAATCGAAGGCGTCGATCCCGGCGACGCGAGGTTCTACGCGGAGACCCTCCTCCACAACATGAGCGCCACCGACGCACGAAACGAGCCTCTTTCCCGCTGGATCCTCGCCGACGCCGCGCGGGAACTGCGCCTCGCCCTCGGCGCCACCTGACCGCGGCTGCACCGCGCGTGGCGATTCCGTACGATCCCGCCCATGCTTCCGACACCGATGGCTCCGGCCCTTCGCGTGGCCTCGCTCTTCTCGGCCGTCACCAGCGCGATGCAGCCTGCGCGCTTCCCGCTTGCGATCTTCGCGGTGGTCCTGCTCTCGGCGCTCGTGCCGCTCGTCGACCTGGCCGGCGGCACCAAGTTCGGCCCGCGCGGGTTCTCGGGCGGCGCGCTGACCGAGTCCGAGCAGGCGCTCGACGAGCATCGGGCGCGCTCCGCCGCGCGGCGCTTCGCAGGCCCCGAACTCGCCGCGATCGAAGGGGCGGGTGCGGGTGCCGGTGAGGCCGTGGACGGCGAGCGAACCGAGGCTTCCCTCGCCCAGCTCTCGTCGGCCGTCCGCGAAGCCACCGCGCGTCGCATCGCCGAAATCGAGGACGCGACGCAGGACAGCCCGTCCGATTTCCGCGAGTCCGAGATCCGCCGCATCCGCCAGTCGGCCGCGACCGTCATGCGCCAGATCGAGGAGGCAGGGCCTCGCGGCGTCGCGACCGTGTTCGTCGAGAACCAGCGCCTCGCCGTCACCCGAATCAAGACCGCGCTCTTTGCCCTCGATCCTGAGGGATTCCTCACCGGCATCCTCAGCGCCGTGTTCACCGTGCCCGCCGCCGCGATCCGTGCCGAGCCGCTCGCGTTCCCGCTCGCGCTCCTCGTCCTGATCTGCGCCATCAGCTTCTGCAGCGGCGGCCTGAGCCGCATGGCGGCGGTCCATGCAGGCCGCAGAGGACGGCTGTCCGTCCTCGAGGGTTCGGGCTTCGCCCGCGCGCGCATCCTCAACCTCATCGCGCTGCCCGTGCTGCCGCTCGCGCTCTTCGCGCTGTTCGCCGCGGTCATCCTCGCGTTCGCGCTGCTCCTCCGGATTCCCGTCCTCAACCTCGTCAGCGGAATCCTGTTCGTGATTCCGCTCGCGGTCGCGCTCCTCGGCGCGGTGCTCGCGCTCGTCGCGCTCGTGGCGGCGCCGCTCATGCCGGCCGCCGTCGCCGTCGAGGATTGCGACGCAGGCGACGCCATCACGCGCGCCTGCGCGCTCGTCCTCGGGCGACCGCTCGCGTGGCTCCTCGCGCTCTCGCTCTTCGTCGTCGTGCTCACGCTCGGCACGATCCTCGTCGCGGGAATCCTCATGCTCGCCTCGACGGCGGTCGAAGGGCTCCTCGGACTCGCAGGCGGCACCGTTGGACAGGTCCTCGCTTCGGGCGATGCGTCGCTCATGGCAACGCTCTCGGGTCCCGACCGGCTCATCTCGCTCCTCGTTGGATTCTGGGGCGGGATTTTCCAGATGCTCGGCGCCGCCTACGGGTTCTCGCTTGCGTGCGACCTCGCGACGCGCGGATATCTCCTGCTCCGCGAGCGGCTGAACGGCGAGAGCCCCGCGACGATCGCCGGCTACGGCCTCGGCGAAGGCGCCTGACTTTCACCGGGTGCGGCGTGGTGCACAGCCGCGCGGCCACGCGCGTCTTCGCCGGCGCGCACGCGTCACGCGAGGCCGTGTCGATCGAGCCGCGCAGTCAGTTCCGCGACGCGGGCCTCCAGCTGCGCGATGCGCGCGTCCAGCTGCGCGGGCGCGCCGTGCGATTGTCGCTCCGCCGGCTCCGAGGCAGTGCGCGCGCCATCGCCGGATTCGCCGAGCGGATGCAGCGTCGCGCACAGGCACTGCACCCAGCGCGGCGCGCGCGAACCGGGAGAGGGCGCGATCTTCCGGACGAAGCCGCGCTCGGCGGCGGCCAGCGACTCGAGCGTTCCTTCGACGGCCTCGATCGAGTCGAATGCCGCCATGCGCGTGGCGCGCGCGCGGAGCTCGCCCGAGGTCTGCGGCCCACGCAGCAGGAGTTCGGCCAGGATCGCCATTTCCGGGGCGCGCACCTCGAGCGCCTCGCCCGCGAGATGCCGGAACTTCTCGACCCGTGCTCCGGTGAACGACACGTCGCGCACGAGGCCCTTCGTCCGAAGGCCGTCGAGCGCCGTCAGCGCGCGGTCGTCGTCGATCTCGACCACCGGGTCGCGGTTTGACTTCTGGTTGACGCCCGTCACGAGCGAGTTCAGCGAAAGCGGGTACTGCGCGGGAGTCGTCAGCGCCTTCTCGATGAGCGTTCCAAGCACGCGGCACTCGTTCGGGGTGAGGTCAGTCATGCGGGAAGCGTACACTTCATCGTGGCGACCGATCCCGACCAGCCGAACCC
>JBKCZS010000109.1:0-5872 GCA_046337925.1 bacterium | reverse complement strand
GCGCCGGCTTCTACTACTCGCTCCTCGACTGGCAGCACCCCGACGCCTACGAAATGGCGCTTCCCGCCTACCCGAAGCCTGAGAGCGCGCGCGACCACGCCCGCTACCTCGCGTACATGCGCGGCCATGTCGATGAACTGCTGACGAACTACGGTCCGCTCTCGACCATCTGGTTCGACTACTCCGACCCGACGCACCAGGGCCCCGCGTGGGGCGCCGCGCAGCTCATGAGCGACATGCGCGCGAAGCAGCCCGAGATCCTCGTCAACAACCGCCTGTTCTTCGGCCTCGAGAACAAGAACGGCGACTACGGCACGCCGGAGAAGTATGTGCCGCCCACCGGGCTCCCGGGCATGGACTGGGAGGTCAACCACACGCTCAACGAGAGCTACGGATTCAGCGCGCACGACATGAACTGGAAGGACACGGCGACGGTCGTGCGGCTCCTCTCCGACATCGTGTCGAAGGGCGGCAACCTGCTGCTGAACATCGGTCCCGATGCGAACGGCCGCGTGCCGGAAGCGGCCGAGCGCGCGCTGCGCGGCGTGGGCGAGTGGATGAAGGTCAATGGCGAGGCGATCTACGGCACGACGGCGAGTCCGTTCCAGCGCCTGCCGTGGGGCCGCGCCACGCAGAAGGCGGGCGTGCTCTATCTGCACGTGCACGAGTGGCCACGCGATGGTCGTCTCGTCGTCCCGATGCAGGGCGAGGTGCGTGCGGCGCGAATGCTCGGCAGCGAGGCGCCGCTGCGCTGGAGTGCAAGCGAGCAGGACGCCGGGCGACTCGTCATCGAGGTTTCGAACCAGGCGGTCGACGCCGCGGTAGCGGTCGTACGCCTTGATCTCGCCGGCGAAGTGAAGCCGATGGCGTTCGCGGTGCTTCCCGACACGGGCGGAACGATCACGCTCACTCCGCACGACGCGACACTCGATGGGAAGTCGATCCGCGTCGAGCGCGTCGGCGTCATCGGCGATGTGACGCACAACATCGGATACTGGCTTGACCCGGACGCCTCTGCGTCATGGCCGCTCGGTGTGGGCGCTGGGCAGGGCGGCGAGTTTCGCGTGCAGATCGAACTTGCATGCGCCGACGCATCGGCAGGGGCGCGCATGAAGTTCGAGGTCGAAGGCGGCGCGGGCGCGCCCGAGTTCGCCGTGCCCGCGACGGGCGGCTGGCAGTCGTACCGCACGGTCGAAGTCGGGCGCATCGCACTTCCGACGGGTTCGCATCGCGCGGTGTTGCGCGCCCTTTCGAAGCCAGGCGAGGCGGTCGTGAATGTGCGTGCGGTGCGGCTCGTGCGCGTGCAGTGACGCGACGCGCGCGGGGCCGCCCGCGACCGCGCGCGCAGACGCGCCGGGGACCAAGCAGCAGACCCGCTGGGGAAAGCCCAGCGGGTCTGCGGGATGTCAGGTGATGTGGGTCGATCCCATCGATTCCGTCAGCGACGACGGCGACGACCGGCGACGCCCGCGATGCCGAGCAGCGCCGCGGCGCCCGGAGCCGGGATGCCGTTGGCGGTGATCGTCCAGTTGCCGGGGAGGCCAAACGCCTCGATCGTGCCGCGCTGACCGGCCGGAATACTGCCGCTCAGGTTGTTGAGGTCGATCGCCGTACCCGCGGTGAATCCAGCATACGACCGGTTCGAAACTGGGGCGGTCGGATCCAATCCCGCCGGGAAGAAATTGATGCCCGCCGGCGAAGCGAAGAAGAAGCCCACGGCGAAGTTGCCCGCCACGCTGACATTCGGCACGGCGATGTCGACGAAGGTCGCGAGCGAGGTGATCGTGCCGGCGCTTGACCAGACGAGCGTTCCATCCCACGGCGTGCCTCCGCCGGCATCGGAGTAGATCACCGCGGTGTAGCTCTGGCCGATGAGGTTGGTCTCGCTCGAGGTGCCGAAGGCAATGCTGACCTGGTTGATCGCGGTGTCGCCGCCGGACAGGCTGAAGGTATTGAGGTAGACGGCCTGCGAGGCGGATGAGCCAGTCACACCGATGGTGGCTTCAGCGATGCCGTCGCCGATGATGTAGAAGCTGGCCGAGGCCGTAGACGAAGCCATCAGCGCAGAAACAGCCACTGCACCCGCCAAAGAAACGTACTTGCACATAGGGGAAGTCTCCGGGCTCCAAAGGGAAAGGGAAGGAAGGAAACCTACGACGGGCATGTCGAGAGCGACCGTGCTCGCCTGGAGCGATCCCCGAGATGCAGCTGGAGCCAAGCCAACTAACCCAAGGAGCCCCCCGATGCGTTCTGCATCCAATGCGGTATCCAAAGACCCAATTTGTCACGCATCTATCGATTCGGCGTAAAGTTTCGGTAGCGCGCTGCGCAAGCACGCATGAAGCAGGGCAAGCCAGCTCAGGTGTAAGGCCTGTAGAAGTCGTGTGTTGCGGCGGTTTCAATCAGGAGCGCTGGGAAAACGGGTGACAGATGCGGCACGGCCATCAGCCGCCGTTCGGCTGACGAATACTCCTCGCAGTACAGGGTGTCTTGCGATCCGGCCTCTTGCGGTGCCAGGCACGTGCCAGTCAGTGCCTGGCACTGCACGGCACGTGCCGTGCACCGGTCGGGTTAAGCCGGGCGAGGCGGTCGTCAATGTGCGCGCCATCCGGCTCGTGCGCGTGAAGTAGTCGAGCCGCGTGTTGCGCTCCACCGCACGCGTCAGCGTCTCCATCGCGCGGGCACGCTGCACCGAACGCACGCCTTTATCAGGCGCTGCACGGCAACTTCGGAAAGTTGGCTGCAATCCTCGTCGTGCACGGGCGTTTGGAGCCATGTTTCCGTCAGGTCACGAGAGCGCTTGAAATCCACGCGCTCATTTGAATGCAGTGAGACCAGCCATGCGAAGCCCTCGATCCCGACTCCTGTCGTTCGCCACCTGCCTGCTCGCCGTCGCCCTCGCCCCGGCGGCGGCGCTCGCGCAGGATCTCAGCTTCATCCAGCTTCCGCCGCAGACCGCACCGCGCGATCTCCTCTACAACCCGATCAGCAACAAACTCTACACGGCGAACACGCCGCAGACGGGTGCGCCTTCCTCGGAGAGCGTGAGCATCATCAACGGCGCGACCAACACGGTCATCGCGACCATCCCGGTCGGCACGGGTCCCCGCGACTTCTGCCTCAACACGACGAACAACCGCGTCTATGTCGCGAACTACTTCGCAGACACCGTCACGGTGATCGACGGCGTGACCAACCAGATCCTCGCCGTCGTGCCCGCGGGCGATGGTCCGCGCGCGCTCTGCTACAACTCGCAGAACAACCGCATCTACTGCGCCAACGAGTTCACGGGAAATGTCACGGTGATCGACGGCGTCACGCACGCCGTCCTCGCCACGGTTGCAGTCGGCTCGACGCCACGGGTCATCTGCTACAACCCGACGAGCAACAAGGTCTATGTTCCGAACGCGGGTAGCCAGACGGTCTCCGTGATCAGCGGCGCCAGCAACGCCGTCGTCGCGACGGTCCAGGTGGGCGTTGTCCCGCGCGGGATCGTCTTCAATCCGCAGAACAACCGCGTGTACTGCTCGAACTACGGCTCCGACACCGTGAGCGTCATCGACGGCGTGACGAACGCCGTGGTCGCGACGATTCCCGTCGGCGACGGGCCGACTGCGCTCGGGCACAATCCGATCGGAAACAAGGTCTATGTCTCGAATGTCGGCGCCCCGGGCCCGGGAACGCCGGTCGTGTGCTCCGTGTCGGTCATCGGTGGCAAGAGCAACACCGTCCTCAAGACTCTGACGACGGGCGACGAGCCGACTGCCTTCAGCTTCAACGAGGCAGACGGCAACATGTACTGGGTGAACGAGTGGAGCCACTCCGTCACGGTCGTCAACGCCGCGACGGACACGCAAGTCGCCGTGATCCCGCTTGGCAGCTCGACGGTCCAGCCCGTCGACATGGTCTACAACTCCGTGAACGGCATCGTCTACACGGCGAACCGCCTCACCCAGAACATCGGAGTGCTTACGCCCACGGCGTCCGGCTGCCCGGCGGATCTCGACGGCAGCGGGACCGTCGACGGGGGGGACCTCGGGTTGGTGCTCTCGAGCTGGGGCACCCCGAACGGCGATGTGAACGGCGACAAGCAGACCAACGGCGCGGATCTCACCCTGGTGCTCGCGGGCTGGGGAGGCTGCTGACCGCGCATGGACGCTTCCGCGGTGCACGGCACGTGCCAGTCAGTGCCAGGCACTGCACGGCACGTGCCAGGCACCCACGCAGCAAAACGAAGAACCCGCCGGGTGAGGCCCGGCGGGTTCCTTGATCGATATGCCTGCGGCCAAAGCCAATGGCCTTGATGGCCTACGGCCTTGATCGCTTAGCGACGCCGACGGCCGATGAGGCCGGCGACTCCGAGGAGCGCGAAAGCGCCCGGAGCCGGGATGCCGTTGGCGGTGATCGTCCAGTTGCCGGGGAAGCCAAACGCCTCGATCGTGCCGCGCTGACCGGCCGGAATACTGCCGCTCAGGTTGTTGAGGTCGATCGCCGTACCCGCGGTGAATCCAGCATACGACCGGTTCGAAACTGGGGCGGTCGTATCAAATCCCGCCGGGAAGAGATTGCCGCCCCCCGGCGTAGCGAAGAAGAAGCCCACGGCGAAGTTGCCCGCCACGCTGACATTCGGCACGGCGATGTCGACGAAGGTCGCGAGCGAGGTGATCGTGCCGGCGCTTGACCAGACGAGCGTTCCATCCCACGGCGTGCCTCCGTTGGCATCGGAGTAGATCACCGCGGTGTAGCTCTGGCCGATGAGGTTGGTCTCGCTCGAGATGCCGAAGGCAATGCTGACCTGGTTGATCGCGGTGTCGCCGCCGGACAGGCTGAAGGTATTGAGGTAGACGGCCTGCGAGGCGGATGAGAGCGTCACACCGATGCTGGTTTCAGCGATGCCGTCGCCGATGCTGTAGAAGTCGGCCGAAGCCGCGGACGAAATGAGCAGCGCAGAAACCGCGACTACGCCCGCCAAGGAAGCGTTCTTGATCATGGGGACTGTCTCCGGGCTCCAGATGGGAAGGGGACGGAACAGGAGTGGGCGGCATTGTCTGGGAGACCGTGCTCGCCGAGGGCGACTTCCGAGATTCGGGTGGAGCCTTGCCGCGGACCCGAAAGTTGCCAGTCATCAATCTGCAGCCTGAAACTGAATTGCCAAGTAGTTTCGATGAAGATCACTTGAGTTGAACTCGATCGGAGGAGGTTGGCAGCCCGACTCGTGGACGTGGAACTCCAGGCTGATTCGTGCGCAAAGCCCCGCCGCGTCTCGGCTTGCGGCGGTTCCCTGCGGCATCGCTGCTGAGAATGAGGGACGGGTCCAACCCGTGAGTCGGACCCGTCCCGAAGCGGAGAACGAAGAGAAGTCCTAGGAGAGGATTTTGTCTCGACGCTGACTCGCCCTGGCCCTTGGAGTCGCTTTCGCGGTGCACGGCACGTGCCAGTCAGTGCCAGGCACTGCACGGCACGTGCCAGGCACCGATCGGAGTGAACAAGGGTGCAGGCTGGGAGAACGGGTGTCCCTCTACACTGGGCGCCCGACATGAAGCCCACGCTCCTGACGGGCCTGAACGGCACGCTCGCTCCTGTCCTCGCAGCGGAGATTCGCGCGCGCGGAGGCGATGTCCTCGGATGGGATCGGTCGGCAGTGTCTCCGGACGACGAAGCGGCGGCGCGCGACTTCATTCGCCGATCGGAGATCTCCGCGCTGGTGCATTGCGGGATGGGAAGCCCGCATTGGGCGCAGTGCATGGCGGAGTGCTGCGCGAGCCGAGGGATCCCGTTTCTCTTCACGAGCTCGGTGTCGGTGTTCGGCCCACATCAGGTGGGCCCGTTTGGTGTGGAGACCGAGCCCGAGCCAACCGACGACTACGGCCGC
>JBKCZS010000108.1:0-7548 GCA_046337925.1 bacterium | reverse complement strand
TTGAGCATGGCGAGAAACTCGGTCGCGTCGCCTGGCTGCGCGAAGCGCAGCAGCGTGCGCTGTCCGACGCGCAGCACGCCCGCCGCGCGGTCGCGCGCGGACGGCTTGTCGGAGAGCGGCGGAAGCGCCGGGCTGGCCATGCGCGGAGCGTATGCTGCGCGCATGTTGCGTGCAGCGCTTGCCGTCTTCGCCGTGATTTCCTGCTCGATGGCGCCTGCGACGGCGACCGCGGACAGGCCTCCGCCCGTCGATGCGGCGGCGATCGCGCGCGAGGTTCGGTCGCGGACGAAGGTGCCTGCGCTCGTCTGCGCGGTGGTGACGAAGGAAGGTGTCCATGCGATCGGCGCAGACGGCGTGCGCCGCGTGGGTGAGGAGGCCGCGGCCACGGTCGACGACCGCATCCACCTCGGCTCATGCACGACGGCGTTCACGGCGCCGCTTGCCGCGGTGTTCGTCGCGGAAGGCGCGCTGCGGTGGGACACCACTGTTGGCGAGACGGTCGCGCTGTCGCTTCCCGACATCGACCCCGAGTGGCGCGCGGTGACGCTCGAGCAGCTGCTGCGTCATCGCGGCGGCGTGCCGACCGCGCCCGATCCGAAGGCGTGGGCTGCGGCGTTCGGTTGCGGCGACGCGCCCAAGGCCTGCCGCACCGCGTTCGTCGAGGCGGCGCTCGCGAAATCGCCTGTCGGCACCGGCACCTTCGCCTACTCGAACCAGGGCTACGCGATCGCGGGGCGCATGATCGAGATCGCGGCAGGTGACATGAAGGACTACGAAACGCTGCTCGCAGAGCGCGTGCTTGCGCCGCTTGGAATCACACGCTTCGGCTTCGGTGTGCCGACGAAGGCCGACGCCGCGTCGCCCGCTGGGCACACCGAGCAGGGCGCGCCGCGCGAGATCGACAACCCGAACGCCATCGCGCCCGCCGGCACGCTGCACATGCCGCTCGGCGAATGGGCGAAGTTCGTCGCATTCCACCTCGGGGCGAAGGCGCCAGCCGCGCTCGAGGGCGCTGCGCGCGAGCTGCCGAAGCTGCATGCGCGCGCGAAGGACTCGCCGTTCGAGGCGCTCGGGTGGATGACCGGCACGCGCCCGTGGGGCGGCGCCGTGCTCACGCACGCTGGCTCGAACACCATGTGGTACTGCGTGGCGTGGCTTGCGCCCGAGAAGGGGTTTGCGGTGCTGGCGGCCACGAACCAGGGCGGCGACGCGGCCGAAGGGGCGTGCGACGAGGCGTGCGCGGCGATGATTCAGGCGGTCGTGAAACCTGCTGCGAAGCCCGAGTGACCCCGGTGCCTGGCGTGCCTGGCAGGTGCCAGGCACAGCATCCGGAAATGGGGACCGCGCCGCTGCTGCGTTCCTTTCCGTGTAAGCCATCCAGTCGAGCGGTCGTTGTCAGCGCCGCCGACGGCTCACGCCTAACGCGAGTCCGACCAGCGCGCATGTGGCTGGCATGGGGATGGCGTTCGTCGGCACCCACAGCGACTCAGTGACAAAAAACCCAGAGCCTTGGAAACTGATGTAGTCGAACTCGACATCGCTCGTGAAGGCCATCAACTTCGAGTAAGCGGTCGTACCGCCCCCGGGCAGGCCGTAGCTGGGGATGTTGCTGATCGAGTAGGTCTTGAAGCCGAGGTACTGGCCATCTCGATAGAGGGAGGCCTGGACAAAGCCACTGGCCGCAGCGCCCCGGATCCAGAATGCCATGCCCGTGATCGGGGCGATGAAACGCAGGTTGTCGTAGCGGGTCACGAGCCCCGATTGAAAGCCCAGCGAGGAATGGACCCACGCACTGTCGGGCGACATTCCGACCTGCGAGTACGGCAGCCCCGGAAACGGGCCTTCGCCGCCCGCTCCATAGAACTGTCCTGCTCCAAGCACACCAAAGCCACCGTACTGATCCGTGAAACTGCCGAACCCGCCGGAAACTGGGGGCCCAATGGGCTCGAAGTCAAAAGTACACTCGTTCGCGCCATTCACGGCCGTCGCCCAGGACGAAAGGTCGGAATGGACTGTCCAGTTGAAGGCCGCGTCTGCGGCCTGCACGGCGGCGAGCGCGATAGAAACAGACAGCGCAATTTTAGTTCGTGGCACGGCGAATTGCCTCCATTGTCTCACTGATGAGCTGGCCGCGAGCTTGCAACTCGCCGAGCGGCGCGTTGACTGGGGAACCGATAAACGCGTCGACGCATCCCTCGCCGCAGATCGAAAGTGCAAGCTCAAGCCGTTCCATCGGGGCGGGCTCGTCCGTGCAGCAGAAGGACTCCAGCCCTGTGACGTTGCCGATTGTCCAGTCATTCAGCAGTTCGGCAAGATCCTGTGGTCCGACGCTGCCATTTGCATCGACGTCCTCAGCCAAAGGGCTGCACGGATCGGACAACAAACCCCATGTGTTCGGGAGGCTCGCGAGGTCGAGCGAGTTCACGACAAGATCGGCATTGATGTCGGACATGCGAGTCGCGACAAACACGCGATGTGATGGCTGCTGGGAGACACCAACGAATAGACCTGACTCGCTTGCGTCGTAGGCGGCAAGAGCGCTCCAGTTCTCGCACTGTGGGGACCAAACACGCGGATTCGCGGAGTCAAGGTCTTGAACAACAGTTGGCGCGAGGGCAAATTCTGCATGCCAAGATCCGTCGCACTCATCCCAGATCACAGCGGAAGTGAACGACTGATGAATTCCAGGGGTTGAAGCGATTGTGGCCGCGCCCGCAACGCGCGTACCCCCTCCGAGATTGCGACGGACACCGAGTGCAACGGACGAGTCACTCCCGACCGACATCGGCACAAACTGCTGGAGATCACGGCTTGTTGGGCTCCAGGTCAGATTCTCCCAGATGACGGCACGCTGAGCACACTGGGGATCCGAGTCGGCCTCGAGTGCGCGTCCAACAACGGTGTTGGCGTCACGCGCTCGAATGGCTTCAGCGGATGGCACAGAGGCCCCAGTGACATGTTGGACGAGCATGTTCGGCGGATCCCATCGAAATGCCCGCGACGCTGAGAATTGACACGGTCCCGACAGGACGACAGATCATGAGGACGGTATCTCGTAGTGTCCGACTCCCCAAATCGATGAGCCGTCACACGCGAATCCAAACAGGGATTCACGGAATATGGTCGCCGATCCCTCGAGCAACTGGTCGGGCAAGGTCGCGCCTGCGAGCGCGATGCTGTCCCCGACGAACGCACGCGCGACAGACGAGCTTGAACTGCCGCCAGGCCCACCTCCTGAACCCTCGCATGTGGCCGTTGTCATCCCCGCGACCGTTACGCCCGCAGCGCGGTCGATGCCAAATGCAGCCGACGCCGCGCTCGGCGGCGGCGAAATGGCAAACGCCGCTACAGGTGTTCCCACCGAAGTCAAATCCCACCTCACGGCAGAGTCGGCTGAAACTCCAACTGCAAGACCGGAGTCAGACAGATCGCAGGCTGCGGATTCGATTGGGGCTTCCGCCGTCTCGCCGAGCCCGGGAAGTCGTGAAACTCCAGCTGGAATCGCGTATCCCGATAGTGTCCGCGGTGCCCAGGCCCACGCGACCTCCGAAGTAGACCCCCCACCTGCTGGTGCAACCTCTACGCTCCCCACGACGACTCCGTCTGCATTCAACGACAGGCGGCGGGAACCGGCGTCTCCACTCCAGCCCGTCGGAAGATAGAGCCGCGGGCCGAGCGGACTCAGATCGAGCAAAACGGCCTTCCATCGCCGGCAGTTCCCGGAGATCCCGTCCACCGCAAGCGCATTGTGTGCCGCAGCATTCGTTGACAAGAGTGCGATGACGGAGACCGTTGCGGGCGACAAAGAGACCCCGGGTGTCATGCTTGATTTGATCGATCCACCCATCCGATTCCTCCGCGCATAGCTGCGAATCCGAGAACTCCGACCGCAAGCGCGATCCGATCAAGGCCTGGAATCCAGAAGTTAGCCGACACAGGATAATTGGCAAGACATCAATCCACTGTTTTTGCGTTTAAACATTGCATGGTGGTGAGAAAGTCGCAAAACGGCCGCAACACGAGAGCCTGCACCGCGAAATCAATGCAGATTGACGGCTTTCACCGACCGATGTCAATTTGCCGCCAATCAAGGTGATGCTCATCAGAGCCCA
The DNA here is from genome assembly GCA_046337925.1 of bacterium. Lineage (GTDB taxonomy): Bacteria > Planctomycetota > Phycisphaerae > Phycisphaerales > SM1A02 > QWPT01. The sequence continues at coordinate 3,436 of JBKCZS010000108.1, read as the reverse complement.
GGCCGCCTCCGACTGGATCCAGACGGGACTTGTTGAAGCAGCCATGTATAGCCCTGACCAAGTCATCAGTTCATTGCGTCAGGTTTCAGGGAGCTGGGGATGTTGTCTGCCGCTGTACCTCGGCGCCAATATCCGCGAAGATGTGGCGTATGTCCGCCCGATTCCTCTCATCGCTCTTTCGCATTGCGTTCGTCGTGGCTGCCATCGACTTGGCCGCCTGCGCGACGACTCAGACTGACATGATTGAGCCCGCGCGCGACGCCGCGGCCGCGCGCGCGCTTGCCGAACTCGGCACGCAGGATGTCGCGTGGACCACGCCGGGCGGCGACGAAGCGGGGTCGATGCCGATCGGAAACGGCACCTTCGGCGCGAACGCGTGGTTCGACGCGAGGGGCGACCTGCTCCTCCTTCTTTCGCACACCGACGCCTTCAGCGAGATCGAGCGCCTGCTCAAGCTCGGCCGCGTGCGCGTTTCGTGCGACCCGCCGCTTGCGCTCGCGCCGTTCGCGCAGCGCATGCGTTTCGCCGACGGCATGATCGAGGTCGAGGCTGGCGCCGGCGACGACCGCGCGACCGTGCGCGTGTGGATCGACAGCGCGAGCGAAGTCCTGCATGTGACGGTCGAGAGCGTGCGCCCGCGCATGGTCACCGCAACGCTCGAGAACTGGCGCGACACCGCGCGCACGCTCGAAGGCGGCGAGCGCAACAGTTCGTGGGTGATGCGCGACGCGCCTGCGTCGATCGCGCTCACGGAATCGGCCGACATCATCGTGCCCGTCGAGGAATCACTGGACGCCGTCGCGTGGTATCACCGCAACGAGTCGTCGATCGTGGCCTTCACGCTCGAGCACCAAGGGCTGCTCGCGTTCGAGACGGCGTTCCCCGATCCGCTCATCTTGCGCACCTTCGGTGGCCGCATCGACGGCGACGGCTTCGTGCGCACCGACGCGAGCACGATGCGCACCGACGCGCCGCGCACAAGCCACGCGCTGCGCGTATCCGTCGCCTGCTCGCAGGCCGACAACCTCGAGTCGTGGCAGAAGCGGCTCGCGTCGGTCGCGGCGAACGCGGCCGACCACGCGGCGTCGCGCGCGCGAACCGCGGCGTGGTGGCGCGAGCGCTTCATGCAGAGCTTTGTGTTCGTCGACATGCCCGAGGCCGAACGCGGCGCGCTCGCGCTGTCGCAGGCCTACGCCGCCCAGCGCGCGGCGGCGCTCGCGGCGACGGGCGGCGTGTTCCCCGTCAAGTTCAACGGTTCGATCTTCACGGTCGCGCCGCGCTTTGTGAACGGCGAGCCGTTCAACGACGACTTCCGCCGCTGGGGCGGCGACTACTGGTGGCAGAACACGCGGCTTCCGTACCACGGCATGCTCGCCCGCGGCGATGGCGACCGCATGCGGTCGTTGTTCGACTTCTATTTCCGCGCGATCCGCGGCTGTTCGGTGCGCGCGAAGGAGTATTACGGCGCGGAAGGTGCGTACTTCCCCGAGACCATGACGACCTTCGCCACCTACTCGAACGGCGACTACGGCTGGAACCGCGAGGGCCTCGAGAAGGGCGTCGTGCAGTGCCCGTGGTGGCAGTGGGCGTGGAACCAGGGTCCCGAGCTCGTGGCGCTGATGCTCGACCACTGGGATCACACGGGCGACGCCCGCGTGCTCGAGGAGCGCACGATTCCGATGGCGCGCGCGATGCTGCGCTACTTCGACACGCGCTTCACCCGCGACGCGCGCGGCGTGCTCGTGATCACGCCGACCCAGTCGGCCGAAACCTACTGGACGGGCGTGGTGAACGACCTGCCATGCATCGCCGGCCTGCGCGAAGTCACCGCCCGGCTCTGCGCGCTGCCCGAGCGATTCGGCGCGGCCGACGACCGCGCGCTCTGGGAACGGATGCGCGCCGCGTGCCCGCGGCTACCGCTCACCGCCGACGGCACGAAGCTTTCGCCCGCAGAGAAGTTCGATCCGGTGCGCTCGAACTGCGAGAACCCCGAGCTCTACGCGGTGTGGCCGTTCTGGCTGCCAGACGACATGCTCGCGGTCGGCCGCGCAAGCTACGCCGCGCGCATCGAGAAGATGACCCACGGCTGGACGCAGGACGGCATGCAGGCCGCGCGCCTCGGCCTCGCCGACGAAGCCGCCGCGAATGTGCGCGCGAAGCTCGGCAACACGCACAAGAACTTCCGCTACCCGACCTTCTGGGGCCCGAACTTCGACTGGGTGCCCGACCAGTGCCACGGTTCGAATCTGCTGACGACCGTGCAGGAGATGCTGCTGCAATCGCGCCCCGACGGCACGATCGTGCTGCTTCCCGCGTGGCCGAAGTCGTGGGACGCTCGCTTCCGCCTGCACGGCGCGGGCGGCACGCAGGTGACCGCCGAAGTCCGCGGCGGCGCGCTCGTGTCGCTCGAGGTCGACCCGCCGGCGAACCGCGCGCGGGTGACGGTTGCGGAAGGGTGGCTGGCGCCGTGAACACGCGTGATGCGGTCATCGCCCTGTGGCTTCTGCGCGCGTCGGCCTTCACGGCCGTGGCGATGCTACCCGCGACGCCGTGCGCCGCGATTTCCTGTCAGGACGAGAGTCCGTCGCAGGGTTCCGCGTCGACCACGGAGAGCGAGGCGATCACCCGCTACAGGGAGCTCGCAGCGCGCGTGAACGCGGCCTACACGATGGACGCCGACGACGGGTGGAAGCCGTTCGTGGTTTCGGGTGTCGCAAACGAGGCGGTGACGAAGTGGCTCGAGGCCGTGCGTCCCATCGGCCCAGGGCTGATCGCGGCGGTGCGACTTCCGTACGAGAGCAAGATCGATCCGGAGCAGGGATGGAGCCGGCAGCCTCCCTCGCTATCGCCTCAGCGCTCGCTCGCGAGAGTCGCGCGGCTCCTCGTGCACGACGCCGCGCTTCGCGGCGACCATGCGACAAAGCTCGATCTCCTGCGTGCCCAACTCCAGCTTGCAGGACACCTGAAGGAGCAACCTGAGACAACAAGCGCGCTTGTCCATGCAGGCATCGTCGCCATCCACGCGAAGACCGTCGATGAACTGATCGATCGTGGCGCGATCGATTCCACCGAAGCGCGCGCGCTGCTTGAGGTGCGACGAGATGTCGCGGTGGTCTTGCGAGCACACCTGTTGGCGGGCCTGCGCAACGATGCGGAGATCCTCGTGACGGAGACGCAGCGGCTTCACGCCAACGGAGTCGAGCGGGCGAAGGAACAGCTTGAGGCGCGCGGGCTTGGCGAGATGGCGAAGCTGCTCGCGGGCGACAAGATCCAGAAGCTTGCGGATTCGATCGCGTACAGGGATGCGATCGTCACGGCCACCGCGATGGAAGACGACGCGACGCTGCTCGCGGCGGTTCGCTCGCTCGAGCAGCGGGCGGTCGCAGGCACGCTTGGGCCATGGGTCGCCGAGTGGGGTCGCGCGAATGCGAGCTCG
>JBKCZS010000107.1:0-9482 GCA_046337925.1 bacterium | reverse complement strand
AGCTGTATCCGCAGCGATACAGCGAGTTGAAGCCGACGCGGCCAGCCGGGATGCCGCGTGGATCGACGTCCTGGGGATCCGTCAGACAGAGCCTAGGAAGGCCGCGGGGTTTCGGCGCTTCAACGAAGTCCGCGAGCGCTTCCGGATCCTCCGGAAGGACGACACGCCAGATCAGTTGAGGCGATGCAAGCACCCGATCGATCGAACGGTCGGAAAGCGTTCGAAGAAGAAGGCACATTCCCATGGATTCACTGCTCCTCCGTCCAATCGTATTGGAACCCCGCACGATCCTGTCTCGACCCTGAAGCCGTGACCGCCGCGCAATGGAAGCAGGTCGGGTTGATTGGTATCGTGGAAGGCCGCTGCAGGTGCGTCCGTTGGCGCACGCCTGCAGGACCACAGAGGTGCCTCGATGCTCCAATGGCTTGCGAGCCTGTTCCGCCCGAAGACGCAGTGCATCCCTTCCGCCGTGTTGGGGCAAGCCGTCTTCGCGGGCCATGGCGACTCGGCGTGCGTCGAAGAGGACCGTCGCGCACTCGAGGCGCTGTTCGAGAAGGTCGTCGTCACCCGCGACGCGGCGCCCGCCTGCGGCGTGCTCTTCCTGTACGCGACGATCGACGAACGAGGTGCCGTCGTCGGATCCCCGACCGGACTGCGCGACATCATCCGCGACTCCGGCGCATGGGTGGTCGTCGTCGCCCACCCCAATCCTCCCGGGCACTGCTTCGCTGCATGCGCCCCGACCGGCCATGGCGAGGCAAACCTCGTATTCGTGGTCGATCGGAAGGGCAGCCTCCTCGCCGAGTTCCTCGGCGCGCTCTTCCGGGAGATGCGCGCCGGCGTGCCGATGCCGAGCGCGTGGGTGCGGCTCGCTCCACAAAACCCTCGAGGCACTCCAGCCCCTGCTCCGGAGACGATATTCCTCTGCGAGCGGGGAGCGCTCGTGCTTCCCGAATCCGATCGCGCGTCTCAACCTGCTTGAACTCGACGGATCAGAACAGGCCTCATGAGGTCGGGATGTCGGGATCCGCTCGATGGAGCTCCATGTGCGGGCTCGCGCTGCTTGCGCTCGCGGGACCGGTCGGCTGCTTCGGGCTGATTGCCTTCGCTGCCGACCAGCGGACGGACATCAGCGACGACGCCACGCCGCGCCCGTACCGCCACACCGCGTCCGTACCGCCAAAGGCCGCCGCCGCAGCGGCGGCCGCTCAAACAAGCGGATCGGGCCGATACACCTTCGTCTCGAGCGCCCACACCTTGTCGCTCCACTCGCCGCCGCCTGCGAACTCGCGCTTCGCGGCGGTGAGGGCGGCCTGGCTCTTCGCGTCGAGGTTGTCGAGCTGCGCGACGAAGATCGCCTCGGGCGTCGCGGGCAGCTTCGCGGCGCCGTTCTCGAGCAGGCCGTGGTGCGAGAGGAGGATGTGCTGCAGCACCCGCAGCGTGTCGCCCGGCAGCTTCTCGACCTTCGACGCGTGCGCCGCCTTGATCTGGAGCCAGATCGCGCCGCGCACGATGTGGCCGATCAGCTGGCCTTCGTTCGTGTAGTTGAAGCCGCGCTCCCACTCGAGCTCGACGGTCTTGCCGAGGTCGTGCGCGAACAGCGAGAAGAGCACGATGTCGCGGTTGAGCGCCGGGTAGAGCGGCAGCATGCGGTCCGCAAGCTCCATCAGCTGGTGCGTGTGCTCGAGCAGTCCGCCGATCCAGCCGTGGTGCACGCTCATCGCGGCGGGCGCGGCGCGGAAGTCCTCCATCAGCCGCTCGTCGCAGAGGTACTGCTCGGCGAGCGCGCGCATCGCGGGGTGCTCCATCGACCGCAGCAGCTCGCACACGCGGCCGAACATCGCGTCGATGTCCTTCGTCGTCGACGGAAGCAGCGCGCGCATCTCCTCGACCGAGACCTCGCGCGCCTCGATCTGCTCGATGATCAGCTGCACCTGCCCCTGGTACGCCTGGGTCGAACCGCGCAGGAACACGAAGCCCGTCGCCGTCACCGCGTCGAACTGCGCCTCCTCGAAGCTCCACGCGCGGCCCGAGATCTCGCCGCTCGCGTCGCGGATGATGCACTTCAGGTACGGCTTGTTGTTGCGCGTCTGCGCGAGCTGGGGATTGACGATGGAATACACGCCCTCGACATAGGTGCGGTCTCCCAGGTTCACGATGCGTTGATGCTCGGTCGACATGTCCCGAGCACTGTAACGAGTTGCGCGCGCATCGAACTCATCGCGACGCGCGCATCGCCTGCATCGCCTCGGGCACGAGATCCGCGATCTCGCGCGCAAGCGCGCCCGCGTCGCCGTGTCGCTCGGCCCACAGGTCGCCGGCGCGCGCGTGCGCCTCGACCGCAAGCGCCGTGATCGCGCCTGCGGACAGCGCGCCGCCGCGTGCGCCCCGCGCTGCGACCTGCGCGGCGAACTGCGCGAAGAACGCGCCGACGACGCCCGCGAGCACATCGCCGCTTCCGCCCGTCGCAAGCGCCGCACCGCCATGCTCGCACCGCCACGCGCGCAAGCCGTCGCTCGTCACCGTGCCATGGCCCTTGAGCGCGACCACGGCACCGAGCCGCTGCGCGAGCGCCATCGCGGCGGCGGGCCGCGTCGCGCGCTCGACCGCGTCGAGTTCAAGGCCAAGCGAGTCGGCGAGCGCCGACGCCTCGCCGGGATGCGGCGTGAAGACGACCGTGCCGCGCACATCGCGCGCAGCGTCGAGATGCGCGGCAAACGCGCGGATCGCATCTGCATCGATCACGAGCGGCTGCTCGCCAAGACCGACGAGACGCATGACGACCTGCTCGGCCGCCGCGCTGCGCCCGAGCGCAGGCCCGATCACGATCGCGCTCGCCTCGCGCAGCGCGTCGTCGATCGCCTCCGCGGCGCCCGATGCGTGAAGTTCGCCCGACGCCTCGCACGGCAGCGCGACCACCGTCGCTTCGGGCAGGATCACGAGCGCTTCGGTCGCAAGCGGCGCTGGAACCGCAGCGATCACGCGCCCGGCGCCCGCACGCAGTGCCGCGCGCGCCGCGAGCATCGCGCCGCCGAGCATGGTGCGCGGCGCGTGCGCGCAGCCGCCGATCACGAGCACCGAGCCGAAGGTCCCCTTGTGCCCCGCCGCGTCGCGCGGAGGCAGCGCCGGCAGCGGCTCGAACGCGAGATGATTGCCGTCCGCCGCGCTCACTTCGCACCGCCGTTTTCCGCGTCGAGTTCGATCGCGATGCCGCCGAGCATGCCGACCGCGCGCGCGAACGCAGGATCCGTCGCGCCGCCGGCGAGATCGCTCGTCGCGACCAGGATGTGCGCCGCGTGATATCCGCGGCCGCCGCCACCGAGCGTCGCATCGAGATCGAGCCACACGCGCTCCTTGCCGCCGCCCGGCGCGGGAACGAGCGCCTGCGTCCACAGGTGCCAGCCGAAGCCAGGCCCCTGCCCGGCGAGTTCGGGCACCTAGACGAGCCCGCTCGCGACGCGCGACGGGATCCCCTTCGCGCGCAGGAGCGCCGCGAGCAGCACCGCGTGCTCGGTGCAGTCGCCGCCCTGCGTGCGCGCCGCATCGCTCGCAGAACCGAACGCCGTCGCGAGATCCTTGCGGCGCAGATGACGGAACACGAGCCGCCGCAGCGCCTCCGCATCGCGGTACGCGTCGCCATCCTTCGGCAGCTTCGCCTTCGCGAGCAGTTCGCGCACGGGCCCGCTCTCGAAGTCGAGGAGCTCGGTCGCGCGCAGCCAGCGCTCGTCGGTCGCATCCCCTGCGGCCGCCGCGCTGCCGCGCATCACATCGATCTCGACGCGCTGCGTGCGCGCATCGATGCGCCGCGCGACCTGTGCGCCCTCGCTCGGAAGATCGACGCCACCGTCGGCATCCGCGCGCACGGTGAACGCAAGCCGCGACTGCTCGTCGTACCGCGCGATCGCGGCCATCTTCACGAAGGTTCCGACGAGAAGATCGAAGGTCGCAGCCTCATGCGCGCGGTCGGCCGCGACCTTGTCGGCGAGCCGCGAACGGAACTCCCCGAGCCCCGGGAAGTCGACGGTCGTCTCGACCGACCGGCCTTCCGCATCGAGCAGCTCGGAGCCCACGACCGGCACGAGGCTGTTGCGCGTCGAATAGCGCGTCCGCGCTTCGTCCGTCGCGCCACGCGTCATCACGATCTCGGCGACCGACAGGCCCGACTGGACATCGAGCGCGCGGAACGCGATCTCCGCCGCACCTGCCTTGTGCCGCGTCGCGACCAGCGCCGACGCAGCGCGCGGCGTGAGGAACGCGCCGTCGATCCGTTTGCGCTCGCCCGCGCCCGCGACGCCGCGGTCGATGTTCGCGACCCACGCGCCGTCCTCCTTCGCGAAGCGGTAGCGCACCGGCTCGCCGCCACCCTGCGCGACGCTCGCCTCGACCGGTTCGCCCGCCTTCGTCTCGACGAAGACGGTCTCAAGCTCGACGCGCGTCTCCTGCCCCGCACGGCGAAACCGCAGCTCGACGCGCGAGGTCGTGCGCACGCGCCCGGCGTCGTCGCCATCGCCTTCCTCGACGCGCTCGACCATGCGCCCGCACGGCTTGCCGCCGAGTTCCTGCACCCACCAGCGCTCGTCGACGGTCTTCCATCCGGCCCACGCGCCGCGCGCACCGCACGCGACCGCGAGCAGCGCGACGGCAAGCGCGATGACCGCACGGCGCGTCACGCCTTCGTTCCGCCTTCAGGCCCGGCGGCATCGTTTCCACCGCCCGCGCCCATCGAGCGCAGGAGCGGGAACAGGATCACATCGCGGATCGAAGCGCTGTCGGTGAGCAGCATGACGAGGCGGTCGATGCCGATGCCAAGGCCGCCCGCGGGCGGCATGCCGACGCGCAGCGCCTCGACGAAATCCTCGTCGAGCGTGCGGAAGGTCGACTCCTCGTCGTCGGCGCCCTTCAGCTGCTCGGTGAACTTCGCAAGCTGGATGTCGGGGTCGTTGAGCTCGGTGTACGCAGGCCCGACCTCCATGCCGCCGATGAAGATGTCCCAGCGCCCGCAGAGCGCAGGATCGTCGCGGTGCGGCCGCGTGAGCGGCGAGATCGCGCTCGGATAGTCGGTGACGAAGGTCGGACGGCACGGATCGATCAAGGGCTCCGCGCACTCCTCGAACACCTCGTTCACGACGAGCCAGTCGTCGAGCTTCGCCTCGTGATGGAGGCCAAGCTCGCGCGCCTTGGCGCGCACGGCCTTGAAATCACGCATCTCGCAGCCTGCGCCGCGGCGGAACAGCTCCTCGAACTTCACGCGCACGAACGGCTTCGCGTAGTTGATCGCGAGCTCGCCCCACGGAAGCACGGGGCCTCCGTTCGGGCCGTTCTCCTCCACGCGCAGCCCCGCGGCCTTGCGCTCCTCGACCATCGACACCGCGAGCTCGTGGATCAGGCTCTCGGTGAGCTCCATCATGGTGCCGTAGTCGCCGAAGGCCTCGTAGACCTCCATCGCGGTGAACTCGGGGTTGTGGCTCCGGTCGATGCCTTCGTTGCGGAAGTTGCGGTTGATCTCGTAGACCTTGCGCAGTCCGCCGACAAGGCAGCGCTTGAGGTAGAGCTCGGGCGCGATCCGCATGAAGAGCGGCATGTCGAGCGCGTTGTGATGCGTCGTGAACGGCCGCGCGGCGGCGCCGCCCGCGATCGGCTGCAGGACCGGCGTCTCGACCTCGAGGTAGCCGCGCGCGTCCATGAAGCGGCGGATGCGCGACACGATGCGCGCACGCATCGCGAAGACCTTCGCGGTCTCGGGGTTCGCGTACATGTCGACATAGCGGCGGCGGTAGCGCAGCTCGGGGTCGGACAATCCGTGCCACTTCGCCGGCGGCGGCGCGAGCGACTTGGCGCCGAGCGACACCGCCGTCGCCCACACGCACACTTCTCCCTTGTTCGTGCGGCCGATCGGACCTTCGGCGACAAGGATGTCGCCGTAGTCGACCTGCTTCGCAAGCTCGAACGCCTGCGGCGACACCGACGCCTTCGACACGCTCACCTGGAGGTCGCCGGTTGCGTCGCGAAGGAACAGGAACACCAGCTTCCCCATGTCGCGGTGCTGCACCACGCGGCCCGCGATCTTCACGCTCGCGCGTCCGTCCGACACCGCAGCCGCACCACCCGCGGCCTTCGCTTCCTTCGCCGCCGTCTCGTAGGCGACATGCGCCTCCTCGCTGAAGAGGGCGCGCGCGTCGGCGAGCGAAAGCAGCCCGTCCTCGCGCTGGCCGTACGGCTCGAAGCCGAGTTCGTCGCGGACGCGCTTCAACTTCGCGCGGCGCGACGCGATGATCTCGGATTCGGAGAGCGGAGCGGGTTCCTGCGGGGTCGTTTCGGACATAGCCCGCAATCCTAGCGAAGGCCATCGTTTCCCGCCGCTTTGCGCTACCCTATTTGACTTCGGCCTCGGTCGGGGCCACCGAATCCTCAACCACCCAACCATGCCTCCCTCACTCAAGCGACTCGGCATCCTCACCGGCGGCGGCGACTGTCCCGGCCTCAACGCGGTCATCCGCGCGGTCGCGAAGACCGCCATCCTGCAGTACGGCATCGAGGTCGTCGGCATCGAGGACGGTTTCCAAGGCCTCATCGAGCACCGCGTGCGCCAGCTGAACCAGAAGGATGTCAACGGCATCCTCACCCGCGGCGGCACGATCCTCGGCTCGAACAACAAGGCGAATCCGTCCCGCTACTGCGTGGGCCGCACCGAGTCCGGCGATCCCATCTGGAAGGATGTCACCGACCAGTGCCTCACGACGATCCGCCGCGAGCGTCTCGACGCGCTGATCGTGATCGGCGGCGACGGCACCATGGCGTGCGCGGCCCCGATCGCCGAGGCAGGCGTGAATGTGATCGGCGTCCCGAAGACGATCGACAACGACCTCGTCGGCACCGAGATCACCTTCGGCTTCCTCACCGCGGTCGCCACCGCGACCGATGCGCTCGACCGCCTCAACTCGACCGCGGACAGCCACCACCGCGCGATGGTCTGCGAAGTCATGGGCCGCAACGCCGGCTGGATCGCGCTCACCGCGGGGGTCGCCAGCGGCTCGGATGTCATCCTCCTCCCGGAGATCCCCTTCGATCTCCGCAAGATCGCCGACGACATCGACCGCCGCATGCGCGACACCGGCTTCGCGATCGTGGTCGTCGCCGAGGGCGCGCGGCCGCAGAGCGGCAAGCAGGTCATCAGCCGCTACGACCCGACGAGCCCCGATCCGGTGCGTTTCGGCGGCATCGGCAATCTCGTCGCGAACGAGATCGCCGACCTCACGGGCATCGAGACGCGCACGACCGTGCTCGGACACATCCAGCGCGGAGGCGCGCCGATCGCGTCCGACCGCATCCTCGCGACCAACTTCGGCTTCCACGCGATGGCCGTCCTCGCAAGCGGCAAGCGGAACCGCATGGTCGTCCGCGAGAACAACCTCTTCTCCGACATCGACCTCTTCGAGACCGTCGGCAAGCAGCGCCTCGTGCCGATCGACCACCCGCTCATCGCGGCGGCCCGCGCGATCGGCACGAGTTTCGGCGACGGCGCCGGCTCGATCACGCCGAAGCCGATTCCGACCGCAGTCGTGTAAGAGATAGGAGAGGCCGAAATCGCCGCGCGGCGCGCAGGTTCGCGCCACGAACGCACCCCGTATAGTGGGTCGGCCAGAACGCTCCGCGAATCCGATGCCTCTCGACCCCGCCATCTTCCTCGACCGCGACGGCACCCTTGTTCCCGATGACGAGCGCGCCGGCAACCCTGCCGCCGTGCAGCTTGTCGACGGAGTCGCGCCGGCGCTGCGGCGGCTTCGCGACGCGGGGTTCCGCCTCGTCGTGGCGACCAACCAGGGCGGCGTCGCGCAGGGCCGCTTCACCGAGGCCGATGTCGACGCCTACCACCGCAAGCTCAGCGAGATGCTCGACGCCGCGAGCGGCCTCAAGCGCACCGTCGAGCGCTTCTACTACTGCCCGTTCCATCCGAAGGGCACGGTGCCGGGCTACACCCGCGACCACCCGTGGCGCAAGCCGAAGCCCGGCATGATCCAGCAGGCCGTGCAGGACATGGAACTCGACGCGGACCGCTCGTGGATCGTCGGCGACTCGCCGCGCGACATCGAGGCGGGCCGCGCCGCCGGACTCCGCACGGTGCTCGTGTCGCGCGACCGCGCGCGCATCGCGGAAGCGGCGCCCGACTTCTCCGCCGCGACCATGGCGGAGGCCGTCGAACTGATCCTGCGCCACCGCGACGACGCGATCGTCGCGAGCGCCGTCGCCAACGGCGCAGCACCGATCGCGCGCACGCGCCGCACGCGCGCCAGCACGCGCAAGCTCCGGCGCGACCGCGATGGCGAGCGCCTCCGCCGCGCCCTCGGCGAACTCACCGAGGAAGTGCGTGCGCTGCGCCTGCGCCGCTCGGAGACCGGCGCGATCCGCCTCGCGGCCATGGGCCTCCAGCTCCTCACGATCCTCGTCGCGGCGGTCGCGTTCCTGAACCTGAGCGACACCGAGTCGTTCCTGCGCTGGATCGCCGGCGCCGCGCTGCTGCAGCTCGTCACCGCGACCATCCTGCTCTTCGATCGCTCGTGATTCGCGCGGAAACGCCTCCGAGGGTCTCTCCGTGAACGCACGCGTCACGCTCCACGCCGCCACGCCGACCGCGCTCGCCGATCAGGCGCTCGCGGCGCTCATCCGCGCGTGCGCGCAGGAAACGGCGGAGATCCAGGGCGTCGCCGTCCCGACCGTCGCGCTGTTCGATGACCGACTCGAGCTTTCCGGCGCGATGCCGATGCCGATCCTGCTCGCGATCGCAGGCGAAGTGCGGCGATCGACCGGCCGCTGGCACCTCGCGAAGCACGGCTCGCAGCTCTGGCAGGGCGAATAGCGACGCCTCGACGCCGCCGCGCACCCTGCCTCCATTCCGTATCATCGCCGTCCATGGATCCGTCGCAGGCTTCGTCGGCCGCCACCGCCTCCGGTGACCCAACCCCGCTCCTCTGGGCGGCGCTGCCCGTCGCCGCGTACCTCGTCGGCAGCTTTCCGACCGCGCACCTCCTCGCCCGTTCGCGCGGCGTCGACCTGAGCACGGTCGGCAGCAAGAACTACGGCGCCACCAACCTCGGACGCACGCTCGGCCGCTCGTGGGGCATCCTGTGCTTCGCCATCGACGCGCTCAAGGGCGCGCTTCCGGTCCTCGTCGCCGGCTGGCTGCTCGGCGCGCTCGGCGCGAAGGCGGGCGGCGTCTCGACGGCGACCGCGTGGTGCTGGCTCGCGACGGCGCTCGCCGCCATCCTCGGCCACACCCTCTCGCCCTGGATCAAGTTCAAGGGCGGCAAGGGCGTGGCGACGGGATTCGGCGCGCTCGTCGCGATGTGGCCCGTGCTCACGCTGCCCGCCGTGCTCGCGATCGTGCTGTGGGGCGCGGTGCTCGCGGTCTTCCGCATCATCAGCCTTGCCTCGATGGTCGCGGCGATGTCGGTCCCCTGCTCCGTGCTCGTCGCCGCGCTGGCCGC
>JBKCZS010000106.1:0-3174 GCA_046337925.1 bacterium | reverse complement strand
CCCTTGTCCACGACCACCGCGCTGGCCACCGCCACGCGGCGATCCATCCTGTCCGCCGCGCGCACGCGCCGTGTACTCCTCCTCACGCTTCGTTCCATCGGCGCCGACGAACTCAAAGATCGTCTTGCCGCCGTCATCGACGCGGTAGTTCACGGACGAGGACTTGCCGCCGACTTCGTAGCGGAGGCTCCACGCCTTTGGTCCCGTCTGCTCGAACCCCGTGATCTTGGCGCCACGCAGCTGCTGAAGGGCCGGTCGAACGCCAATCGCGCGCGGCTGCGGCACGACCTGCGTGTCGGTGCCGCTGCCCTCGACCTCGACCTTGCCACGCATGCCGCCGTTGATGTACGGGAAGGTCTTCGACGCGTGATAGTGGTACGACCGCGTTCCGCCGCCGAAACCCTCGCCCTTCGGCACTTCGCAGAAGTGGCCGTTGAGTTCGTCGAGCGGCTCATGCGAACCACACGGACACGCGAGGTCGTCGCCCTCTTTCACCTTCGGATCGAACAGACCGTAGATCGGAAAACCGTCGAGTGCATATGCGATCGGCTTCCCCTTGCCGACGACCTTCTCGATCGCGAGCGGCGCAGCGTGGTAGTGATAGTCGTCGCCGCGGCCGCAGTGACCGCCGAACTCGTCGAGCTCGCCGATCGAGAAGCTGTCGACGCCCCGGTTGTTGAGCGCATTGAATATCGGGATGCCGTTCGCGGCGAGCGCCACGGCGCCTCGCATGAGCGCGGTGCGGCCCGAGATCGGCTTGTCCGCGAGCTCAGGCTTCAGCGGAATCTGCCACGCGTTGCTGCCGGTGTACGGCTGCGGCAGCGGCACCTGCTGCTGCCACGCGGTGATGCCGACCATCATCCTCATCTCAAGCGGCGCGTGAGGCAGGCCGTCCGACTCGACATAGAGCCAGCGGTCGTCGAAGCGCGTCTTCACGAACGGCGCGAACTTGTCGAAGATCTCGGCCTGCGCGGGCTTCGCCGCAGCGGCCGCCTGCTCGACGCGCGCGTCGTTGATCGCGCGGATCGACGCGATGCGCGCGTCGGCCTCAGCGCGGTCGGCGCCCGCGAGATCGGCGAGCTTGACCGTCTCGAGCGCACCCGACGGCGTCGCGATCGCGACCTTGCCGGAACGCGCGAAGAGGAACGAGCCCTCGACCTGCTCGCCCGTGCGCGTGTTCGTCCAGACGCGGCTCGACGCCGCATCGAACTCGTCGGGTGGATGCGCGTGCACGAATGCCGCGCACGAGACCGCTGCGATCGTTGCGAACAGCCGAAGCTTCACTCGCCACCTCCCTGCTGCTTCTGCTTGCGACCGCCGCCGTTTCCGCGCGGCTTCTGCGCGGGAGGCTCGCCCTTCGTCGCACCGCCGTCCTTCGCGAGCGTCGCCATCGGCGCATGAATCGCCTTGAGATACGCGTCGAGCTTCGCCTCGAGCTCCTTCACGCGCTCGGGCATCTGCGCAGCGAGGTCGTTCGCCTCCGCGCGGTCCTTCGCGATGTCGTAGAGCTTCACGGTTCCGGCGTCGTAGTTGCGCACGAGCTTGTGGTCGCCGAGATAGATCGCAGAGGCCGGACCGCCGTTGTTGAGGTCGTAGTGCGGGAAGTGGATGACGATCTCCTCACGCGTGCGTGCGACCGTTCCCTTGCCCGCGTTCTCGCCAGAACTCTTGAGGACCGGCACGAGGCTGCCGCCTTCGACCACCGTCTGTGCATCGGGATCGGCCGACTTCTCGATCGGCTTTCCGGCGAGATCGCGCATCGTGGGCACGAGGTCCATGCCCGTCGCGCGCACGCGGCTGATGACGCCGGCGGGCACGCCTGGGCCAACCACGATGAACGGAACGCGGATGCCGCCTTCGCTCACGCTGCCCTTCGCGCCGGAAAACGGCGGATTCGCCGTGTTGCGGCCACCGCGACCTCCGCCGCCTCCGCCACCGCCGCCCTGCGCACCGTGGTCGGCGCTGAAGAAGATGTAGGTGTTGTCGGCGATTCCAAGCTCGACGAGCGCCGCACGCACGCGCGCGAGCTGGAGATCCATGTCGTGCTGGCCCGCGATCGCGCCAAGCGGCTTGCCGCTGACGCCGGGGACGAGCTTCCGCGCGATCTCGAGCGACTCAGGCGTCGCCTCCTCCTCGCTGCCGAATCCGTAGTGCGAGATCTGCACATAGAAGGGCTTCTTCGCCTTCACGGCGTCGCGCATGAACGCGATGCCCTTGTCGGTGATCACCGTCGCCTGCTTCGGATTTGGCGCAACACCGCGCTCGGGGCCTTGGTTCGAGTTCGGCCCGTCCGACGCGTCGAAGCCGTTTGCCTTCGGATCGGCGCGGCCAGCATGCCACTTGCCGAAGTGCGCGCTCGTGTAGCCGAGTTCCTTCAACCACTCTGCGGTCGTCTTCACGCCCTTCGGGATGTACTCCTCGACCTCGGGCGGAACCATCTTCATGATCGTGTAGCCGCCATCGCCTTGCTCGCGACGGCTGTTGCCGCCTTCGTTCTGGTAGGTCATGTGCAGCTTCGCGGGCGAGATGCCCGTGACGAAGCTCGCGCGCGACGGCGTGCAGCGCGGGCACGACGCGTAGAAGTCGCTGAAACGCATGCCGTCCGCGGCGAGTTTCTCGAGATTGGGCGTGAGTCCGGCCGGCCGTGCGTGCGACGGCGGCTCGCCGTCCATGTCGACCGAGGTGCTCGACCAGCCCGTGGCCTCGGCCTGGATGAAGACAAAGTTCGGCGGCGACTTGGCCGCCGCAGCGGGCTTCGTGTCGGGCGCAGGCTTCGCCGTCGTGGCGGGGGCCGGTGCCGACTGAAGCGCGAGAAGCGAGACGAACGCAGCGGAGATGAACGGGATGAACTGCATGCAGTCCTTTCAATCTTCAGTGATGACGACGCGCGATGCGTCGTGATGAAACTCGTGGGCGAAGAATCGCGGGTCGAGCGGAGCGTCATCGACCAGTTCGAACTCGACGGTGCGCGGGCCGCCGCGAGCCTGCGGAAGATTTTCGAGCCGAATCGAGCGGATGAGTGCGCTCGACTCCTCGTACGCAAGCTCGACGCGCTTCGGACCACCGCGCGCGTCGCTGCGGCGCGTGTCCGCTCATCGCGTACCCTCCGCCGCGATGCGTCGCTCGATGCACTCGCGCAGTTCCGTGCGCACGCGCTCGAGCGCCTTCGAGACC
>JBKCZS010000105.1:0-4203 GCA_046337925.1 bacterium | reverse complement strand
CGACCTCGCCGAGGGCGACGCCGTCCGCACGATGTCCCCGCAGGGCGTCGCGGGCACGGCCACGGTCACGAAGATCCGCGGCCGCCACGCGGTCGTCCCCGTCTACAACCTCACCGTCGAGGGCACGAGCCGCTACCTCGTGGGCGCGTGCGGGGTGGTGGTGCACAATACGAACGGGTGCGGGATTCCCAGTAACGCGCGGTACGCACAGACGACATACAGTGCGAGATTCAGCAAAGGAGGACGCTTCGAGGGCATGACAGTCGATAGTCTCGCCGCCGCCCTCCGCTCCGGGTCTGTCAGTCCCGCGCAGGTTCCGGTCAGCTATATCATTCGTGGGGGGCAGGCAATCATATTGAACACCCGCTCCGCGAAGGCGCTGGAGGCCGCAGGTATCCCCCCGCTCCCAGTGGAACGGCGTCAACCGTACGGGACATCCACTCTTCGAGCGGTTGCTGAACGGGCAGCTGATGCGCAATCCAGGCGCTCCGGTCGATGCCGTCCAGCGGAGGTGACGGGCAGCCATGCACACAACTCAAGTCCTTGAGCTCCCGTTTCCATTCAATGCGAACCACCTGGAGCCCGACCTACGCTACGGCGAGGGCGGCCTCAGGCTTGGAATGCTCTACCTCGAAGAGGGCGGCAAGCGTTCCGCATGGCTGCGCTTCGTGAAAGCGCGCGCGTTTCGCTGGCGCGCGGAACTCTACTGCACGTCGTGGCATGTCGAGGCATTCGATCGGGTGTTAGAGGTCCATGACTCGGACTGGGTCGCGGAACTACTTGAGAGATCGAATGAGAACTACGGCGCGCAGTTCCATTGGATTTTGCGCCATTTCATCGTGTACATCGACAGCTTTGGGTGCCTCGAAGTCATAGCGGAATCGGTCGTCCTCGAGACAGGCGATGTCACAACCCAGTACTCTTGATTCGATCGCCATCGCGGTTTCCACGAATCGCTGCTGGCGCCATGCACAGCTTCCGAATGGCCCCTCGTCGGACTACTGGCACGCCCAGCCCGGGACTGCGCCATGAACGCCATGAGTAGCCACATCTGCCCCGTCTGCGGGTTCGACGGCCTCGACGAGCCTCCGACGACTCCGGAATGCGGCGACTCGTACGAGATCTGCTCCTGCTGCGGGTTTCAGTTCGGCGTAAGCGATGGCGATCGGGGCTTCACCTACGAGGGCTGGCGGCAGGCGTGGATCTCCGGCGGAATGCGCTGGTGGAGCACCTCTCGCCCCGCCCCGCCCGGATGGGATCCAGCCGCACAACTGCGCCGCGTCGACGCGGTGTAAAGCCGCGGCGGCGGGTCTGACCGCTAAACAACGCCCACTTCCGCGTTCGCATGACCTGATGGGCCCTCGTAGCCCTTCCGCAGCCCGGCTGACCGCCGGGCTGTGTTCGTTTTGGGCCTCGTCAGCCCGCACGCACTCGGAACCGGAACACCGGGATTCCACACCTTGAAGGAGGTGCGGCCATGCCATTGACCGTGAACGTCGGGATCAGCAGGAAGGCGTCGGCGACGAGACCTCGGGACGAGCGCTCCACGCGCTCACCGCCCGAAGTGCTTCCTGACATTCTGCGCCTTCCACGCGAGCGACGGATGCTGGGCGATCCGCCCTGCGAGCGCCTCGTCGGCGGTCAGCAGTTCGGCGCGGATCTCCCCGTGGTCGAGCACGCGATCGAGAAACTCACGTTCTGCCTCCGTGAACGGGAAGAGCCTCGACAAGCCCTTCCGACAGTCAGCCACCAATCCGTCCGCCCAGGCCTTCAGCTCGCGGTCGCCGCGGAACGCCGAAGACCGAAGCACCGGCAGCAGCTGCTCGCGGAGCTCGTCGACCTCGAAGCCGATGGAATCCGGCGTGACGGTTCGCCAGTCCACGCGGTTCATCGCGCCATACGCCACGAACGCCGTCCGGAGGCGGGCGTCATCGATGTCCCGCCGCGCCAGCAGCGCGTGCGCATCGAAGAGATCGCGGCTCGCGCGCCGCGACAACAGCGCCGCAAGCTTGCCCGCGGCGATCTCGTGGATGTCGAGCAACGGGACCGCCGACGCCGTGAAGCGCCCAAGCGGCCGCGAGTCGAGCGCCTGCACGGGCCACAACGGCACGCGGAGCATGTAGTTGAGGTCGACCTCGACATTCCCGGCTTGGCCCAGCGCGCTCTGGTAGCGCAACTGCCACTTGCCGCCCGCGTGTTCATCGGGCACGCGGACCGTCGACATGCCCTCGGCCTGCCCGACGACCTCGATCGCGCGCTCGAGCTCGGGCCGCTCCGCGAGCATCGCCTCGCGGTCGGCGGAACCGATGTAATTCAGGTCGATGTCGACCGAGAGTCGCGGCACATCGAAGTGGAACAGGTTCAGTGCCGTGCCGCCCTTCAGCGCGAGCCGCCCCTTCAGTCGCGGATGACGGCGAAGCGCCTCGAGCAGCGACAGCAGCCGCGCGACCTTCTCGAGGATCTCAGGGCGAAACGAGAGCGCGGCCGCCTCGGCCAGAAGCCGCTCGCGGGAGAGGTTCACGACTCGCCCTTCCAGCGTCGCTCGGCAAGCGCGGTCGGAAGCATCAGGTTCCATCCGGTCGCAAGCCGATGGCCTCGCTTGGCCCCGCGGTCGAGGTACTGCCTCGACCTGGGTGCATGCGACCGAAGGCGGCGGAGGACGCGCTCGGGGACGTCGAGCCGCTTCGCGTTGAGTTCGAGGAACCAGCCGACCTTCGCGGCAACCGTGGCCGATCGCAGCTTCAGCGCGTAGGCGACCAGCGCATCGAGATCGAGGTACGGCACCGACTCGAGCGAACGGAAGACCTCTTCCCAGCCACCGCACAGATCGGGGCGGTCGAGCGCGTCGACGCAGGTACGCTCGAGCGTGGTCACCCGAATGTCGAGACCCATGCGGTCCATCGTCTCGACCCCGATGCGGTCGCCGCCACGGCCTGCGAGCGCCCGCGGCACGCGCACCGGCTGGAAGACGGCCGACCGGAAGGTGCATGCCCGCGCCGCGGTCCGCGTGAGGAACTGGTAGTTGGCAAAGGCGCTGTGCGCATGCCCATGGAGTTCAAGCGCCGTGTGATGGGAGAGCACAGCATCGGGCGCGAGCCGCGACGCCACGAGATAGGGGTCGACAGGTGCGGCATCCGCCTGCGTGCCGAGGGGAACGACCGCGTAGACGCCGCGTCGCACCGACAGGACCCGACCTCGCGCGTGCTGGCGCGAGAGAAGCACCCGAAGGGTCCCGAGGTTTCCCGAGCCACGGGGGGCATAGGCCTGGGCGAGCTCTTCGTTCGTGAAGACCGGATGGCGCGCGAGGAAGACCTGCAGGCTGGGCTGCTGCTTCCCGCTGCCTCGGTCTGGCTTCCGCGGGACGCGATGAGTTGCCTTTGTTTGCCGCACGTTAGCCTGATTGTATTCGCTTCAGCAAACAGAAGCAACTCTCGGGGCGACCACGCCAGCCGTGTCGCACGCGCGCCGCGTGGTCACGCGGCATACCGCACTTGCCGGAGGATCGCGTCGCGCACATCGTGCTTGAGGCCGCCGACGGGGACGACATCGACGCGCGTCCCGAACGCCTGCTCGAGGATGTTCTTGACGGCGACGAGGTCGAAGAGATCGCCCTCGGCCGTCAGCTCGACCCGCTCATCGATGTCGGGGCCAGGCTTCGCCTCGCCGCGCGCAAGCGACCCGAACACGCCGATGCGGGCGACATGCCGCGCGGCGAGCTCGGGCGACAGCCGACGGAGTCCATCGAGGGCCTGTGCGAGGGAGATCATGGCCTGATTCTAGCCAAAGGCGTCGATACAGACGCCCATGCGAAGTTGGGGCCGCCGACACACGGCTCCTCCTCCGCCACCGCCTACCCCGCGCTCGACACCTTCGGCCGCACGCGGCGGATCCTGTGGAAGGACGGTGCCTTCGCACCTGGCTCATGCAAGCTCGACGACGCGCTGCCCCGACTCGAACGCGGCGATGACGGCGGGCATCCCGCGCTCAAACGCGCTGTGCAGCGCGTCGCGTCGGCAGTTCCCGATCCGCACCCACAGGAGCCGACCTGAGTTGCCTCCACGGTTCGCTCGAACGAAGAGGTCCTCGTCCTTGCTCACGATGCTCCGCTCCTCGCGCATCGCCCAGGACCAGAGCGCCTCATCGCTCGCCGCATCGAGGCCGACCATCGCCACATGCACGCTGTCGTGACCCGCCTCCGCGAGG
>JBKCZS010000104.1:0-5448 GCA_046337925.1 bacterium | reverse complement strand
CATCGACATCGCATCGACATCGCATCGACATCGCATCGACATCGCATCGACATCGCATCGACATCGCATCGACATCGCATCGACATCGCATCGACATCGCATCGACATCGCATCGACATCGCATCGACATCGCATCGAAATCGCATCATGGAGGCATCATGAACTCGATTCTCTCTCTCTCTCTCTCTCTCTCTCTCTCTCTCTCTCTCATGATCACGCCCTCCGCACTCGGCAGTGACGATGACACGCCGCTTGGTCCTGGTGGGGAGCCTGGTGGATCTCCAAGCGAGTGGATTCCGATCGGACAGCCCGGGGAAAACAACGAAAACTCCTGTGGCGAGTGGTCTTGGCACCCCAATAGGCCCGCGCTGGTGGGCACCGACCGTCCGGCTGACCCTTCGCCGTTCTCGTTCGGCACCCTTCTGCAACGGGGCCAGGCGACCTGGGCGGTCGGCTTCGAGCAGACTGGGCCGAACGCGCAGCGAGCCTTGCAGGCGCGATGCAGCTTGAAGGCGGACGCCTTTAGCGCCACTGGTGAGGTGGACCTCTCCACCTACGCCGAGCGAAACGGCTTTCTCCGTTGGAGAACGGAGGATCCTGGCACGGCACCCCTGCCGCAACGGGTGCGGATCGTCTCAAGAGGGACGGTCAAGGGGAGTATCGTGCTTGACTTCGGGGTCGTGCTCGCTGGCGAGACCTCGAGAATCGCCAGCGGTGGACTCCATGCCTGGATCGATACGAGAGGATCGTGGATCGGGAGTCGAATTGCAAACAAGATCGCGCAAAGTCGAACATCTGCGGAGGTCAGTCCGTACGGGGTGCACGCATCTTCACCCCAGCAGACAGGGCTCGGCGTGGGAGTCACCGTGGGTGCAGAGAACGGCGGCAGCGCGGAGGTGCAGTGGACTGCGGGCGGAACGATTGCGACGATCACGCTCGACGAGCGCATGGAGTGTGTGGAGTGGGACTGCATCGTGGTCGAGCCATCGAATCTTCCGGGTCACGAAGGCCAAATGGAGTGGTTCTTCGAGCAACACGCATTCGTGTTCGCAGGGGCGAAGCTGCTCAGAGGCTACGAAGCAGCGGTGAAGGCGAGGGTGACCATGGGGGACTTCTACTTCGAACGGCAGGAGTGCCCTTGCCTCGATCCAGTCACGGGCGGTGGCCCCCAGCAGACGGGCGGCGCTGGCGGAGGTTTGAGCGGCGGAGGAGGGGGCTGAGCCTTGTCTAGATCCTTGTCTGGATCCTTGTCTAGATCCTTGTCTGCAGCCTCTCCTGCAGCCTTTCCTGCAGCCTTGTACACCCGCCTTTCGTGACGCAGTCAGTTCAGCTATTCTCAAGCGTGAGCGCACGCGCCGGCTCGATCGACTGATCGGAGGACTCCATGCAGAAAGCACCTTCAATCCGCAGCGCGCTCGCTCGACTTGCGCTCGTTGCAGCGGTCGCGACCCCCGTCGTGCCGGCCGCGCCGCGCGCTGCCGATGCAGCCGATGTCGTGCAGGTTGGGAAGACGAAGCACGAGACGAAGCACGAGACGAAGACCCCCGCGACCGCGGCCACTCCTGCGGGACAGGACGGGGCCAACGCCCAGCCGCAGCCCTCGCCCTACATCCGCGTCGTGGCGCAGCTCGATCGGCTGACGCTCGAGGAACTCCTCGCGGGCGCTGAGATCGCGGGCCCCACGCTCATCAGGCTTGTCCGGGCCGATGGGGGCGCCGAGCTCGGCGTTCTCGTGAATCCGATCCGGTCTGAAGAGGGGCTCGAGTATTCCTGCGGGCCTGCGTGGATCTCGTGGTTGGCTGGAGACGAGCCGAAGTTCGACCCCGAGCTCCTGGCGCTTCCGTTCGCGAGGATCCGCATGGGCGCGGACGGTCTTCCAGCGGCGATCGTCGGCGGCGGCCCCGCAGCGAAGTTCGTGCGACCCGACGAAGGTGGCGAAAAGCCGAACGACGAGCTGGCGGGCGAAGCGCCTTCCTCCCCGAACGGCGTCGCGCCATGCGTGCCGCCGCAGCCGCTCGCGCCGACGGGCGAGGACATCGATGTGCCCGCGTGGGGGCATCCCTCCCGGGTCGCGCAGATCCACCGTTCCGCGCTCGCCGGCTTCGAGATCGCCTCCAAGGTCGAGGCGGGCAAGCCCGAGATCGCGGACGCAACGGAGGAGCAACGCGCGGAGATCGACGCCGCATGGGATGCGCTGCAGGCGCGCGCGAAGCGCTGGCTCGGTCGAAGGGTCGACGCGCCGCCGCCCTATGGCAGCGCCTCGATCGCATGGATCGAGTGGATGGACGCGCGGCAGGCGCTCCTGCGGGTGCGCGGCGAGGTCGAGGAGGCCGATCGCGTGGTGCAAGCGATCGCGGGACACCTTCGGAGATCCGGGCTTCCACAGCTCGACGCGCAGCTTGCGGCACGCGTGCCGCGCGGCGTGCGGGGCTTCCACTCCCTGTGCTGGACGCCGTGCTGGGCTGCGGAGGCGGGCGAGGTGCGCGCGGCGGCGATGCGGCTCGCGGCCGAACAGCGCGACTTCCATCAGGAAGTGGTCGAGGCGGTGCGTCGGGCGAAGCCTTGCCGAGCAGCGTTCGTCGAGGATGCTGCGCGGCCGCTCGGTTGGCTCGTCGGGCAGCTTCCGAACGGAGCACGCGTCGACGAGGCCATGCGGGAGGCGATCTCGAGGCGCGTGGAGGAGTACTGCGACCGCGACGAGGTCTTCATTGATTCCCCTGTGATCAGCCGGGACTACGCAGCGACCCTGGCCCTTGAGGTTTGGACGCTCGCCTGGAGGAACGCGCTGAAGGATTGCCCCGAGCACCGTGCGGCCATGAAGCGGTGGCGGGACGAGCTTCTCGCAATGTTCCTGCGCGTCATCGAGGACACGGAGGACATCGCAAAGGCGATCCCCGATCCGCGCATCGATCCGACCTCGCGGCGCGACGAGGTCATGCAGGGACTCGCTGAGTTCATCGACACCTTCATGGGCATGCGGGAGAACTACCTCTTCGCTTTCCCGGGCGACGATGTCACGCTGATCAGGATCGAGCGCCAGCTCAGGTACAACCTCGGCCGTCGCCGGGACAGCTATCCCTATGTGCTGGACGAAGTCGACTCCGACCCCGCCCGTGATCCACCAGAGATCGTCGAGGCCAACAGGAGGTTCGTCTTGCGATCATTCGTGAACATGCTGCAGAATGACCTGACATTTGCGATGTACGAGGCGTGCACGGAGGGTGACGCTTGGAAGACCTATCCGCAGCCCTTCTCGATGCGCTACGCGAGCTATGGAGGCGTCTGGCGCTGGCGAATCGGACTTGAGTGAGCGCGCGGCGCGTCGCCGCGCCCGTCAGGCCGAGACCATCTCGCGCGACAGCTCGCCGTCGACCTCGCGCGCGAGTTCGGCCATGAGCCCGCTGCCGAGATCGAGGCGCAGGCCCGCCGCGCCGAAGAGTTCCGGCAGCGGACGCGATCCGCCGAGCGCGAGGCCCTTGCGGTACGCCGCCAGCGCGTTTCGCTGGTCGCGGCGCGAGTTGAGCCACATCTGGATGGCGCCGGTCTCGGCGATGCCGTATTCGATGTAGTAGAACGGCATGCCGAAGAGATGGAGCTGCCGCTGCCACTGCGCGTCGCGCGCGGACTCGCAGCTCTCCCACGAGATGTCGTTGCCGAAGCGCTTCACGAGCGCGCGCCACGCGTCGGTGCGCTGCGCCCGCGTGTGGCCCGGGTTCGTGTAGACCCAGTGCTGGAACGCGTCGATCGTCGCGATCCAGGTCATGATCGTCGGGAACTTCTCGAGGCGCTCGCGCAGCGCGCGGCGGCACTCGTCCTCCGAGTAGAACTCGCCGTGATAGGGAAGCGTGAGGAGTTCCATCGACATCGACGCGACCTCGCTGAACTCGGTCGGCGCGTTGCGGTAGTCGACGAGCGGATCTTCCTTCGAGAGCAGCGAATGGAAAGCGTGTCCCGCCTCGTGCACCATCGTCACGAGGTCGCGGTGCATGCCCGCCGCGTTCATGAAGATGAACGGGCGCCGCGAGTGCTGCCGCTGGTACTGGTATCCGCCCGGGGCCTTGCCGGGGCGCGACTCGAGGTCGAGGCAGTCGCCCTCCTTCATCGAGTCGAACATCTGCCCGAGTTCCTTGTCCATGGCGTGGAACATGCGCGAGCAGCCGTCGATCAGCTGGTTCGCGCCGTCGAACGGACGCAGCGGCTTGCGGCCCTTCACATCGACCGCAAGGTCCCACGGACGCAGCGGCGACGCGCCGAGCGCGCGCGCGCGCTCGCGGTCGAGGCGCCGCTGGATCGGCACGAGGTGCGTCTCGATCGCCTTGTGCATCTCCATGCAGTCGGCGGGGGTGTAGTCGAAGCGCTTCATGCGACGGTGCTGGAAGTCGCGGAAGTTGTCGAAGCCGGCGTTGCGCGCGATCTGCTGGCGCAGCGCGAGCATCTGGTCGTAGATGTCCTCGATCGCATCGCGGTCGGCGAGGCGGCGGTCGGCGATCGCCTTCCACGCGCGCTCGCGCACGGCGCGGTCGGTTTCCTCGAGGTAGCGCGACATCTGCGGCATCGTCTGGGTCTTGCCGTCGAACTCGACGGTCATGCGGCCGACGATCTGGTTGTACTTCTGGTCGAGCTCGGCGAGTTCGGTCTCGAGCGGGATGTTCGCCTCACGGAAGAGCTCGATGTCGACGCGCAGGCCGCGCAGCAGCACCTCGTAGCGTCCCTTGGGCAGCGCGTCGGCGAGGGCGCTCGTCGCGATCTTCTTGTCGAGCTCGCTCGAGAGCGGCTTCAGCTTCGGCTCGACATCGCGCACGAAGCCGAGGAACGCTGCTTCCGCGGCCTTGTCCTCGGTGTTGCGCGTCGTCGCGATGTAGAGGTTCGCGGCCTTCTCTGCGACGAGCGCGTCGAGGTCGCTCCGGTCGAGGATCAGCTGCTCGAGGTCGTCTGGCGACGAGATCGCGCGGCCGAGGAGCTCGCGGTAGTAGGGTTCGATCGCGGAAAAGTCCGCGGCGTTCAACGAGGCGGGGGCGTAGGCGCGTGCGTGGGCCATTCGCGGAGAATACAGTCGAAGGGCTTCCGCCATCGCACGCAGCGGCTGCAGGGGCGATTTCCACGGGTTATCCTCCACCCATGTCGTCTGTTGTCCTCAGCCTCTCACCCGCCAAGGTGAATCTCGCGCTCTCGGTTTCGCCGCCGACCGCGGCCGGCATGCACGAGATTGCAAGCTGGATGGTGACGACCGCGTTCGCCGACGAGCTCGAGGTGAAGCGTCTGCCCGCCGATCGCCCGAGCCGCTTCTCGATCGACTGGCACGAGGACGCGCGCCGCCGCACCGACATCGACTGGCCGATTCGAAAGGATCTCGCGGTGCGCGCGCACGCGCACGGCGGGCTGCAGCTCGGCTGCGCGCTGCCGAGCGAGGGGCGGGTTCGCCAACGCGGTCCCGGGGGCGGCGGCCGC
>JBKCZS010000103.1:0-4895 GCA_046337925.1 bacterium | reverse complement strand
CGCCCACCTCGCCGCCCGCGCCTCCCAGCCCGTGTGCCGCTTTCTGCGCCGCTTTCGCCTCTGGCCTCGAAACCCTCGGGAAAGAGCAGGGGGTTCGAATCCCTCTCCGCCCATTGTTTGAGCGCCCGCTGCTGCGGCAGCGGGCTTTGGTGCTAGCTTTGCGGCGGCAGCCTTTGGCGTGAATCGCGCCAGAGGGAGCGGCCGCAGCCGCGACCGCTCAAACCCCGTGTTCGCTCGCACTGAGCGGCACAACCACGCTGCGTTTGGGGGGTTACGCGAGGGCGAAACGAAGCGGTGCGAACCGGTGTTTCCTTTGGGGCGGTCGGGTGCTGTGACGCCCAGTGTCTCAATTTTGGGCGCCGCTTTGGGGGCGAAGTGCGTCGCTTTTTGCGTCGCTTTGCAGGCGCACTCATCCCGCCCGGATCGCGTTGCGGAGCGCCTCGATCGCGGGCGCGCGCTCTGGTGCAACGCCTGCGGCCGCACCCTGCAGGACGCCGTCCGCCTTCGTCGCGGCTGCGGCGAGAAGCGGGCTGTCCTCGGCGACGCCCGCCGCGCGCGCGCGCGCCAGCGTCAGCAGGTACTCGAGCACGGCTCCGTACGCGGCTTGCCAGTCGACCGTCACGACATCGGCCACTTCGCACCGCAGCAGCTGTGCCCACGGCGTTGGGTCGAGGATCGTGCAGAAGCCATGCTCTAGGCGCACGAGCCCTGCATCTGCCCACGATGACGCGGTGTCCGCGACGCAGCGATACGTGTAGCCGGTCGAGTCGGCGACGTCGCGGCAGCGCACGCCGCGCGGGCTTCCGAGGAGCGCCACGATGAGGTACGCGGCGCAGTCGTTTCCGAGCACGTCGCGCGACCGCAGGTGCAGCGATGCGGGGGTCGATGCTGCGAGGCCGACGTGCTTTCGCGTCACGAGTCGGCGAAGGCCGTTGACGCTCCGCCAGGCAGCCACGCGTGCCGCCTCGGCAGGCTCCTGTTCGTTGCGTCGCGCGAGCGTGTTGAGGCGCTGCGTGTTGACGCGTGCGCGGTTCGTGGAGAACCAGCTTCGCACGGCCTCCTCGAGCCGCGGTTCGCCTCCGAAGAAGTGCAGCGAGCACCACAGCAGCGCCTCGGGGTCGATCACCTCCAATGGGTGCTCGAATGCCGGTGCCTGAAAGGGCACGCCCAGCTCACGCCATTGCGCGTGCAGCACGTCGAGCAGCGCCGCGCGGACGCGCTCCTCACGCGATGTAGTAGGCGAGGTCTTCATGGCCAAACTCCTGCAGGAACTCGCGCAGCTCGGCGCGGAGTTGGTGATTGCGGTCGGGGATCGTGATCACCCAGTCGATGGCGAAGCGCAGCTCTTCCTCGTTCGGGGCGAGTGCGCGCAGGTCCGACTTGTGCACCGACTGTCGACCGTGTGCGGCGTCCGCCGCCGCGAACAGCTTGAAGGCGATCAGGTCGCGCCGGTCCGGAAGCCGCAGCGTGAGGTGCGTGCCGATGGTGCGGGGCGTGAGCCTTCCCGTGCATCCGGGCGGCAGGCCGAAGTCGAGGAGTCCCTTGGGACCGAGGTTGACCCAGCTGATCCCAGATGACTTGAGCTCGGGATGCGCCTCGGCCACGCGCACGATGGCTCGTTCCACCGCGGGCGGGAAGCGATCGATCTGGACGATCTGCAGCGTTGCAGAGCTCCAACCGCTGATCACGTCGACGTCGCGCGTCGGCCGCTGCACCAGGCCAAGGATTCCGAGGGCGGTCCCGCCGCAGACGATCCAGTCCGCGGGCTCGGCGCCCTCGATCGCGAGCGCGTCGTTGAGCTCGCGGAGCAGGGGATGGGTGGCGGTGGGATCGATCATGGCAGGTTCCTCGGCTGGAACAGTAGGCTACAGAGCGTAAAAGTAGAAGTTTAAGTTCCACAAGGACGCACCAAAGCCTCTTCGATTGGCAGATAACTGGCATGACCCCCTCCGTCAGCGCAGGAAGGTCGGTTCGATCCGCTCCGCGTCAGCGGCTGGCCCCGGTGTCACCGGAACCGAAACCCCTTCTCCCGCGTGCCCGCCATCGACTCAGGCGACGCCGAGGGCACGCCTTGGGCGGTGAACACCTGGCCGCAAGCAGGCCGTCGACATACGGAGCCATCACCGCCTGCACGCGGTTGATGCGCGCGAAGTGCAGGAGGTCCCTCACCCGATTTCCCGGCTTTGCGTCCTTGCGGCGCAGATAGGTGCGCAGCGCCTCGATCGCGATGTCCTTGCCGATCTTGTTGCGGAACTTGAAGCAGTCGGCGACGGTCTTCGCCGCCCCGTAGACGCGAAGCTCGCGACCACCGACCTTCATGCGCTCGATACCTGCGGCTCTGGTCTCCTGGGTGCGGAGGATGCCCCCGGCGCGTCGGAAGACGTTTCCGCGCGCCACCTCGAGTGGCAGCGCCTACGAGTTCACGACGGCAAACCCAAGCACAAACGCATTCAGCACCAACAGCACGATCGCCGGAAGGGTTTTTGCCAGCGAGTCGCCGATGCGGATGCGCGTGGCGATGGCCATCAGCATGGTGAGCGTGAGACCAGCGGCGGACAGCACAAGCACGGGGCGATTGAAGTGGCCCACCACGAGCCCAAGCGCGCCGAGGCACTCCAATGCGCCAATCAGGCGGCGGAATCGCGCAAGGCCGTAGCGCTTGAACTCTGCCTCCATTCGTGGGCCGATCAAGCAAACGATCCCGTAGGAAAGAAACGCGATAGCCGAGGTCGCGCGGGCGATTTCGAAGACGATCTGCGTCGGAGTGTTCAAGATGGGAGTGTAGGTCGCGTGAGAGGCGCCGCGATCGGATACCGTGCATCGAATGCAACACACGATCGGACTCATCCTCCAGGCAATCGTCGGTTTGGGTCTCCTGAATGTGTGGCTGCTGCGTCGCCAGAGCGCGACCGCCTATCGCGGCGGCGAGGCGAAGAACCTCAAGGACGAGTTCGCGGCCTACGGGCTGCCGGCGCCGATGTTCTACATCGTCGGTGGCCTGAAGATCATCTGCGGCGTGCTGCTGCTGGTGGGGCTCGCATTTCCGCCCGTCGTGCTGCCTGCGGCTGCGGTGGTCGCTGTTCTCATGATGGGCGCGGTGGCCATGCACCTGAAGGTGCGCGACCCCGTGTCGAAGTTTGTGCCGGCGGCGCTGATGCTGGCGATGAGCGGCGCGATCTGCGCGATCTCCCTCATGTAGCGGCGCGCGCCGAAGCGGTCACTCCGCGGAAGGCGCGAGCAGTCGACGAAGGTCGCGCGGCGCGAGCACCACGCCGAGGTTGACGACGAGCATTCCGATCGCAAGCGCGATGCCCGACGGGAACATCGTGACATTGACCGCGACGATTCCGCTCGTGATCGGCAGCTGCCACACGCCCGCCGCGAACCGCGTGCGCGGCACGAGAAGCAGGATGCCGAGCGCCAAGTGCCCGACGGCGAGCCAGTCCATCAAGCCGCCGTCGCGGATCAGTTCCCACATCTCTGCGCCGCGCGAGCCGTCGCTCATCGGCGGGTTGACCCACTTGAAGGCGTGGTTCGCCGCGGACCCGATCAGGGGAACGGAGAGGAGGACGGCGCTGACGGCCTGCAGTGATCGCATGGTGGTTGATTCGCCTTCGTTCTACCGATTGCGCGTTGCGCTGCGCCCGGTGTCGCCGTTCGACGCGGGCGGCTCGACGGGCCCGCGTCGGCGACACGCGTCCGAGCAGTAGCGCACATGCTCCCAGTCGCGCTCCCACTTCTTGCGCCAGGTGAACGGCCGATGGCACGAGGCACACTCCTTCGGCGGCGGAACGGGGCGTCGTTGGATGGGGGGCATTGCGGTTGTCTCGGAATCGCGGGGCGAGCGGAAAGGGTAGGCGATTGGGGGCTCCAGAAGGCATCGAAGTGCTGACGGCTGCGGGGTTTGCTCCGACTTTGCGGTGGCTCGAGCGCGTCGACGGAGTCAGCGACGGGGCACGGACTCTGCGGGGCTGATTATCCCGGGATGCGGACATCCATCGACGAATTCATGTCGACGGCTTGGAGCCCGTCTTCCGCGGAGTTAACTTCATGCCTCGCGCCCGTCGGCGGCGCAGTCCATGTTTCAACATGGCCGGGAGAAGACGCTCCCGGCCCACGGAGAAGCACACCATGAAGAACATCTCGACAGGCGCCGGTCTCGCCATCCTCGGCCTCGGCATCGTGATCCACCCGCTCGTCGCAAACCTCGCGCCATCGGCGAGCGCGTCGTCATCGACCGTTCCGGCCGCGGCGATCGCGGCTGCCGCAAGCGCGCAGGCCGGCGGTGAGCCGACGGTGGTGTGGTATGGGGTGGGCGACGCGGGAGCCACGGGGAACAACCAGGCTCTCGACCGGCTCTACCGCGCGTGGTCGGACGGAACGATTGAAGTCCTGCTCATTTACAACTGGACCTCCGGAGGAACTTGCATCTCGAGTCCGCAGTGCGGCTGGAAGGTCATCTCCTCGCCGACTCAGGGATTCAGAGCCGCCGCCGACAGCAACGCCGACGAGAAGGTCGACGGCGCGGACCTCGCCGCCGTCCTCTCGAACTGGGGCGACGCGCCGCGCGTGCCGTTCCCGCCGTCGGACTGCCCGCTGAATCTCGTGAACCCCTGAACGACGGACACAAGCCCTGACACCCAAGAGAAAGGCCGCCACATCGCTGGCGGCCATTTCACTTTGCACGCCGCCGTGCTAAGCCCAGCGTTCACGGTCAATGGCATGACCGCACCTCCTTCAAGGTGTGGAATCCCGGTGTTCCGGGTTCCGAGTGCGTGCGGGCTGACGAGGAAGAAAACGAACACAGCCCGGCGGTCAGCTGGGCTGCGGAAGGGCTACGAGGGCCCGTCAGGGCATGCTAACGCGGAATGGGGCGTTGTTTAGCGGTCAAGGAC
>JBKCZS010000102.1:0-4203 GCA_046337925.1 bacterium | reverse complement strand
CAGTACAAGAGCGGCTTCAAGGCCTAATCGAACGAAGGCCTGCTCAAACGCGGGCGAACCCCAACACTCAACGGCGGCTGCTCCGGCAGCCGCCGTTTCCATTTCGCAGGTCCCCCGACTGGTGCACGGCACGTGCCGCTCAGTGCCATGCACTGAACGGCACATGCCGTGCACGGGCCAGCATTGTGTAAGTCCAAGCGAGAAAGACGCTTCCGCGCGATCCGCGCTGGTGCACGGCACGTGCCATGCAGTGCCTGGCACTGCACGGCACGTGCCGTGCACCTTTCGGGTCAGGGGGCGGTCGCCTTCGGATCCACCCAGAAACTCGGGTTGCGCCACGGGCGGGTCGGCTTCTCTCGCGGCGGATTCGGATCGGTGCTCTGGAGCTCGGCGCCCGCGACGCGTTCGGCGTTCGCGTAGTCGAACACCCACAGGCGCAGCCACAGGCCGTTCGCTTGGGCTCGACGGCTGTCGGGCGTCGAGACGATGCCGCGATCGTCGCCGAAGCCTCCGAAAGTGATGCCGTCTTCCACGAACACCTCGCGCGACTCCGAGCGAAGGCGGAAACCAGCGCGCTTCGCCTGCTCGGCGAGGAGCGACTCGAGTTCGGCCAGTTCCGCGTCGCTTAAGAGTCCGGCCGCGTGGGCGCGCCGGAGGTCGGTGCGCTCGCGGTCGACCGGCGGGTAGAGGCCAGGGCTGCGTCCCGCATACTTCTGGATCGTCGTCGGGCGCTCTTCATCGACCAGGCCCTCCCAGAGCTCGGCATACATCGATGGCGGGTTGCCCAGCAGCTGCGCACGGAGCTCGCCGCACCAGGCGGGAAGGCGCTCGCGCATCGGGTTCAACTTGGCAGGGTCGGAGAGCGTAAGCTCCCACCACGGGTAGCCGCGCTCCGCCGCATCGATGGCGCGGAGTTTCTCTCCTGTCGTGAGGCTTTCCTGCGCCCGAGGTTGGCGGATGGAAATGCAACCGACGGGAAGCACTGCAAGGATGCACGCGGCAAGCGATGCAAGACGCTTCATGGCGCGTCGTCCTCTTCAGGGACCTCGACGGGCGCAGTCCCGATCGCCTTCCACACCGCAATCGTCTGCGCGCGTCGCGTCGCGAACTCCGCGTCGGTGAGGAGGCCTTCCTCGTGCGCTGCGTCGAGCGAGAGGAGTTCCTCCCCAAGGGTCGGCGGCCGCGTGACGATCGGGCCGAACTTCTGAATGCACCCCGGCATCGCGAGGAAGAGCACGGCCAGCAGCGCGTGCGAAAGGCATGAAGCGAGTCGGGACATGGGGGGAGTCTACTGCCCGCCGCGTCGTCTCCGCGGCCTGCCCGCCACCGATGCGGACGGGTGCTCGCAACGCGAAGCCGCCTCGTCTGCCTCTCGGATGTAGCGCAGGAACTGCTCCGCGGAGGGAGAGGGCGTGCGGTCCTCGATCTCGATGATCGCGAAAGTGCGGCCAAGCCACGGCGCCTCGATGGGAAGCGCGACGAGCGAGCCCTCCGCGACCTCGCGCGCGATGAGCGACATCGGCATGAGTCCGATCGCCTCGCTCTCGGCGACGATCGCCTTCATCATCGTGGGCGAGTCGCAGGTGATCGCGGGCAGCATCGACGCGGCGCCCTTTCCGCCCTTGCCCTGCAGGAAGTTCGACAGCATGTCGGGCGGCAGTCGCGTCGTCAGCGTCAGCGGATAGCGCAGCACATCCTTCAGCTTCAGGGCCGGGCCGGCGAGCAGCGGGTGCCCCGCGCGCACCACGAGGTACCCCTTGTGCCATGCAAGCGGCGTCACGCGGAGCCCGCGCTCGGCCTGCGCGGTCTTCTGGTCGCCGACCGCGAAGTCGATCTCGCGGCGGCGCAGCATCTGGAGGAGCGTGTCGATGCTGTTCGAGATCGCGGTGAGCTTCACGGACGGATGGGCCCTCGCCATGCGCGCCATCGCCTTCGCGACGAACATCTCCGATGGATAGACCCCGGCGCCGAAGCGGAGTTCCCCGATCTCGAGCCCGCGGATCAGGTGCATCTCGCGCTCGAGGTCGCCCGACTGCGCGATGACCGCCCGAGCCTTCGCGAGATAGATGCGGCCGACATCCGTCGCCTCGACGCCGCCATGCGACCGGCTGAAGAGCGTGGCGTCCATGCGACGCTCGAGTTCCTGGATGCTTCTTGAAAGCGCCGGTTGCGAGATCTCGAGGGCGCGCGCCGCGCGTTGAAAGTTCCGGTGCTCTGCGAGGGCAATCGCGTGCCGATGATGCCGCAGTTCGAGGTCCATGCGCGCAGCGTATCGACTCGAAAACTTTGATGCATTGGACGCATCAAGTCCGCAGGCGTAGTTTGCCTTCGCCCCATTCTCTGGGGAAGTCCAGATCCGCACCAGAACCAAGAGATCCCATGCGCCACGCCATGCCTCGACTGTTCGACCAACTCCTGTCCGCCACCCGCCGCGCGCTCCCCGCGCTCGCGGTCGCGCTGATCGGCCTCACGGGCGCCTGCGCCGCGCAGGCGGGCTCGGTCGCCGCCGCGCCAGCCGCCGAGCAGAAGGCTCCCGCCAAGAAGAAGCCCAACATCCTCGTCATCTGGGGCGACGACATCGGGCAGTTCAATGTCAGCGCCTACAACACGGGCATGATGGGCTACAAGACGCCCAACATCGACCGCATCGGTCGCGAGGGAGCGGTCTTCACCGACTGGTACGGCCAGCAGAGCTGCACCGCCGGCCGCGCGGCGTTCATCACGGGCCAGTCGCCGATCCGCACCGGCCTCACCAAGGTCGGCCTGCCCGGCACGCCCGAAGGCATGCGCAAGGAAGATCCGACGCTCGCCACGCTGCTCAAGGCGCAGGGCTACGCGACCGGGCAGTTCGGCAAGAACCACCTCGGCGACCGCGACGAGATGCTGCCGACCGCGCACGGCTTCGACGAGTTCTTCGGCAACCTCTACCACCTCAACGCAGAGGAGGAGCCTGAGAACCCCGACTACCCGAAGGACCCCGCGTTCAAGAAGAAGTTCGGCCCGCGCGGCGTGATCCACAGCTTCGCCGACGGCCGCATGACCGACACGGGTCCGCTCACCAAGAAGCGCATGGAGACCTTCGACGACGAGGTCAACACGAAGGCGATGGACTTCATGGAGCGCACCGTGAAGGACGGAAAGCCCTTCTTCCTCTGGTGGAACTCGACGAAGATGCACATCTTCACGCACCTCGCGCCCGGCGTCGACGGCAAGACCGGCCTCGGCATCTACGCAGACGGCATGGTCGAGCATGACCGCCAGATCGGCGTGCTGCTCGCGAAGCTCGAGGCGCTCGGCGAGCTCGACAACACGATCATCATGTACTCGACCGACAACGGCGCCGAGACCTTCACCTGGCCCGATGGCGGCACCACGATGTTCAAGGGCGAGAAGAACACGCAGTGGGAGGGCGGCTACCGCGTCCCGTGCGTGATCCGCTGGCCGGGCACCATCAAGCCGGGCACCGTCATCAACGACATCGGCGCGCACGAGGACATGGTTCCCACGCTGCTCGCCGCCGCCGGCAACACGACCGTCGTCGAGGACCTCAAGAAGGGCCAGACCGTCAACGGCCGCAACTACAAGGTGCATCTCGACGGCTACAACCTGATCCCCGCGTTCAAGGGAGAAGGCGCGTGGCCACGCCAGGAGTTCATCTACTGGACCGACGACGGCAGCGTCGCCGCGCTCCGCTACGGCAACTGGAAGGTCACCTTCCTCGTGCAGGAGGCGGAGGGCCTCAATGTCTGGCAGCAGCCGTTCGTCGAGCTGCGCGCGCCGCTCCTCACGAACCTCCGCATGGATCCGTTCGAGCGCGCCCGCGAGGAAGACGCGATGGGCTACCAGCGCTGGTACCTCGAGCGCATGTTCGCGATCGCGCCGGCAGGCGCGTATGTCGCGCGCTGGCTGCAGAGTTTCCGCGACTTCCCGCCGCGCCAGAAGCCCGGCAGCTTCAACCTCGAGCGCGTCATGGAGGCGGTCACGAAGCCGCAGGGCCAGTGACGAAGCCCGTGCGTTTCATGGCGGCGGCGTGCCTTCTGTGCGCCGCGGCGATTCCAGTCCTCTTGACCGGCTGTGCCACGGCGCGTGTTTCGCGCGCCGGGGCACGGTCGTCTTGCGCGACGCTCGCATCGGGGCGCGAAGGCCCTGCGCGCGCCGCGGTCGTGTCGTGCGTGGCGCGCACGGCTGTACCGGGGGGCGGCG
>JBKCZS010000101.1:0-63620 GCA_046337925.1 bacterium | reverse complement strand
GTGGTGGTTTCGCGCACGTACCGGCCGGCGTGCGGGTCGGGCCACCTCGACTCCGCACTACTGGAAGTAGTGCCACCCATTTGGGCTGACGACCAGGACGGTTCTGTGCCCTACACGCTCTCGCGCATGATGCGGCGCAGGCCGTCGTCGAGGCGGAAGTACTCGAGCCGCAGGCGTTCGCCGACCGAGCCGAGCACGGGCGCGCGGCCAGCGTGGCGGTCGATGCGGCCGAGCGCGTCGCGGACATCGTCGATGGTCGCGTGCTCATGGCCGCGCTTCGCGGCGAGCATGCGCGCGAGCCACGCGACGCACGCGATGTTCAGGACCAGCGCCTGCAGGCCGCGCACGGCCGGCCATCCGTAGTAGCCCGCGCCCCACGCGCGGTTGCCGAGGATCGTGGCGCGCGTGTAGCGCGAGAGCAGCTGGTCGATCGCGTCGCGGTCGGGGCTTTCGGAAAGCGCGGGGACGCGCGAAATCGCGGCGAAATCCGCGCCGTCGAGCAGCCCGCGCGCAACCGCCGGCACGCGGCCCTTGCCGCGCGTGAACGCGCGGCTCGCGAGGAGCTGCGCCAGCACCGTGCGCCAGCGGCCTTTCGCCTTCGCCTGGTTGACCTGCACATCCTCGAGGCGCGCGTAGACAGCCTGGCGAAGGAGGCGCAGCTGCTTCGGCAGCGCGCCCTCGAGCGGCAGGTGCTGGAGTTCATCGGGCAGCGCGGCGGTGAGGACCTGCACGAGCTCCTTGAAGCGGGTCGCACGCACTTCGGCGAGCTTCGCGCGGCCGAGATTCGCCGCGATCCACGCGAGTCCGTCGAAGCGGTCGCGCATCGTGAGGTCCTCGCGCGCGAGATGGCGGTCGATGAGCTGCGCGAGCGCGTCGAGCTCGCCTTCCTTCGCGCCCATCGCGTCGGCGAGCATCGCGGTGTAGGTCGCGAGGCGCGTCTCGGGCACGCCGCGGCTCATGCGGTCGATCTCGGAGAGATGGCTGCGCAGTTCCGCGCCCTTGTTCTCGCGCACGCTCTGGCAGGCGAAGCTGATGCCGACATGCGTCTTGCGGTCGTCGGGCACGAGGACGAACGGGAACAGCTGGCACGCGACCGGCTTCTCGGAGAAGCCGTAGTCCTTGTGGATCCGACAGAGGCCGTCGTCCATCAGGAACACGCAGCCGCCATCCTCGCGCTGCCTGAGGTAGGTGACGCCGCGGAACTCGGTCGTGACCGGCATCCCGAGCTTCGTCTCCCAGTCCTGCGCGCGCAGCTTCTCGAGGTCGGCCGGACGCAGCTGCACCGTGAAGTCGCGGCAGCAGTTGCCGCAGCCGTGGCAGCTGTAGCGCTGCTCGCGCACGGGCAGCACGAGGATCGGCAGGGCGATGGGCTTCGGTTCGCTCACGGTTGCGACGAGGAGGGTAGGTTTGCCGCGGCGACGGCGTTTGGCGACTTCGCGGCGCGGCGGATCGCCCAGAGGCACCAGATCGATCCGAGGATTCCAAGCGGAATGGTGAGGATCGCCTCGCTCGCGCTCTCGAGCAGCGCAAGCTGCGAGGTCAGCATGTCGAGTTCCTTGGAGCTCGAGGTGCCCGTGATGATGTAGGGCGCGACGACGGTGACGAACGCCTCGCGCCACCCGATCCGGCCGAGCGGGTTGCCGGCGCCGAGGATCGCGACGCCAGCGAGGAGCGCGGCCTGTGCGGGGTTGAGCGAGACACCGACGATCTTGGCGGCCGCCCACATGCGAAGCGTCCACATCGCGACATCGACGGTGCGGAACGCGAGGCCGCCCGCGAGCGCACTTGGATCGTTGAGCGTGCGCTCCCCGCCCTTCAGGAAGCGGCTGAGGACGGGCCTGCGGCAAACGAAGATGGTGAGCGCGCTGCCCGCGACGATGCACGCGGCGTAGGTCGCGAACCACATCCAGTCGAGCGCGAGTTCGCTGCGGCCAGCGGGAATCTGGACGAGCCCCGCGGCGATCGCGGAGGCGAGCGTGCCGAGCGTCACGATCGCGACGCCCACGATCCACGCGGCGATATCGGTGCCCGGCATGCGCTCGACGCGCCAGTGGAAGGCGCAGCGCAGGAAGAGCCCGAGGCGGACAGGCGCGTAGTTGGAGAGCGAGGCCATCAGGTTGACGGCCTGCATCTCGACGACGCTGAAGCGGCGGATCGGTCGCGCGATCGCCCAGAAGGTGTAGCCTGAGCACACGATCGAGCCGAGCGTCGACAGCATGAGCAGCGCGACGAGCGATCGGTCCGCGTTCCAGAGCTTGTTGAGGCCTTCGCCGCCCTCCGCGAACGCACGCTGGGCACACCAGGCCACGAGCGCGCAGCCGACGGCGAAACCCGCCACCTGCATCGCGAGCTTGAGCCGCGAGGGGCGCTTCGGCTGGTCGCTTGGGGCGGCTTCGCTCACGCGCGCGAGTGTACCGCGCGTGCAAGGCGCTTCGTGCGGCCACGCTCGCGCCACAGGACGACGAACACGCGGAAGCCGTCCTTCATGCGGATCTTCTTGCCTTCCTCGAAGCTGCGCGGCGCGTAGGAGACGGGCACCTCGCGGACGCGCAGCCCGTGCCGCGCGGCCGACGCCACGATCTGCGGCTCGATCCCGAATCGTTCTTCGTCGAGGTCGCCGATCACGCGGCGCATCGCTGGCACGGTGAAGAGCTTGAAGCAGCACTCCATGTCGTGCACCTTCAGGCCGGTGGTGATGTTGCTTGCGAGCGTGAGGAAGCCGTTCGCGAGCCGGTGCGCGAGGCGCTTGAGGCCCTTGGGCGGCGTCGCCCAGCGGTTTCCGAGGACGAGGTCGGCCTCGCCGGCAACGAGCGGCACGAGAAGCGCCTGGAAGTCGGCCGGGTCGTACTCGAGGTCGGCGTCCTGGATCAGGATCGCGTCGTCATCGGCCGCGTGCGTCAGGACATGCGCGAAGCCGGTGCGGATCGCGGCGCCTTTGCCTCGGTTCTTCGCATGCGCGAGCGCGGTCACCGGAAGCCGGGCCGCGATGTCGGCGATGGCGGCCTTCGTCGCGGCGTCGGAACCGTCGTCGATGAGCGTCGCACGCAACTGCCAGCCTGCGGGCATCGGCGCAGCCAGCACGCGCGCAACCGCCGCCGCCAGCGTCACAGGCTCGTTGTAGACGGGCATGACGACATGCAGCGTGGCCATCGAATCGGTCGCCGTCGATCAGCTCTGCTGCGGACCGCCGCCGATCGCCGTACGCATCTGCGTATCGGCCATCACATTCTGCATGCGGTAGTAGTCCATCAGCCCGAGCTTGCCGGTGCGGAGGCTCTCTGCGACCGCCTTCGGCACATCGGCTTCCGAGAGCACGACGAGCGCGCGGTTCTTCTGCGCCTCGGCCTGGTACTCCGCCTCGAGTGCGACTGCCAGCGCGCGGCGCTGTTCGGCCTGCGCCTGGAAGCGCTTGGTGTCGGCTTCTGCCTGCGCGGCCTGCAGCTGCGCGCCGATGTTTTCGCCGACATCGACATCGGCGATGTCGATCGAGAGGATCTCGAACGCAGTGCCCGAGTCGAGGCCCTTCGCGAGCACGGTCTTCGAGATCTTGTCGGGGTTCTCAAGCACGCTCTTGTGGTCGAGCGCAGAGCCGATGGTCGAGATGATGCCTTCGCCGACGCGGGCGATGATGGTCTCCTCGGTCGCGCCACCGACGAGTCGGCCGATCGCGGTGCGCACGGTCACGCGCGCCTTCGCACGCAGCTGGATTCCGTCCTTCGCGACCGCGTCGATCGTGGTCTTGCCCGACTGGATGCTCGGGCAGTCGATCACCTTCGGGTTCACCGAGGTCTGGACGGCGTCGAGGATGTCGCGTCCCGCGAGGTCGATGCCGGTGGCGGCGTTCCACGGAAGTTCGATGCCTGCCTTGTCGGCCGCGATCATGGCCGCGACCACGCGGCTGACATTGCCGCGGGCGAGGTAGTGGGCTTCCATGAGGTCGGTGGGGATGTCGATGCCGGCCTTCTTGGCGGTGATGCGGTTGAGGACGACGACCTCGGGCGGCACCTTGCGGAGGCGCATCATGATGAGGTCGAGCATGGCGACCTTCGCGTCGCTGAAGAGCGCTTGCACATACAGCTTCAGGACGCCGAGCATGACGAAGAAGATGAAGAGGCCGACCAGGGCGAGGATGCCGAGGAGGATCCAGGTGATGACCTGGGGGGGAGTGATAGTCTGCGCGAGGATCTGAAGCATGGTTTCTTCCCTGAGATGAGGCAGCCCGACGCGGCCGCGGGGTCAGACTGTAGCAGGGGGTCCGCCGCGCTGCGGCCGCACCCGAACCTGGCCGTCGCGGACGGACACGACCTCGATGGGCGTGCCCGCGTCGACCAGGTCGCCTTCTGCGGTCGCGTCGATGCGACGCCCGCCGATGCGGACGAAGCCGCCGGGACGTAACGGGGTGATCGCCTCGCCGGCGTCGCCCACGGCAGGAAGTGCCGTTGCAGGCGTGGGCTCGGCGCCCGTTCGGGCGGGGATCTCCGCGTGCAGCACGAGCTTCCGGCCGATCGGCGACTTGGTGGCCACGCGGAGGCCGATGACCACCATGAAGGGAGCCGCGAGCGAGTAGAGCGCAAGCAGCACCATGCCCGTCGTCGGGTCGTGCATGAAACCGAGCACGATCGATGCGATCGCGCTGACGACGCACAGGATCGCGAGCAGGCCTCCCGTCGGGATCAGCAGTTCGATGATGAAGATGCCGAAGGTGGCGACTCCGAGGAGGATGGAGGCGATCAGCGTGCCGGAGGTCTGTTCATCGCTCATGCGGTGCCACCCTTCGCGTCGTCCGCGCGTTCGACCATCAGCGAACTTCCCATGCGGCCGACGACCCGCACGGAATCTCCGCGCGGAATGTACTCGCCGGTCGACTGCGCGTCGAAGAGCTCTCCGTTGTGCTCGCAGCGTCCCGAGGGACGCAGGTCGGTGTCCGCGACGCAGATCGTTCCCGTCGCGGGCAATGTCGGCGCGTGCCGGCTGGGTTGCTCGATCGCGCCCGTTGCGGACGCGGAGAGCACCGCACGACGGAAGACCGCGGTCTCCCGGAACCAGCGCGATGCGAACCACGCGAGGATCCCGCCGACGAAGAGTCCTGCGACGGTGGTGGTCGACGCGGTGATGAGCGCGCCGCGCTCGGTCGCGCTGGTGGGATCGGTTCCCGTGAAGCTGGCGATCAGGCCGACGAGCACGCAGAGCGCGCCTGCGATTCCCGCGACGCCGGTCCCCGGGATGATGAACACCTCGACCGCGATCAGCAGGATTCCCGCGAGGACGAGGAGGATCTCCCACCACTCCGCAAGGCCGATGAGCGCGGGCGCACCGATGAGGAGCAGCATCGCGCCCGCGGCGATCCCGCCCGCGACGCCGACGCCGGGGTGGAGCCCCTCGATCACAAGCGCGACGACGAAGATCCCGATGAGGATGATGCGGATCGGCCACGAGACGAGGAAGCGCACGAGGGTCTCCGCCCAGTTCTCCGGGAAGCGGACGAGTTCCTTCGCCGCGAAGAACGACTTCAGCGCCGCATCGTCCTTCACCGTGTCGGCGGCGAGGCCCCAGCGGATCGCCTCGTCCGACTGCGCGACGAGGAGCCGCGAGTCCGAGTCGACGGTCTCGAGGACGCGCCACGCGCCGCGATCGGCCTCGGTGAGCGGAAGTTCGGTCGGCGTCGAGGCGCGGCGCTGCGGCAGGTCCTTCGGGGCGGTGATCGCCGCGGCCGGCTCGAGGCCGAGGAGCTTGAGTTCGTCGCGGTCGGCGAAGCGTCGCACGCCGTCGGCGGTGCGCTCGATGAGCCAGAGCTCGCGCTCGGTGACGACGAACGCGTGCAGGAGCCGAGGGTCGTCGCCGCGCTTGGTGGCGGCCGCATCGAGTTCGTCGAGGAGCGGCGACTCGAACTTCGCGCGCTCGGCTGCTGGAAGCGGCTGCACGCCGAGACCCGGCATCACCGTGATC
This sequence comes from bacterium, assembly GCA_046337925.1. GTDB lineage: Bacteria > Planctomycetota > Phycisphaerae > Phycisphaerales > SM1A02 > QWPT01. Next base: position 57,674 of record JBKCZS010000101.1, on the reverse strand, counting down.
GGCGCGGCGTCGCCGAACACCGATCCCGGCGAGACGACGAGTTCGCGGCACGCCAACGCGATAAGCGTTCCCGCGCTGTAGGCCTTCGGGTGGATCCAGGCCACCGTGTTCGCAGGCGCGTCGCTCTTGATCCGGAGGCAGATGTCGAGGGTGGCCTCGACCTCGCCGCCCGGAGTGTCGAGTTCGATCACGAGCGCGTCGTAGGCGCCTTCCTGCACGGCCTTGAGGCGGCGCTCGAACGACCAGAGCGAGACCTGGTCGATCGGTCCCGAGATGGGAAGCACGGCGATGCGGCCTGCCTGCCTGCCCGACGGGACGGCGCGCAGTTCGTCGGCGGGCTTCGGTGCCTCTTGCGCAAAGGCGGCAACGCCCGCCGCGCATGCGGCGATCCACGCGACCAACGCCGAGAGCCAACCCGCCAGATTCGAAGGCATGGCGGGATCGTACGCCATGCGCGGCGCACGCAGCCCCTGCAAAAACACGGACGGCCGCCGCGAGGTCGGCCGTCCGGAAGTTTCAGCACCGTTGGTCCGGTGAGATGGATTCCGTTGGAATCAGTCCCAGTGGATCGTGGCGGTGTAGGTGGTGCCGCTGCCGGTGATGGCGCTGCAGACGGTCAGCCACGAGTCGCGACCCGCCGCTTCGGGATCTTCCTTGAAGACATTGTCGTCGATCGTGGTCGAACCCTGGGTCCACTGGACATGGCCACCCGGCTGGAAGGTGCGCTCGAAGGTCACGTGGCCATCGTTGAAGACCATGTTGCCTTCCCATTCGCGCGCGCCGCCGTGGATCTGGATCGTCTTCGAGGCGAGGTAGTCGCTCGGGGCAAGGCTGCCGTTGATCACGCCGCGGTTGCCCACGACGACGAACTTCGAGTCGAGCGTGTCACGCCACTGCTGCGCGCGGCGCAGGCCGAGCGGGTGGAGCGTGCCGTAGCTGACATTGCAGAGCTGACCGGGGCTGAGGTTCGCCTGGAACTGCGGATCCCAGAACTGGTCGACCGTGGCGGTCGGGTTGTACGCGTCGAAGTTGTAGTTGGCGAGCACGAGCACCTGGGTGCTGACCTCGGCGGGGCTCACGAGGATGTCGGTCGTGAGCGCGTTGCGCATGATGCAGAGGGAGTACATCGCAGCGTGGTGATTCTGCGTCGGGTCCTCTGCGCCCTTGCCCGGGATGTTCGTGCCGTTGACCGGCAGACGGTCGGCAAGTCCCGGCGAGGGGAAGACGCCGTTGTTGTCGCGGCTGAGCCACTGGAAGCCCTTGTGCACGTCGCCGACCTGCTTCGAGTCCTTCACCTGCTTGGTGTAGGCGCGGGCGCGGCCGAGCACCGGGAGGAGGATCGCCAGGAGCAGCGCAATGATGCCCATGACGACCAGGAGCTCGATGAGGGTGAAGCCCTTCGAGCCGGCTGTCTTGTTGTTTCGCATACGAATGTTCTCCAAAGATGATGGGGATGAGAATGAAACGAACGCTTTGGTACAGCGTCCAACCACCGATCAGGTGGGGTTGGCGCCGGTGGTGAGCTTCTCAGGAGCAGCGGTGTAGACCGTGTTGGTCGGGTTGCCGATGCCGATGCACATCCAGGTATCGCCTTCCTGGATGCCCTTGCAGCCGCCCGAGGCGAAGTCGCTGAAGGTGTAGATGTTGTCCTTCTTGAGGTTGATCGAGCCGCACTCGAACTGGACGGTGTCGGGGATCACGCTCTTCTCGAGGTTCACGTGGTTGTCGCCGTAGCAGATGTTGCCTTCCCAGGTGTCGCGCGGATCGTGGAAGAGCAGCGTGTAGCTGAGGCGGTAGTTGTCGCCGCTGATGGCGCCGTTGAAGGTGCCGCGGTTGCCGAGGACCGGACGGGTGCTGCTGGCCTTGTTGGTCCAGTAGAGCTTCTTGCGGTCACCGATCAGCGCGAGGTGCGCGTAGCTGGTGTGGCAGACGCCGTTGGCCGAGCCGTCGTTGGCGAGGTGGATGTTGGCCTTGAAGTTCGTGTCCCAGTGGAAGGGGCCGAACGCGTCGCCGGTGCCAGCCGGGTTGTACGACTGGAAGTTGTAGTTCGTGATGCCGCGGACGACCGGGTTCTCCTCGACGGGGGAGACGAGGATCTCCGGCGTGATGTTGTTCTTGGCGACCATCGCGCTGTAGAGGTTCGCCGAGTTGTTCTGGTTCTGCTGCTCTTCACCCTGACCAGGGACGAAGGCCGCAGCGCCACCGGGGCCGGCGCCGGGGACAGCCGCGCGACGGATGAGGCCGGGGAGCGGGAGGTAGCCCTTCGGGTCGGCGTTCGCCCAGGTGAGGAAGCCCTTGTGGATCTGCGAGACATTCGCAGCGTCGTTCAGGGTCTTGGCGGCGCGCTGCGCACGGCCGAGAGCCGGGAGGAGCAGGCCGATGAGGAGGGCGATGATTGCGACCACGACGAGAAGCTCGACGAGGGTGAATCCGCTCTTGTTGCGATTCATGAGTGAGGTCTCCTTGGAAGTTGCGGAACTGACTGGTTGGGCGGCTTGAGGGCCGTCCGCTGCGAGAATGAAGCGACGCCTAAGAATGAGGCGCCGATAACGGCAGGGTGGGGCGCTGGGGTGAGCGTGGGGACGGGCAGCCGGGCTGGAGGACCAGCGGGTCTGAAAGACACCGAAGGTCGGCTTCAGGCTGCCTCGTGCAACCTCGCGGCGCTCGCTTCGCGGGATCGTGACTCTTCAGTTGTGAAGGAGATGATCCCCGAGGAGGCCTTCCCGGGTAGGACGCGGCGAGAACAAAACCATCGCTGGTTTCGCCCGAAAAGCCGTGGCAGACAACCGCCAGAGCTTGCCGTGCCTCGGGAGAGGCGGCACGCCATCCGCACAAAGCTCGCGGGAGCGCATGATTCAGGTTGTCGGCGGTTGCGGCGTGAAAGCGTCGGGGGGCCGACAAAGAAGAGAATCAGGACAGGTGAAGGAAGAGCAATCGCTCGCTTCGGGTATGTCCGCAACCGTCATCTAGCAAGTGCAGCGTAATACGGCCGCCGCACCTGTCAAGTTCCCGTTGGTTCCGAATTCAACGAATGTGATTGGACACCCACACCCGGGTGGATGAATCGTGCCGACGGCGCGGGCGAGCGAGGGGGCGCGTTCCGGTCAGCGGAACTTCGCTTTCCAGGTCGAGGCTGCTGCAATGCTCGGCGGGAAAGATACTTAGGGCGTGGCGTGCGTTCGGGGCGCCCGCGGCCTCGTCGAAGTCCCCGCCGCGCCGCCCCCTTGGCGAACCAAGGGGACGGCGGGCGGGTGGGGGAGAGCTCTCCGCTGCTGTCAGGGTGTCCCGGCGGTCAGGTACCCGGGAGCATGCCGTTGGTCAGCCGCTCGGGTGCGCAGGTGTAGAAGTTGGGCGCCGGCATCCCGATCCCGATGCACAGCCAGGTGTCGCCCTCGAGCATCCCCTTGCAGCCGCCCGAGGCGAAGTCGCTGAAGGTGTAGATGTTGTCCTTCTTGAGGTTGATCGAGGCGCACTCGAACTGCACGGTGTCGGGGATCATGCTCTTCTCGAGGTTCACATGGTTGTCGCCGTAGCAGATGTTGCCTTCCCAGGTGTCCCTCGGGTCGTGGAAGAGCAGCGTGTAGCTGAGGCGGTAGTTGTCGCCGCTGAACGCGCCGAGGTGGGTGCCGCGGTTGCCGAGGACCGGGCGGGTGCTGCCGGCCTTGTTGGTCCAGTAGAGCTTCTTGCGGTCGCCGATCAGCGCGAGGTGCGCGTAGCTCGTGTTGCAGACGGCGCTCGGGCCGCTGCCCGCCACCTGCTGGATGTTGGTGAGGAACGCCGGATCCCAGAAGGTCGGGGTCGTGGCCGCCGGGTTGTAGGCCTGGAAGTTGTAGTTGGCCATCACGCGGACGACCGGGTTCTCCTCGACCGGTGAGAGCAGCACCTCGGGCGTGACGAAGCTCGCCGCGATCATCGAGCTGTAGACCCCCGACGAGTTGTTCTTCGTGATGTCCTCCTCGCCCTGCCCGGGTACGAACGCCGAGCCGCCGCCCGGGCCGGCGCCCGGAACCGCGAGCCGGCTGATGAGGCCGGGGGTCGGCAGGCGTCCCTTCGAGTCCGCGTTCGCGTAGCTCAGGAAGCCCTTGTGGATCTGCGAGATGTTGGCGGCGTCGTTCAGGGTCTTGGCGGCCCGCTGCGCGCGTCCGAGCGCGGGCAGCAGGAGGCTGATGAGGAGCGCGATGATCGCGACGACGACGAGGAGCTCGACGAGCGTGAAGCCGCGCCGCCATGCGGGCCGAGGTGGAACGCTTGCGCTCGGGTTCGGGTGCGGGCGGGAAACGCGGTGCACGAACTTGCAGTCCATATGGACCTCCTGAAGGGTTGTGTTCCCACGGGTTCGCCGTGGGAACGGGATGAACCGGCGCTGAAAGACGAGCGCCGAATGAAGGCTGGTTGTGGGCGTGGGACGGCTCGCGCGCGGTGCGCCGAGACGCAGGGCGGAGCCGGCTGCCGACCATGGAGACCGTCGCGGCGGACGAAGCGGCCGCGCGAAGGCTCCTCAGAGCCGTGGTGCGTCGGCGCGAGAGGTCGGGGGCATGGATGGGAGAGCGGTCGGCGCCGGAGCGTGGGCGCGACAACACCGCGATGCATGCATGGGAAAGTCCCCGACGCCTGATGCGTCGATGCACGGTCCGGGTTGTCGGCGGTCGCGGTCTGACGCCGCGTGGGCGGCGTCCATGACGCGAATGAAGGACGGGGTTCGGTCGAGTTCGGCGCGTGCGCCGCTCAGCCAATGCACATCCGCGACGGCCAGGGTCGGCGGCCTATACGCGGTGAATCGAATGCGGATGCAGGATTGCGCACGCCAATGCTGCGATTCGCGATCGGCGTTCCGACGGTCGGTACAGTGCGTCCCCCTCGAGCCCGAGGACCTCCGCCGCTCACGAGATCCAACCATGTCGAACCCGCACGAAGCGCTTGCCCGTCTTGGCCTCACCCTTCCCGCAGCACCGAAGCCGGTCGCCGCCTATGTGCCGGCGGTCCGCTCGGGCAACCTGATCTTCGTGTCGGGCCAGCTGCCGATGTCGAACGGCGCGCTTCTTGCGACCGGGCCGGTGCCTTCGAAGGTGTCGGTCGAGGACGCGCAGAAGGCCGCCAAGCAGTGCGCGCTCAACGCGCTCGCGGTGATCGCCGACCAGCTCGGCGGCGACCTCTCGAAGGTGAAGCGCGTCGTGCGCCTCGGCGTGTTCGTCCAGTCGGACGACCGCTTCGACGGGCAGCCGAAGGTCGCCAACGGCGCGAGCGAGTTCATGCAGGAAGTCTTCGGCGAGGCCGGACGGCACGCGCGCGCCGCGGTCGGCACGAACGCGTTGCCGCTCGACGCGACGGTCGAGGTCGAGGTTCTTGTCGAGGTTCTTGTCGAGGTGTGACGGGCCGTTCGGGGTCTGACGGGCGGATCGTCAGCCTGCGACCAGCATGATGCCGAGCACGATGTTCGCGATCACGCTGATGGTGGCGATCGCGGCGAGCGCGACCATCAGCGGATTCGACATCATGCCGCTGCTGTCCTTGCGGACCACGGCGGTCGGCTCTGCGGACGCGCCGTTCACGGCCGTCGCGATCGTCGAGAGATCGACATGCGGCTTCGCGTACTCGGGCTCCTGGCCGCCCATCACGAGGTCGAGGTCGCGCAGCAGCTGCTTCGCGTTCTGGTAGCGCTCGCGCGCGTCCTTCTTCAGCATCGTCTCGATGATGAGCGCGGTGCCCGCGGAGATCTGCGGGTTGAGGTGGTCGGGCGGCACCAGCGGCGCCTTGAGGTGCTTGTGCATCACCTGCGAGGGCGTCGTGCCTTCGTAGGGGACCTTGCCGGTGACCATGTGGTAGAAGGTCGCGCCGAGTCCGTAGATGTCGGCCGGCGGGCCGATGTCGACCAAACCGCGGATCTGCTCGGGAGCGATGTAGTAGGGCGTGCCGAAGGCGCGGCCCGACTCGGCTTCCGCCGCTTCCTTGTCGGAGATGCCGCGGGCAAGGCCGAGGTCGGCCAGCTTCGCGACGCCCGAGGTCGTCATCATGATGTTCTTCGGCTTGATGTCGCGGTGGACGAAGCCCATCTCGTGCGCGTGCTGCAGCGCCGCGGCGACCTGGCGGATGATCTCGAGCGCCTCGCGCTCGGGCACGCGCTTGCGCGCGACGATGCGGTCGTACACCGTGTCGCCGTCCACATACTCCATGACGAAGTAGTGGTGCTCGCCCGCCTGGCCGACATCGACCGCGGCGACGATGTTGTTGTGGTTCAGCTTCGCGGCGGCGCGGCCTTCCTTGTAGAAGCGCTCGATGAAGTTCGGGTTCGTCGAGAACTTCTTCGGCAGCACCTTGATCGCGACCAGGCGGTCGAGCGAGAGCTGCTTGGCGAGGAAGACCGTCGCCATGGCGCCTGCGCCGAGCTTGCGGATGATGCGGTAGCCCGGGATCTGCTGGCTGGTCTTGACCGCCTCGATGTCGAAGCGGAAGCGGTCGAGCTGCTTGCGGGTGATGAACTCGCGCTCGACGAGGACATCGGCGAGGGTCAGGGAGACGCCGTCGCGCTTGGCGCGCAGCTGCGAGCTGCACTGCTCGAGCTCGTCGGGCGACATCAGGCCGCGCTCGACGACGATCTTGCCGAGCATCGTGTCGAGGCTCGAGCCGCTGCGGGAGGTCTCGTTCGGGGTGTCGCCGGCGGGCGCGCCGCGCGAGGCCTCGCTTGCGTTCGGTGCGGGCGCGGGAACCGAACCCGACGCGTCGGCGTCGTCCGCCAGCCGGAGCGGCTGCGGTTGATCCGAGTTGGTCTTGGGTGGCTTCCCTGGCACTGGCATCGATCGTTGTCCTGACGGTGTTGTCACGGTGTCATCACGCTGCCGTCACGCTGTCGTCACGCTGTCATCGCTGGCGCACGGTCTGTGCGCCCTTCCGAAACCGAGACGCTTGCGGGGCCCATCGCGAGACTGCGTGCAAAAGCCCCCTCGAGATATCGGGTCGAGAGCCACGCAGGTTCACCCAACGGCAGGGAGTTGTCAATCCGCGTGCGCGTCAAACCTTCATACGGCGCGCAGTTCATGCGGTTCCGACCAATATCTTCGTTGCAGGCCGTATCCTTCCACCTCATGACGGAGGTCCGGCCACATCACCGATCGGGCGCGGACGCAGGCGCCGCCGGCAAGCCCGTGCTGGTGCTCGCGAGCGGCTCGCCGCGGCGGCTCGAGCTGCTGCGTGCGGCGGGCTTCGCTCCCGAGGTCGAAGCGGCCGATATCGACGACAGCTCGCTCGTCCTCGGCGATGTGGGCGCGGCCGCCACGGCGACTTCGCTTGCCTACTTCAAGGCGCGCCGCGTCGCCTCGCAGCGGCGGCACCGGAGCGCGGCGCCCGCGTGGATCCTCGCGGCCGACACGGTCTGCGAGCGCGATGGGGACATCCTCGGCAAGCCGGTCGACGAGCGCGACGCGCGCGCGATGATCGCGTCGCTCGCCGCGCGTCGTCACGGCGTGCTGACGGGCTGGTGCCTGCTGTCGCCCGAAGGGCGCGTGCGGCTCGGGCTTGCGCGCGCCGATGTGCACATGGGCGAGCTCGAGCGCGACGACTTCGACCGCTTCATCTCCGAGGGGCGATGGCGCGGCAAGGCGGGCGGATACAACCTGACCGAGGTCATCGCGCGCGGCTGGCCGGTGCGATGCGACGGCGACGCGGACGCGGTCGTCGGGCTGCCGGTGGGGCAGATCGCGGCCATCCTGCATGAGTCGCTCGGAGGCGCCGCGTGATGGTTGCCGACGAGCCTGCGGCGATCGACCCCGCGCTGGCCGGACGCGACCTCGGGCCGTGGTTCATGGTGCCGTGGTGGATCTCGATCCCGGCCGCGCTCGTGATCGCCGGCATGCTCGTGTGGTACTTCGTGCGGCTCGGCCGGCCCGATGTGCCGCGCGGGCGCCGCTGGCTGCGGCGGATCTCCGTGGTGCTCGCGATCGCGGGCCTCGCGCCGCTCGTCCGCGCCCTCACCTTCGCCCATCCGCATGAAGACCGGCTCGCGTTCGCGGTGTCGTGGTCGACGGTGCTCTTCGTGATCGTGGCGTGCCTCGTGCTCGCGGTCATCGATGTCATCCTCGTGACGCGTGGCGGCATGCGCGAGTACCGCGCGCTGCGGCGCGACACCTTCGGCGGCAAGCGCGGCACGGAGGACGGGCAGGCGGCGGGAGGCTCGGGCAATGGCTGATGCGGGCGGACCGCTGCCGCGCTGGCTTGCACCGGCGACCTGGCTGCTCGCCCGCGGCTACGGCGCGGGCGTGTCGTGGCGCAACGCGCGCTTCGACCGCGGCGGGGGCGTGCGTCGGCTCGAGGTCGCGGGTGCGCGTGTCCCGGTGATCTCGGTCGGCAACCTGACGGCGGGAGGGACGGGCAAGAGCCCGTTCGTCGCGTGGGTGTGCGCCGAGCTCGCGCGCGACGGTGTCGAGCCCGTGATCGCGATGCGCGGCTACGGCGCGTACCACCCCGGCGACTCCGACGAGGCGCTCGAGTACGCGACGACGGCGCCGGGAGCGCGGCGCGTGGTGGATCCGGACCGAACGCGCGCGCTGCAGGCGGAGCTGTCGCGGATCGCACCGGCGGAACTCGCGCGGTGCGTCGTCGTGCTCGACGACGGGTTCCAGCATCGTCAGCTCGCGCGCGACCTCGACATCGTGCTCGTCGACGCGACGAGGCCCGCGCTCGACGGCGACCTTCTTCCGAACGGCTGGCTGCGCGAGCCGGCGCGCAACATCGCGCGCGCCGATCTCGTGGTGCTGACGAAGGCGCACGACGAGACGCAGCGCGCCCACGCCGCGGCGCTGGTTGCGCGCGTGCGCGGGAAGCCGCACGACGCGGCGTGCGAGCATGCGTGGCGCGGGCTCGCGGTCCATGCGCGCGAGGGCGCGCGTACCGAGCCTGTCGGGTGGCTTGCGGGAAAGCGCGTGCTGAGCGCATGCGCGCTTGGCAATCCGAGGCACTTTCACGACATGGTCGCGCGCGCGACGGGCGTGGCGCCGGTCGAGTTCACGCGCGCGGATCACGCTGCGATGCCGGCCGCGGAGCTCGAGTCGGCCGCGGCGCGTGCGGGCGTCGAGTGCATCGTGACTTCGCGCAAGGACTTCGTGAAGCTCGGGCGCGGTCTTGCATGCGCGGTCGCGGTTCCGGAGCTCGCGATCTCGTTCCTCGAGGGCGAGGAGCGCGTGCGCGCGGCGCTCGCGGCGTCCGCTCGGGCTCCTACCGCTCCAGCCGCTCGTTCGTCCTCGTGACCGACCAGTAGAGGTTGTTGAAGCGTCCGTTGATCGTCTGCTGACGGTCGTAGACATAGATCGTCGCGTCCTCGGAGACGCGTCGATAGGCCTCGGTCATCGCGCCGAGCCGCTCGTCGGAGCGGAACGAGTACATGGAGGAGTCCGCGCCGCCTGCGCCAAGCACGAGCATGGGACGCACCGGCGCGCGGTCAACGAACTCCATGCGCGATGGACTCGCGCAGGCGAAGAGGCAACCACAGGAGAGAAGCCCGAGAACTCGGGCTGCAATCATCAGCTTGTCCACAGATCTTTCTCCAGGGCGAAGGCCCGTCCACCACCCGGAGGAAGCCTGCCATGACGCCTGCAAGGCGCAAGGAGGACCTGTGCGGATTGTTCCGACTGGGTGAGATGGATGAACTGCGGAGAGTCCGAGAGCATGCATCCGCGGCTTCGGGACGCAAACTCATGCAGACTCTTGACTTCGGTGGGCCCGAGGTCGCATACTCGGTGGTTCGTTCTCACCAAGCACTTCATTCCGGTCTTGGACCGTGTGAGGATAGAAGAGATGGCGACCACCACGAAGAAGGACCTGATCGAGCGCGTTGCACAGGAGACCGGGCTGCCGCGGGCGGATGTGCGCCGTGCGGTGCAGAGTTTCCTCGAGCATGTGATCGATGAGCTCGCGAAGGGCAACCGCCTCGAGTTCCGAGACTTCGGCGTGTTCGAGACGCGCGAGCGCGCGGGTCGCGTCGCGCAGAATCCGAAGACGCTCGAGCGCGTGTCGGTTCCGCCGCGCAAGAGCGTGCGCTTCAAGGTCGGCCGCCTGATGCAGCAGTCGCTCGACGGCAACGGCGTCGAAATGCGCGCGGGCGCCATGGCCGACGACTGAGCGGAGACACGGCAACGCGGGCTTCCGGTGGAAAAACTGACCGCATCGTGCGGCGGATGTCGTGTCTCTCCACGGCTCCTGCGGAGGGGCTACGCTCCCCGCCGTGCACGACGACTCGAGGCAGCCCTCTCCGTCGGCCGGCAGGTCGGGCGGTGCGGGATTCGGTGGGTCCGGTGGCGATGAAGGCGGCCCGCGCAGGCGCGGCTTCCGACGCGATCGCGCAGCGGGCCCCAACGAATCGCAGCGCCGCGACATCGCCGCGCTGTTCGGCGCCGAGCCGCCCGTCGCGATCGAGGCCGAGATGGGCCTTCTCGGCGCGATCATCTGGGATCCGAAGGTGATCGGCGATGTGGTGACGATCGTGCGCAGCGGCGACGACTTCTCGTCGCCACGCCACGGCCGCATCTACGACGCGATCGTCGAGCTCTACGACCGCCACGCGACCGTCGACATCGTGCTCCTCAACCAGCTGCTCGTCGATCGCTCGCTCGTCGATGCGGTCGGTGGGCTCGACTACATCGTGCAGCTGGCGGAAGGCGTGCCGAGCGCGGCGAACGCCGTGCACTGGGCGCGCGTGGTCCGCGAGAAGGCGACCATCCGCGAACTGATCGGCGCCGCCGGCGAGATCCTCGAGGAGGCGCACGCCGCGCGCGTGCCCGCCCAGAATGTGCTCGAGAGCGCCGAGCAGAAGATCTTCCGCATCGCGCAGAAGCGCGAGGGCGGCACCTTCTCGACCGCGAACGAGCTCGTCAACGAGACGATGCGGATGATCGAGGAGAGCGAGGGCCGCGGCTTCATGGGAGTCCGGACCGGCTTCCACGAGCTCGACGAGATGGCCAACGGCTTCCAGCGCGGGGAGATGCTCATCCTCGCGGCGCGTCCGTCGATGGGCAAGACCGCGCTTGCGCTGAACCTGCTCGAGCAGGTCGCGCAGCACGGCGTGCCGAGCGTGATGTTCAGCCTCGAGATGGGCAAGCAGCAGCTGATCCAGCGCATGCTGTGCGCGCTCGGCCGCATCGACAGCCAGAAGATGCGCAAGCACATGCTGGGAAGCGACGACTACACGCGGCTGCTCGCCGCGTGCGGCGAGATCTCGAAGCTGCCGATCTTCATCGACGACACGCCAGGCCTGTCGCTCCTTGCGATGCGGTCGAAGGCGCGGCGGCTCAAGGAGCGCCACGGCATCGGCTTCATCGCGATCGACTACCTGCAGCTCATGAGCTCGGGCACGCGCGTCGAGAGCCGCCAGCTCGAGGTCAGCGAGATCTCGCGCGGCATCAAGGCGATGGCGCGCGAACTCGATGTGCCCGTCCTCTGCCTCTCGCAGCTGAACCGCGCCGCGGAGCAGCGCGAAGGACACCGTCCGCGCATGAGCGACCTGCGTGAATCAGGCTCGATCGAACAGGACGCCGACGTGGTGATGATGCTCCACCGCGAGGAGTACTACCACCGCGCCGACCCGAACTGGGCCGACGAGAACCCCGACAAGGTCGGCACCGCGGAACTTATCCTCGCCAAGCAGCGCAACGGCCCGACCGGCACCGTGCACCTCGTCTGGGACGGGAACACCACCCGCTTCAAGAACCAGGCGTACGGCGCTCCGCCGGAGGACGCGATGGGCGGCGGTGCGCGTCGGGTGATCGCGCCGACGCGCCCGCGCGCGGCGGCCGAGCCGGTCGACGACTTCCCGGTCTGACCTCTGCGGCGAGCCGCGCTGCAATGCCGCGCCCTCGTTGGCGTTACGCTTCCGCCTCATGTCCGAGCCCGGTTCCCACGACTCCGCGCGCGACCGCGCCACGGAGGCGCTGCTTGCCAAAGCGGCGCGTGGCGACTCCGACGCCTGGCGCGCCGTCGTGCAGGCCTACGCGCCCCGGGTGCACGGCCTGCTCGTGGCGCAGTGCCGCAACGACGAACTCGCCGAGGAGATCACGCAGTCGGCGTTCTGCACGGTCGCGGTGAAGCTCGGCGAGTATGTGGAGTCGGGACGGTTCGAGTCGTGGCTCTTCCGCATCGCCATGAACCGGCTGCGCGACGAGATGCGGCGGCGGGCGCGCCAAGCGCGTCCGACGGACGACGGGTCGATGCGGGAACTCCCCGCGCGCTCGCGGCACCAGACGACGGCGGCCGAACTCGAGATCCACCAGAAGCTGCGCCTCGCGATGGACCGGCTCGCCGAAGGGGACCGCGAGATCATCGAGCTCAGGCATACGGGCGGGATGAGTTTCCGCGCATTATCGGACTATTTTGAGGAGCCGATCGGCACGCTGCTCGCCAGGCATCACCGCGCGCTGCGGAAGCTGCGGGCGCTGCTCGAGGAACTCGGGGTCGGTGGATTCGACCTCGACGGGGAAGGGGGCGGCTGATGACGACCGCAGACGACCGACATTCTCGGAGTCGCCCGTGGGCGGAGGGGCGCGAATCCCCGATCGCCCCGCAATCGCATGAGGCCCCGCGCGTTGAATGGTCGACGCGCCGGCACAGGAAGCTGGAGCAACGCAGATGAACGACCACCGACCGAACAACCCCGGAGACCCAGCCGACGGACACGCGACCCCGCGTGACCTCCGTGGCATGGCGCGACTCCTCGATGAGCGCGGCGCACGCGAGCGCGGTCGCCTCGGCGACGGTGGGATCGATCGGATCTTCGCGGCGAGCGACCTGCAGCGGCCGCTCGATCTCGGAGCCGTGTCGCCGGTGGTCGGTCGCATCGGCCCGATGCGCGCTTCGTCGCGTCCGCTGTATCGACTCGCCGCGGCGATCGCCGTGGTCGCCGGCCTCGGCGCCATCGCCGCCCTCGTGCTCTCGCAGCGCGGTGGCGGAGCGCCCGACAAGAACGAGATGGCGATCGTCAGGCCTGATTCGCCCGCTCCGTCGGCGCCGAACGCGCCCGCGGTGGAGGCGGTCCGCTCCGAGCGCGCGTTGGCGGCCGCACACCTCGAGTCCGCGCTCGACGAATCCTTCGACGCGTCCACCGCGACGCGGCCTGCGAGCGCCGTGATCGTGGCACTTGCCGACCGTGGCGGAGGCTCGCTCGCGGGTTTCGCGGCGTTCGAGGGCGCGATGTCCGACGAACTCGAGCCGCTGCTCTCGACGGGCACGCTGCTCGGCGGCGACGACATCACCTACGACGGGCTCTCGCAGGAACTCGCTTCGGTCGTCATGCGCGCGCCTTCGTCGCGCTGACCATCGAGCCGCGCGCCGCGGCGCGATCCACCCCTTCGACAATCTGGAAACGCCATCTGGAAACGCCATCTGGAAACGCCATGCGGAAACAACTCTCCATTCTCAGCGTCCTGATCGCAGCGGGCCTTGGCTCGGTCTCGATGGCGCAAGCACCGAAGCCTGAGGGCGGCACTCCGCCGGCGGGCGGCGAAGCGGCACCGCAGAAGGGAACCGAAACGCGCCGCGAAACCGAAACGCGCCGCGAGACCGAACCCCGCCGCGGGCGCCTCCGCGGCGCTCCGCCCGCGCCCGATTGGCCGCGTGCCGGCGGCTTCGGTCCCGAACGCCCGATGGCCGAGGGCGTCGCCATCGAGACGATCGTGGTCGGCGACGCCATCCGGCGCGAACTGACCGACGCCGACCTCGAGCGCGTGATCGGTGTGGCGCGCGAGGTTTCCGCCGAGTGGGGCGACATGATCGCGGCGCGCGCAAAGGAGAATCCGGAGCAGGTCAAGGAGTCCCTCCGCGGCGGTGCCCGGCGCCTTCTTGCGCTGACGGCGCTGAAGGAGCGCGCGCCCAAGGTGTTCGCCGCGAAGGTCGTCGAACTTCGCGCCCAGGGCGAGACGACGCGTGCGATCGCAGAACTGCGCAAGCTCGAGGGCGACCCCGCGAGTGCGCCCGAGGCCGTCGAGGCGGCGCGCGCAGCGCTCGACGCGGCCGCGGCGCGGCAGGTCGAGGCGACCATCGCGGCCCGCGCCGAGGAACTGTCGGCGCTTGAGCAGTACATCGAGCGCATGCGCAAGGACCTCGCTCGGGATGGCGGCAACATCGACGCCCTCGCGCAGGAGGTCGTGAAGCGTGCCCGCGAGCGCGGCGCCCGTCGCGCCGAGGGCCCCGACGCGCCTCCGCCGCCGGACGCGCCTCCGCCGCAGCCGTGAGTACGATGCGGGCATGACCGCACCGGGAACCGCGAGCACGCAACGATGACGGTGGCACCCGCCGCCCGCGGACTTCCGCAGTTCAGGCTCGGCCTCGCCGGCCGGATCGGCCTTGGACTGATTGCATTGATGCTGCTCGCCTGCGTCGCCACGATCCCGTGGTCGATGGGCAAGGTCGAGACCGGCGCCACCGTGCTCTCGCGCTACGAGGCGTCGAATCTCACGCTGAATCTCCTGCCGCCGATCTGGCAATCGCTCGGCGAAGCGGACGCCGCGCGCATCGAGTCGGCGCGCGAGGCGGGGCAGTACATCCCCGGCCGCGTGCTCGGCACCGACCGCCTCGGCCGCGATGTGCTCGCGCGCCTTCTCGCCGGTGGATCGGTGAGCCTTCTCGTCGGACTGTCGGCCGCCGCCATCGCGATGGTGGTCGGCACGCTCTACGGCACGCTCGCGGGGTCGTCGGGCGGGCGTGTCGACGCCGGGATGTTGCGCGTCGTCGACATCCTCTTCGGCCTGCCGTCGATCCTGCTCGTCGTGCTGCTGGCGGTCGCCGTCGATGGCGTGCTCGAGCGGCGCGGCGCCGACCTGTCGCCGATCGCGCGGCAGGCGATCAACATCTCGACGCTCCTGGTCGCGATCGGCGGCGTGAGCTGGCTCACCATGGCGCGCGTGATCCGCGGGCAGGTGCTGTCGCTCAAGGCCAAGCCCTTCATGGAGGCGTCGCGCGCGATCGGGGTCGGCGCGCCGCGACAGTTCACCGCGCATCTCTTGCCGAACCTGGTCGGCCCGATCACCGTCTATGCGGCGCTCGCGGTGCCTGCGGCGATTCTCTCCGAGAGCTTCCTCTCGTTCCTGGGGATCGGAGTCCGCGAACCTTTGCCGAGCTGGGGAAACCTCGCTGCGGACGGACTTGGCGAGCTCAACACGGTCGAAAGCCGCTGGTGGCTGCTGGCGGCGCCCTGTGCTGCGATCGCGCTGACGCTCGTGTCGCTGAACTTCCTCGGGGACGAACTGCGCGAGCGGTTCGACCCGATGCGGGGCCGCCGGGTCGCCTGACCTGCGTTCGACCGCGATCGTGGATTTGCGTCGCGGCCCGAAGCGGGCGGGGATGCCGAAGGTAGGATGTCGGCCCCTCTCGGGAGTCGACCCATGAACAACCGCTTCGGCCTCAAGGACCTTTTCCAGTTCGTCCTCCTCTTCGTCGTGCTCCTCCTCGTGGGGTTGTCGATGGTGCAGAAGACGCGCCTCGAGCTCGATGTGAAGTCGGCGCTCAGCAAGCTTGACGAAATCGAGAAGCAGTCGGCGGCGCTGCAGCGCAAGGTCGAGCAGGGATTCGCGGAGCGCCCGACCGTGGTCGTCCAGCAGGGCGGCGGGGGCGGTGGCGGAAGCCAAGCCGGAGCCGGCGCGAACGACGCTTGGGCGCGGCCCGGCGTCAAGATCGAGCGCTGGTCGTCGCCGCAGCCCTCGACCGACCCGACGACGCAGGAGGGCTACGCCCTCGGCGGGGAGTTCACCGAGATCTTCGAGGCGCAGCCGGCGAAGCTCGTCCCCTTCATCGCGTCCGATGTCTACGGAACGCGCGTCCTCGACCAGGTGTGCGAGAGCCTCGGCGGCTTCAACCCGAAGACGCTGAAGCTCGAAGGCCACCTGGCGGAGGCCTGGCAGGTGGATCCGGACGGCCTCTGGATCCGCGCGCGCATCAACCCGAAGGCTCGGTTCAGCGACGGCACGCCGGTGACGGCGGAGGATGTCCGCTGGACCTACATGGACTACATCTTGAACCCGCTCGTCGAGGCGGAGCGTGCTCGCAGCACGATGGACAACCTCAAGGAAGTGAAGGTCATCGACGAGCACTCCGTCGAGTTCGTGTTCAACGACGCCCTCTTCACGAATGTTCTGACGGCGTTCGGAAACTACATCCTGCCCAAGCACTACTACTCGAAGTTCGAGCCGAGCCAGATCAACCAGGCCACGGGCCTCATCATGGGATCCGGGCCCTTCCGCATCAAGAACCTGCCGCAGGGCACGAACGACCTCGATGTGCAGTGGACGCCCGGGCAGGATGTCGAGCTCGAGCGCAACGAGATGTACTGGGCCGAGAAGCCGGCGCTCGACGGCCTGCGCTACAAGTCGATCAAGGACGACCTCGGTCGCCTCGTCGCCTTCCGCAACGGCGAGGGCTCGATGATCCTTCCCACCTCGCCGCAGTTCAACAAGGTGCTCGGCGAGGAGCCCGACTTCGTCGAGGACAACTACGCGCTGAAGTGGGTGAACATGCGCTGCGGCTACAGCTTCATCGCATGGCAGACGGGCCTGCGCGCGGGCAAGACGCCGACGCCGTTCTCCGACAAGCGCGTGCGCCGCGCGATGACGATGCTGCTTGACCGAGAGAAGATGATCCGCGACATCTGGGATGGCATCGGCATCGTGTCGAAGGGCCCGATGAACCCCGAGAGCCCCGCGAGCGACCCGGCCGTGAAGGCGCTTCCGTTCGACCCCGAGCAGGCCAAGGCGCTTCTGACCGAGGCGGGCTGGAAGGACCGCGACGGCGACGGCATCCTCGAGAACGACAAGGGCGACAAGTTCCGCTTCGAGTACACCTATGCGTCGTCGGGCGAGATCGCCGAGCGCGTCGCGCGCTTCGTGAAGGACAGCTTCGAGAAGGCGGGCATCATGGTCTCGACGCGGCCCGTCGACTGGAGCCGATACCAGGAGCTGTTGAAGCTGCGCGACTTCGACGCGATCACCATGGGCTGGGGCATGAACGCGCCCGAGAGCGATCCGCGCCAGATCTGGCACTCGGAGAGCACGAAGGAGGGCGGGGACAACTTCGTCCAGTGGAAGAGCGTCGAAGCGGACCGCCTGATCGAGAAGGGCCGGCGCACGATGGACGAGGCCGAGCGCATGCTGGTGTGGCGCGAACTCGAGGCGGTGATCGCCGACGAACAGCCGTACACCTTCGTCCGCATCTCGCCGTGGCTGCGCTTCGTGAAGCGCGAGTTCGGAAACGTGCAGACCTACCGCACGGGCCTCGAGCCGCAGGAATTCTTCAAGTCGAGCGCGACCCCGACGCCCGCCGCGAACTGAGACCGACCGAGCCGCACGGCCTCTTCCGCCATGGTCAACTTCCTGCTCCGCCGCCTCCTCTTCATGGTCCCCACGGTCCTGGGGATCACCTTCATGGTGTTCATGCTCCTGGCATTGGCACCGGGCGGCATCGGCGCAGGCCTTGCGGTGCAGGGCGGCCAGATGAGCGACACGAGCAAGGTCGCGCAGATGCAGGCGTATCTCGAGGACCGCTACGGACTCAGCGATCCGGTCGTCGTGCAGTACCTCCGATGGCTTGGCCGCATCTCGCCCGTGAAGTTCGGCGAGCGCGACCTGCGGAACCCCTCGGGCGACCGCGTGAGCGCGCCGCGCGAGGTGAAGGCTCCCGAGATGCCGTGGCTCTTCAAGCCGCCGGAGGCTCCCTCGGTGGTGTTCACGCCGATCACCGGCGCGGGGCAGGAAGAGCAGCAGGTGGAGGAGTTCAAGAAGCTGCAGCGCGAGGCGGAAGGAGCGCGCCGCGCCTACATCGGAAGCGCGCGTCTCTTCAAGGATGTGCTCGCCGACTATGTGCGCGAGGCCGGCGCACCGTGGACCGAGCGCCTCGAGCCGAAGGGCGGTGCGGCGCCGGAGAACTTCCGCGACCTCAAGCTTGACCCCGCGAACGCGAAGTTCGCCGCGCTGCACCAGGCCGCAGATGACATGCATCGGAAGTGGTCGCTCGCGGAGGAGGCGCGTCAGCGCGCGCACATCGCCTTCAAGGCGCAGCCCTACCCGCTGAGCGGCATCGGCCTGATCCCGGGCGCCGTCTACCTCGACACGCCGGACCTGGGCGTCGCCTTCTCGAAGAATCGCCCGGTGTGGGACCTGATCGCGACGGCGCTGCCCGTCACGCTTCTCATCAACCTGATCGCGTTCCCGATCTCGTACCTCGTCGCGGTGCCGACCGGCATCCTGGCCGCCACGCGGCGCGGCGGCTGGTTCGATGTGCTGTCGGGCGTGATGTACCTCTCGCTCTACTCGATCCCGACCGTGCTCGCGGGCGTCTTCGCGATTGGCTTCCTGGCGAACAAGCAGTACCTCGGGCTCTTCCCGGTGAGCGGCCTGCATGACAGCGCCGCGACGACCTACACCTTCCTGCCGTACTGGGACGACGCCGGCGTCTGGCAGATGGGCTGGCTGGTCGACCTCCTCTGGCATGTGGCGCTGCCGGTCCTCTGCCTCGTCTACGCGTCGTTCGCGGTGCTCTCGAAGCAGACGCGCGCGGCGATGCTCGAGAACTTCAACGCCGACTATGTGCGCACCGCGAAGGCGAAGGGCGTGTCCCGCAACGATGTGGTGATGCGGCATGTCTTCCGGAACAGCCTGCTGCCCTTGATCACGATGTTCGTCGGCATCTTCCCGGCGATGCTCGCGGGCTCGGTCGTGATCGAGCGCATCTTCACGATCCCCGGGATGGGCAGCCTCATCATCGAGGCGATCGACCTGCGCGACCGCGAGATCATCCTCGCCAACACCTTCATGATCGCGTGCGTCAACCTGCTGGCGCTCCTCCTTGCAGACATCCTCTATGCGATCGCCGATCCGCGGGTGAGCTATGAGTGATGCGAAGCCGACATCCTCCTCCGCCCCGAAGGCGATCTCCGGCATCGATGTGATGCGCGGAGTCGGCGCGCAGCAGGCGAAGGGCTTCTGGGCCGACGCCTGGGAGCGCGTGCTGCAGCGCAAGGGCGCCGTGTTCGGGATCACCTGGATCTCGGTCGTGGCGTTCTTTGCGATCTTCGCGCCGGTCATCGCGAGCGCGCACCCGGTCTACCTCGAGCGGCTCGACGCCTCCGGCGCCGTGACCGCGGTCGAGTGGCCGCTCATCTCGAATCTCTCGCCGACCGACTGGCTGCTGATGCTCGGATTCGCGGTCGGCCTGCCGTGGGTACTGTTCGGGCCGAAGTCCCTCGGCCGGAGCGGGCGCCTCGGCGTGCTCGTGGTGGCGCTGCTTCAGGCGGGCGTGACCATCGTGCTCGCCGGCTCGATCGCGAAGTGGGCCGACGGCTCGAGCGTCGAATGGCTGAAGCAGGCCGCGCGGCTTGAATCCGGTCCGTGGCCGATCGTCGGCTGCGTCGCGGCGGTCGTCGGCCTTGTCGCGATGATCGTGCCGACCTTCGAGACGCGCACCCCGCGCATCGCGACGGTCGTGGCCACCGCGATGATCGCGGCTGCGCTTCTCTTGATGTCGGGCGGACAGAAGCTCATCAACTTCGAGCGCTACATCCAGGACGAGAACGCCGGCAAGATCCGCGCCGTGTGGACGCCGATCCCGTGGTCGCCGCAGTACACGCGGAGCGACATGAGCGTGATCAGGCCGGGCACCGCCGTCGCGGAGACCCCGCGGCTCGCCGAGTTCGCGGGCACCAAGTTCGGCGAGCGGCGCAGCTGGCTCGGCACCGACGCGCTCGGAGGCGATGTGCTTGCGCAGATGATGTGGGCGTGCCGGCTCTCGATCTCGATCGGCTTGGTGTCGACCGGCATCTCGCTCCTCATCGGCGTGACGATCGGCGCGATCATGGGCTATTTCGGCGGGTGGATCGACCTGTTGCTGTTCCGCGTGGTCGAGATCTTCATGGCGGTGCCGGTGCTGTTCCTGCTCATCGTCGCCGCCGGCGTGCTGCCGCGCGACACCTATGTGATGATGGCGATCATCGGGTGTTTCTCGTGGACAGGGGCCGCGCGGTTCACGCGCGCCGAGTTCCTGAAGCTTCGCAAGCAGGATTTCGTGCAGGGCGCGCAGGCCACGGGCCTGCCGCTGCGCGCGATCCTCTTCCGCCACATGCTGCCGAACGGCGTGACGCCCGTCCTCGTCGACGCGTCGTTCGCGATCGCCGCGGCGATCTCGGTCGAGGCGACGCTCTCCTTCCTCGGCCTCGGCCCTGACGGCCAGGCCTCGTGGGGCAAGCTGCTCTCGAGCGCGACCGCATCGACCGGCACCTTCGTCTGGTGGCTCGCGGTGTTCCCCGGCCTCGCGATCTTCCTTTCGGTCCTCTCCTACAACCTGCTCGGCGAGGCGCTCCGCGACGCGATCGACCCGAAGCTCAGGAAGGCGGCGCACTGATGACGCACCCAGCGCACCAAGCCCAGTCCTCCGGCGCAGCGGCCGCGGCGCCGACGAAGCCGATCCTTTCGGTCGCAGACCTCGCCGTCAGCTTCGACAACGGCTCCGGCCCGCGCGTCCAGGCCGTCGCCGGTGTGTCGATGACCGTGCACCCGAACCAGACGCTTGCGGTCGTGGGCGAGTCGGGCTGCGGCAAGAGCGTGACGGCGATGAGCACCATGCAGCTCATCCCGCGCCCGCCCGGGCGCTTCGACCGCGGCTCGATCCTGTTCGAGGGCGAGGACATCCTCTCGTACTCCGAGTCGCAGATGCTCAAGGTGCGCGGCGGCAAGATCGCGATGATCTTCCAGGAGCCGATGACGAGCCTCAACCCGGTCTACACGATCGGCGACCAGATCATGGAGGCGATCCTCCTGCACCAGAAGGTCGGGCAGGACGAGGCGTGGAAGCTCGCGATCCAGGCGATGAAGGATGTCGGCATCCCGAAGGCCGAGGACCGCATGCGCGCGTATCCGCACCAGTTCTCGGGCGGCATGCGCCAGCGCGTGATGATCGCGATGGCGCTCGCGTGCCAGCCGAAGCTCCTGCTCGCCGACGAGCCCACGACCGCGCTCGATGTGACGATCCAGGCGCAGATCCTCGAGCTGTTGCGCGAACTGCAGCGGACGCGGGGGATGGGCATCATGCTGATCACCCACAACCTCGGCGTCGTCGCAGAGAACGCGGATGTCGTGTGCGTGATGTACGCAGGCCGCGTGGTCGAGTACGCGCGGGTGTTCGAGCTCTTCGACAACCCGCTGCATCCGTACACGCGTGGCCTCTTCAACTCGATTCCGCTCTTGACGACGCGCAAGCATCGCCTGACGACGGTCGAGGAAGTGGTGCGCGACCCGGCGCAGTTCAAGTTGCCTGGCTTTGCCGGCGACCTCGTGCCGTGGTGGCCCGATCCGCCGAAGGGCGTCGTGCCCACGCTCGCGCCCGATCGCGACGAGTACGCGCTCGTCCAGGTCGCGCCGACGCGCTGGGTCGGCTGCTTCAACACGCCGTGGGTCGAGTCGCACCCGAGCCCTAGGCCGGATCTCGACTATCGGCGTGAAGATGCGTGACGCGTCTTCGGCTGGCCGCGCGGTGGCGCTCGGTCGGCGAGGGATTTTCTCACAGAGGCACAAAGGCACGGAGGGCTGGCCCTCCAATTCTGTCGTGTCGCCCGCAGGCAAAGTCTCTTGCTCGCCGGTTCTTCTCTTCTCTTCTCTTCTCTTCGCTTCTCTTTTCTTTTCTTCTCTGTGCCTCCGTGCCTCCGTGAGAAAAACTGAAGTGGCCTTTCGCACGCGCCGCACCGCAGGCTGAATCCACCGCGCCTTGCGCGCGAACCCCGCGCACCATGCCAACCACCACCAAGAAGCAGTCGACCAAGAAGACGACGAAGAAGTCGACGAAGAAGTCGACGAAGAAGGCCGTGAAGACGGCCGTGACGAAGGCCGCCACGACGAAGGCCGCCACCAAGAAGCCCGCCAAGCCTGCCAAGAAGGCGATCACGCTCGCGGCCAAGCCCGTCGCGAAGAAGCCCGCGAAGAAGCCCGCGCCGAAGGCGGCCGCCAAGGCCACCGGCCTCATCGAAGTCGGCTCGTCCGCGCCCGCGTTCAGCGCGGTCAACGCCGCAGGCAAGACCGTCACCCTCGCGAGCCTCAAGGGCAAGCCCTTCGTCCTCTACTTCTACCCGGCCGACGACACCCCGGGCTGCACCGTCGAGGCATGCGCGTTCCGCGACAACCGTCCGAAGTTCGCGAAGGTCGGTTGCGAGATCCTCGGCGTGAGCCCCGACTCGGTCGACAGCCACAAGGCCTTCGACGCGAAGTACAAGCTCGGCCTCACGCTGCTCGCCGATGTTCCCGGCAAGGACGGCGTGCCTCCGGTCGCCGCGGCCTTCGGCGTGTGGCAGGAGAAGAACATGTACGGCAAGAAGTACATGGGCATCGTCCGCACGACATATGTCGTCGCCAAGGACGGCACCGTCGCCGCGCGCTTCGACCGAGTGAAGGTCGAAGGCCATGCCGCCGAGGTGCTCGCGGCGGTCGCCAAGCTCGGCTGATCTCGACACGGGAACTTTCCTCGTGGACCACGCTGTCGCCGCAGCGGGGAAGTGTCCGCGTTCGACCTTGATTCACGGCCACCGCGCTTGATAGGCGTGGCCGTCATCGCTTCTATCTCCTCCGCTCGACGCCGTGCCGTCGGTGCCCGGCTTCGCTCGTTGCGAAGTCATCGCACCACGCGCGGCGATTCGAAGAAAGACGAAGGAGAAGAAACGATGCGATTTACCAAGCAGTCGGCGTTCCTCATGACCGCGGGCGCCACCATCCTCGCAGCGCAGGCCGCGCAGGCGAGCTGGACGCTCGGGAACGGCGACACCCTCTCGTTCACCGAACTGTTCGCGGCAGGCAGCGACCGCACCGTCTACATCGACGACAAGAAGTTCGTGTTCGAGTCGTTCAGCTCGGCGCACTTTGCACTGGAGGACATCACGCTGATCGGCTTCATGTCGCTCAACGGGAACGGCCACGGCTTCCGCAATGTCGGCTTCGACCTCGCGGGTGGCTGGGGCGATACCAGCCCCGGCGATGACAGCATCTCCGAGGCGAACCTCCAGTACACGGTCGAGGTCAACCCGGATGCCTACGAGTGGGGCCTGCGGATCTGCGACATGAGGGCGACCTTCAACGGCGACACCTCGGGCACCGGTTCGTACGCCCGCGTCGACGAGACCGTCCTCGACCTCGACACCAACAGCTACCTCGGTCAGCTGTCGATCTACGACTTCTACGGTCCGCCGCGCGACACGCAGCGCGTCGACTACCGCGACTTCTGCGAGCAGAATCCCGATGGATTCCGCGCGCTCGAGGTGAACAAGGACTTCAAGTTCTTCGCGGCGGAGGAGAACCACTTCGCATCCGCGTCGTTCATCCGCCAGGAGTTCAGCCAGATTCCCGCTCCCGGCGCGTTCGCGCTGCTTGGTCTGGCAGGTGTCGTCGGTTCGCGCCGACGGCGTGCCTGAGCCGGTACCTCGGCTCGCACAGACCACTGGGGAAACCGCGGGGCGTCGGCCAACACCGGCGCCCTGCGGGCTTTTTCGCGTGTGGCGCGTGTCAGCAGGCGCTACCTTTCCACCCATGACCGCCACTCCCATCGGCATCGCCCTCGAGATCAAGCGCCTTCGGCCGAGCGCCGTGCTGCCTGCGTATCAGACCGAGCTCGCTGCAGGTCTCGACCTCGCTGCCGATCTCGACGCGCCGGTCACCATCGAGCCCGGCGCCATCGCGCTGATCCCGTGCGGTTTCGCCATGGCGCTGACGCCCGGCTTCGAGGCGCAGGTGCGGCCGCGCTCGGGGCTCGCGACCAAGCACGGGATCTCGATGCCGAACGCACCCGGGACGATCGACGCCGACTACCGCGGCGAGGTCAAGGTGCCGCTCATCAACCTCGGGAAGACGCCCTTCGTGGTCGAGCCTGGCACCCGCATCGCCCAGATGGTGATCGCGCGGGTCGAACACGCGCAAGTCAAGGAAGTAGAAGCACTTACGGACACCGCTCGTGGATCGGGTGGATTTGGCTCGACCGGCACGGGGCACGGTCCGTTGCGGGTCGCTGACCCGCGATAAGGCGCCAAGTGCCTTTCGCGCCTCGCGGGATTCCTGCACAATGGCGGGTCTCCGGTATCCCGGAGGAACAGGAGTCCATCTTGACGACCGCGACCGCTGCCGCCGTGACTGTCCCGCTTCTCGACCTCAAGGCGCAGTACGCGACCATCCGCTCGGAGATCGAGCCTGTCGTCAAGGAAGTGATCGAGAGCCAGTACTTCATCGGCGGGCCGAAGATCGGCGAGCTCGAGTGCATGACCGCCGGCTACTGCCAGGCGAAGTACGCGATCGGCTGCGCGAACGGCTCCGACGCCATCCTGCTCGCGCTCCAGGCGCTCGGCATCAAGGCCGGCGACGCCGTCCTCTGTCCGACCTACACATTCTTCGCGACCGCCGGCAGCGTGCATCGCCTCGGCGCCCAGCCCGTCTTCGTCGACTGCGACCCGGCGACCTACAACATCTGCCCCGAGTCGACTCGGATGGCGTTCCGCTGCCACAAGAACATCAAGGCGATCGTGCCCGTCCACCTCTTCGGACAGGCGTGCGACCTCGACGCGATGCTCGAGATCGGCAAGGAGCACGGCGTGCCCGTGGTCGAGGACGCCGCGCAGGCGATCGGCACCGAGGACATCCACGGCAAGCGCGTCGGTTCGCGCGGCGCGATCGGCACCTTCAGCTACTTCCCGTCGAAGAACCTCGGCGGCTTCGGCGACGGCGGCATCATCACCACGAACGACGAGGCGCTCGCCCAGCGCATGATGCGTCTCCGCAATCACGGCATGGAGCCGAAGTACTACCACGCCGAGGTCGGCATGAACTCGCGCCTCGACGCGCTGCAGGCCGCGGTGCTCCTCGTGAAGATGCGCCACCTCGACGCGTGGAGCGCGGGCCGTCAGAAGAACGCCGCGTTCTACGACGGGTCGTTCGCGGCAGCGGGGGCGAAGGACTCCGGCTCGCCGCTGTCGTCGGGCGGGCTCGCGCTGCGCTATCCGAAGGCGGCGCCGCAGGGCGCGCGCCACATCTACAACCAGTACACGATCCGCGTGCCCGCCGAGATCCGCGACGCCGTGCGCCAGGACCTCGCCGACCGCAAGATCGGCACCGAGATCTACTACCCGGTGCCCCTTCACCTGCAGGAGTGCTTCAAGTACCTGCACTACACGAAGGGCATCTTCCCGCACGCGGAGGCAGCGGCCCGCGAGACGATCGCGCTTCCGATCTACCCCGACCTCACCCAGGAGCAGCTCGACCATGTCGCGCGTTCGGTGATCGAGAGCGTGCGCGCCCGCACTTCCGGACAGGCGGCGGCGGCGCGATGAACCTCAACTACCGACGCAAGAAGCGCGAACGGCACCATGCCGCGTCGCAGGACGATGATTCGGCGAATACGCCGCATCTCGAGCATTCGCTCGTGCCGCGCGGCGACGCGCGCCTCGTGACGAGCGCCGAGGAGCTCGCGGCCGAGCTCGCGCATGTGCGCGAGAAGGGCGTCTTCGCCTACGACACCGAGTTCATCGGCGAGGAGAGCTACTGGCCGAAGATATGCCTCGTGCAGCTTGCGACCACCGAGCGTGTGGTGCTTGTCGACTCCGTGGCGCTACCCGACCTCAAGCCGATCTTCGAGCTTGTCGCGGATCCGTCGCTGCTGACGATCGTCCACGCGGGAACGCAGGATCTCGAGCCGGTGCGCCGGCTGCTCGGCAAGGAGCCCGCGAACACCCTCGATGTGCAGGTCGCGGCCGCGTTCGCCGAGATGCCGTGGCCCGCCGGCCTCGAGAAGCTCGTCGAGCGCTTCGCGGGCCACAAGCTCTCGAAGGGGCACACCTTCACGAACTGGGACGCGCGCCCGCTGTCTGCGTCGCAGCTCCGCTATGCGGCCGACGATGTGCGGTACCTGCCGCTCGTGTGGGAGCGGCTGCGCACCGACCTCGAGCGCCGCGGCTCGCTTGCGTGGGCGATGCGCGAGTGCGAGCTGAGCGGAAAGATCCCCGCGCGCTTCGACGAGGAATCGCAGGTCCGCCGCACGCTCAAGAGCTGGCCGATGAAGCCCGCGCAGATCCCGACCCTGCGGCTCATGACGCGCCTCCGCGACGAGATCGCGCGCAAGGAAGACCTGCCGCACCGCGTCGTGATGCCCGACGAGACGCTCGCCGAGATCGTGCGCCAGCGGCCCGTGAGCGTGCAGCAGCTGTCGTCGGTCCGCGGCCTGCCCAAGCGCTTCGTGCAGAAGTACGGCGACCGGATCGCACAGGCGGTCGACGAAGGCGGAAAGATGCCGCCCGAGAAGCTTGCGCACGGCAAGATCACCGAGGAGACCGGCGAAGACCGCGCCGCGATCGACGCGATCGTGGCGATCCTCGGCGCGCGCTGCATCGCGATGGGCCTCGCGCCCACCATGGTCGCGACGCGCGGCGACATCTCGCGCTGGTGGATGTCGCGGATGACGCCCGAGCCGCAGCCGCTCTTCGAGCAAGGCGACTGGCGCATCGAGGCGATCGGCAACTGGCTCGAGAGCTTCCTGCGCGGCGAGTCCGATGTGAAGATCGTCTGGAAGGACGGTCGCCCGACGCTCGCCGGTGAGCGGGGCGCCTGACATGCGCGCGGTGAATCCCGCGACGGGCGAGGCATTCGGCGCGGACTTCGGGCGGAGTTCGCGCGCCGATCTCGAGGCGATCGCCGATACGGCATTCGACGCGGTCGATGCGCTCGCCGACGCGCCCGGCACCGTGCTGGCGGACTTCCTCGAGGACTACGCCACGCGGCTCGAGAACGACCGCGCGGGCATCGCGCAGCTCGCGCACGAGGAGACGGCGCTGCCGCTCGCGCCGCGGCTGTCGGAGGTCGAGTTCAACCGCATGACCTTCCAGCTGCGCGAGGCGGCGGGCTGTCTGCGCGACGAATCGTGGCGCACCGTCGCGGTCGACGAGAAGCACAAGCTGCGCTCGACGCTCGTCCCGCCCGGCGGCGCGGTCGTGTGCATCGGGCCGTCGAACTTCCCGCTTGCGTTCAATGGCGTCTCGGGCGGCGACTTCGCCGCGGCGATCGCGGCGCGCAACCCCGTGATCGCGAAGGCGCATCCGGGGCACCCGAACACGACGGCGCGGCTGTTCGCGCACTGCTGCGCGGCGCGCGACGCGGCGAAGCTGCCCTCGTCGGCGGTGCAGCTCTTCTTCGACTGTTCCCCCGATGATGGCGAGGCGATGCTGGCGCATGCGGGCGTCGCTGCGCTCGGCTTCACGGGATCGCGGGCGGCGGGGCTTCGGCTGAAGGCCGCGTGCGACCGGCTCGGGAAGCCCGCGAGCTGCGAGATGGCGGGCGTGAATCCCGTGTTCGTCGCGTCGCACGCCGCGGCCGCGCGCGCCGAGGCGATCGCCGATGCGTGGACGGCCTCGGTGCTGCTCGGCGGCGGGCAGTTCTGCACGAAGCCGGGCGTGATCTTCGTGGCGGGCGAAGCGGCAGCCGCGCGCGTGGCCGCGCGCGCGACCGATGTGCTCGGCAAGGCTGCGCCCGCGGTGCTCTTGACCGAATCGATCCGCGTGCATCTTGCGCAGTCGGTCGACGCGCTGCGCGCCGCGGGCGCGCGGATCGCGTGCGGCGGCCGCGCGCAGACGCCTGGATTCCGCTTCGAGCCCACGCTCGCGGTCGCCGATGCGGCGCTCGTACGGCGCACGCGCGGCGCGTTCATGCAGGAGGCGTTCGGTCCGCTCGGCACGGTGGTCGCGGTCGAAGGCGATGCGCAGCTCGTGGACTTCGCGCGGATGCTCGATGGCCAATTGGCCTCGACCGTCGTCGCCGACGCGGCCGACGAAGCGGTGCGCGCGACGCTGTTCGGCGTGCTGCGGTTCAAGGTCGGTCGACTGCTGACGGAAACCATGCCGACGGGCGTCGCGGTCAGCCCCGCGATGGTCCACGGCGGGCCGTTCCCCGCGACGGGCGACGCGCGGTTCACCGCGGTCGGGTTGCCCGCGGCGGCGAAGCGGTTCTCGAAGGCGCTGTGCGTGCAGGGGTGAGTGGCTTCGAGGGCGAAGCCCGAGCCAACAACCGCGCGAGTCGACAGCCAAACTGGGTGGCACTACGTCCAGTAGTGGTTTCGTGCCCATGCCGGCGTAAGGCTTGAAATCGGGGTGTCCGACTCCGCACTGCTAGAAGCAGTGGCACCCATTTTGGCTGTCGACCATGACGGTCAACGCTCGGGCTTCGCCCTCTTCAACGACCGTCACACCCGCTTCGCGAGCGCCGCGCGGATCACCGCCAGAGCCCGTGCGCGTGCCTCGCCCTCAACCGGCTGCCGCGGTGCGCGCACGCGCTCGTCGCCCGTGCCGGTCTCGGCCATCACGAGCTTGATCAACTGCACGAAGTCGGGCACGGTGTCGAGCCTGAGAAGCGGCAGGAACCACGCGTACAGCGCGTCGCACGCCTCGATGTCCTCGGCGCGCGTCGACTGCGCGAGCGTGAAGAGCCGCACGCTTTCCTCGGGAAGCGCGTTCGCAAGGCCGGCGATCCAGCCGCAGCAGCCCATGCGCGCGCCCTCGACAGCGCAGTCGTCGAGCCCGACGAGGGCGCCGACCTTGCGCGTGCGGCCGCGGCTGCCCGCGACGAGCGCGGTCAGCTTGCGCGCGTCGCCGGTCGAGTCCTTCACCGCGACGAGGTTCGCGTGCTTCTCGGCAAGATCGAACACCTGCTCCGCGCTCACATCGACGATGTACGCGGGCGGATTGTTGTAGAGCATCATCGGCAGGGGAGCGGCCTTGAGCATCGCCTCGAAGTGCGCGCGGTACTCGTGCCACGGGCCCTTGTGGACATACGGCGGCAAAATCATGCAGCCGCGCATGCCGATCTCGGCGGCCGTCTCGACCTGGCGCACGGCTTCGCGCGTCGACGCGGCGGAGATCGTCGCGAACGCGTTGCCGCGGCCTTCGCTCGCGGCGGCGATCGCCTTCCATCCATCGACGCGCTCGTCGAACGAAAGCGCCTGCCCCTCGCCGAGCGACCCCGGCCACACCGTGCCCGTGCAGCCCGCCGCGAGCATGCGCCGCGCGAGGTCGCCGAGGCGCGTGGCCCACAGCGAACCATCGTCGCGGAACGGGGAAACAACCGCGGGGATGACGCCGCGGAACGGCGAGCCGACATCGTTCGATGATTGCATCCGCGCAGCGTAGCGCGGCGTTCGATGCATGGGCGCAGTATCCTGCGGGCGTGAAGATCGAGCGATTCGTCGACAGCCACACCGAAGGCGAGCCGACCCGCGTGCTGCTGGCACCCGACGGCGGGCTCTTCCACCTCACGCTTCCCGAGCTTCTCGCGCACTGGTCGGTGGACGGACGCCTCGCGATCCCGCCCGAGTGCCTCGCGCTCGCCGCGAATCCGCGCGCGGCCGACGCGACGGTGTGCGCGCTCGTCTGCCGCCCGTCGAAGCCGGGCGCCTCGTGCGGGGTCCTCTTCTGGAACGCAAGCGCGCCGCTCGGCATGTGCGGTCACGCCACGATCGGCCTCGCGCGCACGCTGCGGCACATCGGGTTCGACCTGCCCGCGAGCGCGACGATCGAGACGCGCGTGGGCGATGTCGTCGTCTTGTCGCTCGACGACGGGCGCTTCGCGTTCGACAATGTGCCGTCGCGCATGCACGCGCGCGAGGTCGAGACCGTGCTCGCGCAGGGCGGCCTCGTGCGCGGCGACATCGCGTGGGGCGGCAACTGGTTCTTCATCGTGCGCCACGACGGGCTTTCGCCCGGCGCGAAGGCCGGCCGCGCGATGCGCACGCATGCCGAGGAACTGTCGTACGCAGGGGCGATCCTCGAGGGAATCCGCCGCGCCGGCCTGCGGGGCGGCGCCGAGAACGGCGGGCTGATCGACCATGTGCTGCTGTCGTTCCTGCCCTCGCGCGCAGGGGCGCGGGCCGCGAACTTCGTCCTCTGCCCGAACGGCACCTTCGACCGGTCGCCCTGCGGCACGGGCACGAGCGCGCTTCTCGCAACGCTCGCGGCGCGCGGCGAACTGGCCGCAGGCGTTCCGTGGGTGCAGGAATCGGCCATCGGCAGCGTGTTCGAGGCGCGGTACGCTGCACTCTCCGACGGAGGCGTCCGGCCGCGCATCGCAGGCCGGGCGTTCATCGTCGCGGAAGGTTCGCTCGTGTTCGATGCGGCCGATCCATCGCGGATGGGTGGCTGGCGCGAGATGCGGTGACGAACGGCGATGCGCGAGACACTTGATGCGTAAGGACGCCCACGAGATCCTCTACAACCCGCGACTGAACAAGGGCACCGCCTTCAGCGAGGCCGAGCGCGAGCTGCTTGGCCTCACGGGTCTCTACCCGGACGCGGTCGACGACAGCGCCACGCAGCAGAAGCGCGCGCTCGCGCAGCTCGAGCGCCGCGCCAACGACCTCGAGCGCTACATCTATCTCTCGGAACTGCAGGACCGCAACGAGCGCCTCTTCTACCAGCTGCTCCGCGCCGACGCGCCGAAGCACATGCCGATCGTCTACACGCCGACCGTCGGCGAGGCGTGCCAGAAGTTCGGCCACATCATGCGGCGCCCGAAGGGCCTGTATGTGTCGCTCAAGCACCGCGGGCGCATCGCGGAAATCCTGCGCAACTGGCCCGAGACCGATGTGCGCATCATCTGCGTGACCGACGGCGAGCGCATCCTCGGCCTCGGCGACCTCGGCGTCTGCGGCATGGGCATTCCGGTCGGAAAGCTTGCGCTCTACACCGCGATCGGCGGCGTGCCGCCCGCGCGCTGCATGCCCGTCGTGCTCGATGTCGGCACGAACAACGAGAGCTTCCTGAACGACGAGCTCTACCCGGGCCTGCGGCAGCAGCGCCTGCGCGGCGCGGAGTACGACTCCTTCGTCGAGGAGTTCGTGATGGCGGTGCAGGAGGTGTATCCGCGCTCGTGCATCCAGTTCGAGGATTTCCACAACACGACGGCGATCCCGCTGCTTGCGCGCTACCGCGACCGCGTGTCGTGCTTCAACGACGACATCCAGGGCACGGCGTCGATCGCGGTGGCGGGGCTCTTCGCCGCGTGCCGCGCGCTCGGCAACACGCTCGTCGACCACCGCTACCTCTTCTTCGGCGCCGGCAGCGCCGCGACGGGGATCGCCGACCTCGTCGTCCAAGCCATGATGCAGCGCGGCGTGTCCGAGCAGGATGCACGCGCGCGCATCTGGCTGATGAACTCGAAGGGTGTCGTCGTGAAGGACAACCCGGGCATCCAGCCGCACCAGGTTGCCTTCGTGCGCGACGGCGAACTGCACAAGACGCTGCCCGAGGCCGTGCGCGCGCTGAAGCCGACCGTCCTCATCGGCACCAGCACGCAGCCGCAGAGCTTCACGCAGGAGGTCGTCGAGGCGATGCGCGCCTACTGCGAGCGGCCCGTGATCTTCCCGTACTCGAACCCGACCTCGAAGTCGGAGTGCACGGCGGAGCAAGCGTGGATCTGGACCGACGGCGGCGCGATCTTCGCGTCGGGTTCGCCGTTCCAGCCGGTCGAACTGAACGGCCGCATCCTCGTGCCGGGGCAGGGCAACAATGTCTACATCTATCCCGCGGTCGGCATGGCGGTGTACGCCACCGAGGCGCGCCGCGTGACCGACGAGATGTTCCTCAAGGCCGCGGAGTCGCTCTCCGCGCGCACGACCGAGGCGGAGCTCTCGGTGGGCCTCATCTACCCGCCGCTCGAGCGCATCCACCAGTCTGCGGTCGAGGTTGCGGTCGAGGTTGCGGAACTGATCTTCGAGCGCGGCTTCGCGCGCGTCGAGCGCCCGCGCGACATCGACGCGTGGCTGCGCGGCAAGGTGTACGACCCGTCGTACTGATGCCCGGTGCTGCGCCGCGTCAGAGCGCGAGCGGATCGGCCGGCGGAGCCGAGACCTTCTTGGCGATCATCGCGCCAATGAGTCCGAGGAGGCCGATCAGGCCGCCGCAGCAGGCGCCGCCGCAGCCGATGAAGCTCCAGAAGAGCGGGAAGACCGCCGACTTCATCGTGTCGAAGTCTGCCGACGCCATCGAGGCGATGACGATCCCCGCGGGCGTCTTGTCGTCGGATGCCTTGACCTCGATCTTGTAGCTTCCGTCTGCGGGGATCTCTGCCGTTCCCAGGAGGTAGAACGGATCAGCCAGGTCGCGCGTCTCGTTGTTGGACTTGAACTCGATCGCCTTGCCATCGGAACCGGTGACCGTGACCGTGTAGGTCACGCCGAGCGGCGGAGCCGGGATCGGCGTCTTGGGGGTCTTCTCGGGAGGGAACACCGCCGGGTTGCCCGAGGACAGCACCACGACCAGGTTGCCTGCGGCCAGCGTGGTCTCGACGGTTCCCGGGGCCTCGAGGAACTCGCCCTTCGAACTGAAGTCGCTCAGCGGCTTGAAGCCTGCGGAAGCCTTCGGTCCCTGGATCGCGATCAGGATCACGCCTCCGATGAGGAAGAGGAGTCCGAGGACACCGATGCCGATGAGTCCGGTGACGAGGCAGTTGCCGCGGCGGGCGATGGAGCGGGGTTGCATGGCGGGAAGCGTAGCGTGCGCGTGCCGAAGCGGGGAGGCTTGCTTGGCACGGAGAATTCTCCGAACGGGCCGGTCGTCCGCGCGCCGCGATGCGCCGCCTTCGTCGGTAGACTGCCGCCGCACGGGCAAATCGAGCCCTTGGAGGTGCCGAAATGTTCACAAACTGCTGCCTGCATGGAAGAGTGGCTCGGGGACGCACCTTCGCGCCGATCGCGCTGGCCGTGGCCGCGTTGCTCCCGGGGGCGCTCGGCGGCTGCCAGACCGCGCCCGAGACGGGCCGCAGCCAGATGCTGCTCCTGTCGCCGTCGGAAGAGAACCAGCTGGGCGAATCCGCGTTCGCGGAGATGCTGGCCGGCGCCAAGACGATCGCCTCCGGGCCCGACTTCGCGCGCGTCCAGCGCGTCGGGCAGCGTGTGGCCGAAGCCTCGACCCGCCGCTACCCGCAGGCGGTCGAGGGCTTCCAGTGGCAGTTCGCGCTGATCGACACGCCCGAGGTCAACGCCTGGATGCTGCCCGGCGGCAAGAGCGGCGTGAACATGGGCCTTCTCAAGGTGGCGACCAGCGACGACGAACTCGCGATCGTGATGGGCCACGAGGCCGCGCACGCGATCGCCCGGCACGGCGGCGAGCGCGTGTCGCGCGCCATGGCGGTCGAGATCGCGGCGGGCATCCTCAACGAGACCGGACAGGTGAACCCCGAGCTCGTCGACGGCGTGCTGGCCGGCTACGGCGCGCTCGGCGAGACCGCGTTCAGCCGCAACGAAGAGGCCGAGGCGGACCAGATCGGCATCATGATCGCGGCGGACGCGGGGTACGACCCGCGCGCGGCCGTCACCTTCTGGAACAAGATGTCCGCGCTCGGCGGCGAGAAGCCGGTCGAGTTCCTCTCGACGCACCCGAGCGACGAGAAGCGCGCCGCGCGGCTCAACGCGCTCATGCCGCGCGCCATGGCGGTCTACGAGGCGGCGAAGCAGGCGGGACGCTGAATGGCGCGACGAAGCGCGGGCACGGATGCGCCGCTGACCGTCTCGGAAGAGGCCGGTCGCGTGGTCGTCGCGCCCGAGGGCGCGCTCGACGGTGAATCCATCGGCCGCGTGCGCGAGACGCTCGCGCGCCGCCTTCCCGCGCGTGTCGGCGGCGCGATCGCGCTCGATCTTTCGAAGGTGACGCATCTCGACGCGTCGGGCGTGTCGCTGGCGGTGTTCCTCTTCCGGCTCGCGAAGGGCGCGGGCGTCGGCTTCGAGGTCACGGGCGCCGACAAGGACCGTCGGCTGCTTCTCGACCTCGCGCTGCGTGGACAGGAACCGCAGGAGCCTGCGAAGGCGCCCGGCGTCGTGCGCGAGGTGGGCGCCGCGTCGCTCGCCGTGCGCAACAGCGTGCTCGACCTCGTGCGGTTCGTCGGCGAGATCACGCTCGTGGGCGCGCATCTCGTGCGCCATCCGCGGCACCTGCGCGTCGGCGACACCATCGCCGCGATGGCGCGCCACGGCACCGACGCGATCGCGGTGGTCGGCCTGCTCGGCTTCCTCATCGGCGCGATCATCGCGTTCCAGACCTTCGACCCGATGGCGAAGTACGGCGCGAAGCTGCAGGTCGCCGATGTCGTGGCGGTGTCGGTCGTGCGCGAGCTCGGGCCGGTCATCACCGCGATCATCCTCGCCGGCCGCTCGGGCAGCGCGTTCGCGGCGGAGATCGGCACCATGAAGGTGACGCAGGAACTCGACGCCATGCGGACCTTCGGCATCGATCCCGTGCGGTTCCTCGTCATCCCCCGGCTGATCGCGACCACGCTCGTCACGCCGCTCCTCTCGATCTGGGCGTCGATCCTCGGCGTCGCGGGCGGCTACATGATCCTCGCGCCCGAGGGCTTCACGCTCACGCAGTACACCGACGAGGTGCGCCAGGCGCTCACCGTCGGCGGCTTCCTGCAGGGACTCGTCAAGGCCGCCGTGTTCGCGATCCTCGTCGCCACGATCGGCTGCCTGTCGGGCCTGCGCACGGGGCAGGGGCCCGGGGCCGTCGGCCTCAGCACCACGCGCGCCGTCGTCGCGGGCATCGTCGCCATCATCATCGCCGACAGCATCCTCGGCTCGTTCTTCTACACCCTTGGGATCTAGCGCCCGCACATGACCGCTTCGGCCGCACACACATCGACACCGACCGCGCGCGAGACCGCGATCGCGCTGCGCGGGGTGTCGATCGGCTACGACCGGCCGATCATCGAGGGAATCGACCTCGACATCCTGAAGGGCGAGATCCTCTTCATCGGCGGCGGTTCGGGCTGCGGCAAGACCACGCTGCTTTCGTGCCTGACGACGCTGCGGAAGCCGCTCGCGGGCTCGATCACGATCGACGGCGTCGACATCGTCACGGCCGACGACGACGCGATCCGCGGCGTGCGTCGCCGCTTCGGCGTGATGTACCAGCTCGGCGCGCTCTTCGGCGGAAAGACGCTCCTCGAGAATGTGCGGCTCCCGCTCGAGGAATTCACCGAACTTCCCGGCGATGTGATGGACGACATCGCCCGCGCGAAGCTCGGCCTCGTCGGTCTCGGCGCCCACGCGCACAAGCAGCCCGCGGAGATCTCGGGCGGCATGCAGAAGCGCGCCGCGATCGCGCGCGCGCTCGCCCTCGACCCGCCGATCATCTTCCTCGACGAGCCGAGCGCGGGCCTCGACCCCGTGACGAGCGCGGACCTCGACGCGATGATCGAGGCGCTCAACCGCATGCTCGGCACGACCTTCGTCATCATCTCGCACGAACTTGCGAGCATCTTCGCGATCGGCCAGCGCTTCGCGATGCTCGACGGCGCGCGCAAGAGGCTGGTCGCGCTCGGCGCGCCGGCCGAACTGCGCGACCACTCCGACGACGAGTGGGTGCGCCGCTTCCTCAACCGCGTTCCAACCCAGGAATCATGACCATGCAGCAGACTTCCGCCATGATCCGCATCCCACGCCCGTCGCGCGGCCCGCGCCGCGCAGGAGCCCCTCGATGAGCGCCTCGAAGGAGTTCAAGGTCGGCGTCTTCGTGCTCGTGTCGGTCGCGCTCGGCCTCGGCAGCGTCATCGCGCTCGGGTCGGGCTCGATGTTCAAGGAGACCGCCACGATCGAGACCTCGACGACCGATTCGGTGAACGGGCTGCAGCTCGGCAGCCCCGTGAAGTACCGCGGCGTGCCGATCGGCGAGGTGACCGCGATCGCGTTCGCCGACCGCTACTACAACGAGGAAGGAACCGACGACGCGAGCTTCGACTTCGCGAGTCCGGTCGTGATCCGCATGAAGGTCAGGCTCGATGTGTTCGGCCCGGAGCAGACCGAGCTCTTCACCGACGACCTCGAGAACGGCGTCGCGCGCGGCCTGCGCGCGCGCCTGACCTCGGCGGGCCTCACGGGCGGCCTCTTCGTCGACCTCGATCTCAACGATCCGACGCAGTTCGTGGCCGTCAAGCCGCGCTACACGCCGGCGTATCCGTATGTGCCGAGCGCGCCGAGCAACCTCGACCAGCTCATCGACCGGATCGGCGTCATCGCGACGAACCTCTCGCAGGTCGACTTCGCCTCGATCGGCTCGTCGCTGCAGCGCACCATCGAAGACATCGACGGCGTCGTGAACCGCCGCGTCGATCCGATGCTTGCCGACGCGAGGGCGTTCATCGGCGAGCTGCGCACCTCGAACGAGCGCGTGCAGAAGATGCTCGCGGACCCCGCGATCGAGAAGACCATCGCGGACATCTCCGCGATCACCGCCGATGTGCGCGGACTCATCGGCGACGGCTCGGGCGACCTGCGCGCGAGCATCGCAGAGGTTCCGAAGCTGATGAAGGCCGCGCGCGAGGCGGCCGAGCGCCTCGACGGGATCCTCGCCTCGCCGAAACTCGCGGGAATCCTCGACGGTCTCGAGAAGACCTCGGGCGAACTGCCCGCCACCGTGGCCGAGTACCGCGCGATCGGGCGCCAGATGCAGGAGTTCCTCGCGAGCGAGAGCTACGAACTGCGACAGCTGATCGAGGCGCTGCGGCAGACTGCGGAGAATCTCGAGGAACTCAGCTCGAGCGCCAAGAACGACCTCGGACAGACGATCTTCGGCGATGCGCCGCCGCGTCTCGCGCCGGGCCAGCCGAATCCCGGAGGCAAGCGATGAACCTCGTCCCGCACCGCCCGCACGCATCCGCGCCGGAGCCATCCATGCCGCGTCATGCCGAACGATCGCCGTCACCTGTCCGCGCGCTCGCGCTCGTCTGCGCGCTTGGCCTCTCGGGCTGCTCGCTCTTCGACCGTGGATTCCAGCCGAGCGCGAGCTACCTGATCGCGCCTCCGCCGCAGGTGCCGCTTGCGGGCGAGAAGCTCGGCTCGCTTATGGTGACGCGCTTCGGCGCGATTCCGCCGTACGACGGCAAGTCGTTCCTCTACCGCAACACCGACGGCACCTGGCGGCAGGATCCGTACGCAGGGTTCATCGCGAATCCCTCCGACATGATGTCCGATGCGCTCGCGCGCGCGCTCGAGCAGTCCGGGCGGTGCGAGATGGTCGGCGTCGAAGGCGTCGCGATGCGCTTCGACTTCTCGATCGAAGGCGTGATCGAGGCGTTCTACGCGGACTTCTCCGAGCCGGACGCGCCGAAGGCCGTGGTTCGCGTGCGCGCCTACCTCCTCGACCGTCGGGCGGGCGCACCGAAGCTCGTCGACCAGATGGTCGGTTCGGGCACCGCACCGATCGCTGCCGCCGAGCCCGGGAAGGTGGCGGAGGCGCTTTCGGCCGCGGTCGGGATGGCGATCCACGAATTGCTCGAGGATCTGTCCGTCGAACGGGATCTGACCGTCGAACTGCCGAAGGCGTCGCCCGCGCAGGCCGCATCGAGCGCGCAGAACGGCCTGTAAGCGGCATCTCGCTGCTTCGTCCGCAAAAACAGCGCAGACAGAAGCGCCATGCTGCCCTACGCTGTTCGTTCGATGTCAACGGGCTCGACCTCACGCCTCGCACCGCACGACGGTGCACCCGGCTCGCTCGCGCGTCACGCGCGCGAACTCGCGCAGCGGGTGCGCATGGTGGGCGAGGTCAGGCCCGGCACCTTCGTTCGGCTTGAGACGGCGGCCGGTGCGGTGGGAGAGGCGCCCGACTTCTTCGCGTGGCTCAGGCTCGCGCCTCCAGGCGCGCGGCGGTACTTCCGCGACCGGAGCACGAAGCTCGAGTTCGCCTCGGTGGGCGTCGCGGCCACGGCCGCCTTCGGCGCGCACGCCGAGCTCGAGCAGGTCGCGATCGGCGGCGTCGATACGCGCGCGGCCGCGTGGTTCGTGGCGCTTCCGTTCGATCCCGCGCGCGCGCGCGACGCCGCGTGGGAGCCGTACGGCGGAGTCGGCTGCGCGCTTCCGGCGATCGAGCTCCGCCGCGAGCAGGAGACGACCACGCTTGCGGTGCACCTCGCGCATGACACGGACCGCGCGCAGGTGCTCGCCGACCTCGAGGTGCTGGCGTCGCCGCGCGATGTGTGCGTGATCGAGCCGGCGCTCGTGCGCGATTCCGACGGCGGCGGCGAGGCGGAGTGGACGCAGGCGGTGCAGAGCGGTCTCGCGAAGATCCGCTCGGGCGCGCTGCGCAAGGTCGTGCTCGCGCGCACGCGGCGCTATGTCGCGAGCGGCGCGCTCGATCCGGTCGCGGTCCTTTCTCGGCTCTCTGCGCGCGAATCGCGCGGGTTCCGCTTCCTGCTCGAGGCGGGCGCCGGCCGCGCGTTCCTCGGCGTGACGCCCGAGCGTCTTGTCTCGCGCAGCGGCCGCATCGCGCGCAGCGAGGCGGTGGCGGGCACGCGGCCGCGCGGCGTCGACGGCGTGGCCGACCGGCTGCTCGGCGAATCGCTGCTTGCGAGCGCGAAGGACCGGCGCGAGCAGGAGTTCGTGGTCGAGCGCGTGCGCGAGGCGCTCGCAAGCTGCGCCGCGTCGCTGCGGCTTGCTCCCGAGCCGCGGCTCCTGCGCCTCGCGTATGTGCAGCACCTCGCGACGCGCGTCCACGCGGACCTGCGGGCGGGCACGACCGACGCAGATCTCGTCCGGCTTCTTCATCCGACGCCCGCGGTCGCGGGCGCTCCGGTCGCCGACGCGATCGTGGCGCTGCGCGAGTTCGAGCCGTTCGACCGCGGTCTCTATGCGGGCCCGATCGGCGTTGCGTCGCGCGACGGTGCGGAGATCGCGGTCGCGATCCGTTCCGCGCGCATCGAAGGCGACACGCTGACCGCCTTCGCCGGCGCAGGCATCGTGGAAGGTTCGGATCCCGCCGAGGAATGGCGCGAAACCGGCCACAAGCTGCTCGCGTTCGAGCGCCTCGCCACCTGATACCTTCCGCGCATGCGCGATGCGCCCAACATCAACCTCGCATGGACGATGCTCGCGGCCGAGGAGTGCTTTCGCCTCGGCGTGCGCCATGCGGTCGTGAGTCCCGGCTCGCGGAGCGCGCCGCTTGCCGTCGCGTTCGGCCGCCACGCCGGGATCCGCGTCCATGTCGCGCACGACGAGCGGGGGGGCGCGTTCATGGCGCTCGGCATCGCGAAGTCGACGGGCGTGCCTGCGGTCGCGGTCATGACGAGCGGCACGGCGGTCGCGAACGCGCTGCCCGCGATGGTCGAGGCGCGCATGACGCGCACGCCGCTCCTGGTGTTCGCCGCCGACCGACCGCCCGAGCTGCGCGACTGCGGCGCGAACCAGGCGATTCCGCAGGCGAACCTGCTTGCGGGTGCCGCGCGCTGGTCGTTCGACATGCCGTGCCCGAGCACCGAGATTCCCGCCGAGTTCGTGCTGTCGACGGTCGACGAGGCCTTCGCGCGCGCGTGCGGCCACGCGGGCGCGCAGGGCGGCGCGGTGCATCTCAACTGGCAGTTCCGCGAGCCGCTCGCGCCCGAGGCTCGGCCGTGGGACATCGGCTGGCTGTGGGGAATCGCGCGCTGGACGAAGGACCATGCGCCGTGGCGTCTCGCGATGCCGCCGCTTGCGAGCCCGGTCGAGATTGACGGCGCGGTCGTGATCGCGGGCCGTGCCGCGCCGGCCACGCGTCGGTCGCTCGCGGCGTGGCGCGGCACGGTGCTTGCCGATGTGACGAGCGACCTCGCGGGTGCGGGCACGGCGGGCGCCGATCTCGTGCTGCGCGCGGCGACGGAAGGCGACGGAAACCCCGCGCTGCGCGAGGCGCTGCGCGCGAAGGCGCTCGCGGTGGTGGGCGACGCGGTCGTGTCGAAGCGCCTCAACGCGTGGATCGCCGCGCAGCCCTCGGGCGTGACGGTGTTCGGTGCGGGCGACCCGCGCGTCGACGCCGCGCACCGCGCGGATGCGGTGTACGCGGGCCCGGTCGAGTTCACCGCCGCGAAGCGGCTGAAGCCTCACGCGGGATGGACGCGCGCGCTTGCGTGCGCCACGCGCGCGGCCGCGAAGGCGCTCGTCGCCGAGACCGCGCTGTGCGAGCCGACCGCGATCGCCGATGCGACCGCCGCGTGCGGCGACGCGCGCACGCACGGCACGCTCTTCTACGGTTCGTCGATGCCGATCCGCGACGCGGATTTCCTTGCGATCCATCCTCCGCGCGACTGGCACGCGGGCGCGAACCGCGGCGCAAGCGGGATCGACGGGCTGATCGCAAGCGCCGCAGGCCACGCGATCGGAACGGGCGAGCCCGTCGTGGCGTTCGTCGGCGATGTGAGCGCGCTCCATGACCTCAGCAGCCTGTCGCTCGCCGCCATGGTCGAGACGCCGCTCGTGATCGTGGTGCTCAACAACGACGGGGGCGGCATCTTCCGCTACCTGCCGATCGCGAAGCACTCCGATGTGTTCGAGGCGCTCTTCACGACGCCGCACGGACTGTCGTTCGCGCCCGTCGCGAAGGCGCTCGGGCTTGCCGCGGAATCGCCCACGACGCGCGCCGCGATGAAGAAGTCGGTCGCGAAGGCGCTCAAGCGC
Organism: bacterium; assembly: GCA_046337925.1. Lineage (GTDB taxonomy): Bacteria > Planctomycetota > Phycisphaerae > Phycisphaerales > SM1A02 > QWPT01. The sequence continues at coordinate 17,246 of JBKCZS010000101.1, read as the reverse complement.
GGCGGCGCGACGGTGATCGAGGTGTCGTGCGCGCGTGAGTCGAGCGAGGCCTGCCGCGCGCGCGTCGCGAAGGCCGCGGTCGACGCGCTCGCGCGGGAATTCCGCTGATGACGCGCGTCGCGCTCGTGCACGGCTTCCTCGGTTCGCCCGCCGATTGGGCCGATGTCCTTGCGCGGCTTTCGCCTGGAATCGCTTGCGACTGCGTGCCGCTCGTCGAACTCGGCTGCGCGTCGGTCGCGGACGCCGCGCGCGCGCTGGCCGTGCGCCTCGAGGGCGCGCCGTGCGATCTGCTCGTCGGCTACTCGATGGGCGGACGGATCGCGCTCGAGCTTGCGGCCACGCGGCCCGATCTTGCGCCGCGGCTCGTGCTGCTTGGTGCAAGCCCCGGGCTCGACGACGAGGCCGAACGCGCGCGCCGCGCCGCGGACGATGACGCGCGCGCCGCGGAGATCCTGCGCGACGGACTCGACGCGTTCGTCGAGCGCTGGTACCGGCTCCCGATCTTCGCGCCGTTCGCGCGGCATGCGTCGTTCTCCGCAACACGCCTTCGCCGCGCGCAAGGCGAGGCCGCGTTCTGGGCACGCTGCGTCGCGGCGTGCTCGCCCGGCCGCGGAGCCCCGCGCTGGAGCGCGATTCCTGCGCTCGCGCCGCGCACCACCTTCGTCGCGGGCGCGCTCGACGAGCGATATGCTGCGTACGCCGCGCGCGCAAAGGCGCTCGCGCCTCTCCTCCGCACGGAGCTCGTCGCAGGCGCAGGCCATGTGCTTCCGCTCGAGGCGCCCGAGGCCTGCGCGCGCGTCATCGAAGAATCCCTCCCGACCGATCCAGCGACCCAACCCAGCGCCCAACCATGACGACCGCCTACCCAACCGCGAAGCCGACGACCGAGACCACCGAGAAGATCCGCCCTGCGCTCGACTGGAAGCCCGCGCCGGCGGGGCAGGGCTTCGCCGAGGTGAAGTACCACAAGGCCGAGCGCATCGCGAAGATCACGATCAACCGCCCCGAGGTGCGCAATTCGTTCACGCCGCGCACGGTCGAGGAGATGCGCGCGGCGCTGCTTGACGCGAAGCTCGACAAGGAGATCGGCGCGGTCATCCTCTGCGGCGAGGGCGAGCGCGCGTTCTGCGCGGGCGGCGACCAGCGCGTGCGCGGCCACTCGGGCTACCGCTCCGAGGCCGGCAGCGAGATGCTGAATGTGCTCGAGTTCCAGCGCGAGATCCGCACCTGCCCAAAGCCCGTCGTCGCGATGGTGGCGGGCTGGTCGATCGGCGGCGGGCATGTGCTGCACATGATGTGCGACCTCACGATCGCCGCGGAAAACGCGCGTTTCGGGCAGGTCGGCCCGCGCATGGGCAGCTTCGACGGCGGCTATGGCGCAAGCTACATGGCGCGCATCGTCGGCCAGAAGAAGGCGCGCGAGATGTGGTTCCTCTGCCGCAGCTATTCGGCGCAGGAAGCGAAGGAGATGGGCCTCGTCAACACGGTGGTGAGCGTGACCGAGCTCGAGGAAGTCACCGTGCAGTGGTGCCGCGAGATGCTCGCGAACTCGCCGACCGCGATCCGCGCGCTCAAGGCCGCGCTCAACGCCGATTGCGACGGCCAGGCGGGGCTCCAGGAGCTCGCCGGCATCGCCACGATGCTCTACTACATGACCGACGAGGCGAAGGAAGGCAAGAACGCGCAGCTCGAGAAGCGCAAGGCGGACTTCCGGAAGTTCGCGCCGTGAGCGCGACGGCGGCACGGACATGGATCGCCGCGCTTCGCCCGAAGACGCTCGGTGCATCGTTCTGCCCCGTTCTGATGGGCGCCGCGCTCGCGTGGCATGACGGCGTGTTCGCGTGGCTTCCGGTCGCGGCCGCGCTCGTGGGCGCGATCCTGCTGCAGATCGCGAGCAACTTCGCGAACGACCTCTTCGACGGATTGCGCGGCACCGACTCGGGCGAGCGGCTCGGGCCGCAGCGCGCGGTGGCGAGCGGACTCGTGACGCCGCGCGCGATGGGCGTGGCGCTTGCGCTCGTGCTCGTGCTCGCCGCCGTGCCCGCTGCGTATCTCGCATGGCACGCGGGCGCTGCGTTCGCGGCGATCGGCGTCGCGGGTGCGATCTGCGCGGTCGGATACACGGCGCCGCCGATGTCGCTTGCGTATCGCGGGCTCGGCGACCTCTTCGTGTTCGGCTTCTTCGGACCGCTTGCGGTCGCGGGCACGCGCGCCGCGTGCGACGGCGCGTGGACGCCGGTCGCGCTCACCTGCGGCCTCGCGCCCGGCGCGATCGCCGTCTGCCTGCTTGCGACCAACAACCTGCGCGACCGCGTGGGCGACGCCGCGAACGGCAAGAAGACGCTCGCGGTGCGTTTCGGCGCGGGATTCATGCGCGCGCTGATCTGCACGATGCACGCGGTCGCGTTCGCGCTTCCGATCATCGCGGCCGAGTTCTACGGCCTGCCGCGGGGCATCCTGCTCGCGACGCTCGTCTGCGTGGCGATTCCAGCGTCGGTCGCCATCGCGCGCGGCCGCGACGGCGCCGCGCTCAACCGCAACCTCGCCATGTTCGGCGCGACGCTTTACCTCTACGGCATCGCCTTCGCCGCGGGCATGTCGTTCGACTGGGGGAATCGATGAGCGACGACATGCTCGGTGTGGAGATCCTGCGCGTATCGCTCCCCGTGCGCGCGGAGGCGCAGCGGATCGTGGGCTGCGCCGCGCGCGAGATCGCGTTCCTGCGCATCGCCGACGGCCCGCATGCCGGCTTCGGCGAATGTGCGCCGCTCGCCGGGCTTCACCGCGAGGGGCTCGACGAGAGCGTCGAGGCGATCGAGCGCTGGTCGGACGGCGAGATCGAGTTCGAGGCGATGCCGCCGAGCGCCGCGTTCGCGGCGTCGTGCGCGATCGAGACCTCGGAGGGTTTCGGTACGCGCCCCTCTGGACCCGTCGCCGTGGCGGCGTTCTTCTCGGGCGGCGTCGAGGAGATCGACGATGCGGCGGCGCACATGCTGCGCGCGCATCGCACGGTGAAGCTGAAGATCGGCCGCGCCAGCGAGGAAGCCGATCGCGCGCTCATCGGCCGCGTGCTCGAGCTTGTGCCGGATGCGCGCCTGCGCCTCGACGGCAACCGCATGCTGACCGAAGCCGAGTGCGTTGCGCGCGTGCATGGATTCGATGCCGAGCGCTTCGAGTACCTCGAGGATCCGCTGAAGGATCCGTCGCGGCTTGCGGCGCTTTCGGCGCGCACCGGCATCGCGGTCGCGCTCGACGAGACGGTGGTCGACGGTTCGCCTGCAGCGCACGCGCTGCGCGATGAACTCGCGCGCGAGGACTGCGTGGCGGCGTGGGTGCTGCGGTTGTCGGCGCTCGGTCCGTTGTCGCGCGTACGCGCGATCGCGCGCGAGGCCGAGGCGCGCGGTGCGCACGCGGTGCTCTCGACCGCGTACGAGAGTTCCTACGCGCTGCGCCTCGCCGCGCATCTCGCGGCGTCGCTGCCGAACGGTCGCTGCGCGCACGGGCTCGGAACCGCATCGCTTCTCGCCGAGGATTCCTGCGCGCCCGCGATTCCGGTCGCCGGCTTCCTCGCGTGCGATCCGCTTCCCGCGCCATTCGTGGAGGCATGGTCGTGACCACGGGCGGGCGTGGCGGATTCATCGTCGTCGAGGTCGAGCCCGGCGTTGATCCGCGCGGTGCGTTCGAGCGCGCATGGGCGCAGGGGGCGCGCGTCGTGCCGCTTGCGAAGTCGCTTCCGCCCGCCGCGCGTGCACGGATCCTCGCACGGCTCGACGCCGTGCGCTGCGAGCCCGCGACGGGCGTGGTGCTGCCGACGAGCGGTTCGAGCGGCGAGCCGCGTCTCGTCGATCTTTCGCTCGAGGCCATGGAGGCGAGCGCGCGGGCAGGCGCGCAGGTCATCCCGTTTGGCGCAGGCGATCTGTGGCATGCGTCGCTCGCGCCGTCGCATGTCGGCGGCGTGATGATCCTGATGCGCGCGCGGTTCCTCGGCGGTGCGGTGCGATTCGGCGCACCGCCGCGCGCATGGCGCGACCTCGAGGGCTCGACGCATGTGTCGCTCGTCGCCGCGCAGCTTGTGCGGCTACTCGAGGATCGCGCGCCCGTGCCCTCATCGCTCAAGGCCGTGATGCTCGGCGGCGGACCGAGCGCGCAGGCGCTGCGCGACGCGGCGATCGCGCGCGGCGTGCCGCTGTTCGCGACCTATGGAATGACGGAGACTTGCTCGCAGGTCGCGACCGGCGCGCTTGCGCACGGCGACGCCGCCACGCTTGCGGGCGCGGCGCTTCCGGGCGTGTCGATCACGATCGACGCGGCGAGCGGTGAGATCCTTGTCGACGGCCCGATGCTCGCGCGCGGCGAGTTTGTCCGCGATTCGCTTGTGCCGCTCGCCCGCCCGCTCGCGACGCGCGACGCCGGTTTCCTCGACGCGGCGGGCCGCCTCCATGTCGTCGGTCGCCTCGACGCGATGTTCATCTCGGGCGGGAAGAACATTCATCCTGAGCAAATCGAGCGCGCGCTCTGCGAACTGCCGTTCGTGCGCGCCGCGTGCGTGGTCGGTCTTCCCGACCTGAAGTGGGGGATGCGGCCGGTCGCATTCGTCGATCTCGCATCGTCGCCGCCGCGCGCGTTGGCGACGATCCTCGGCGACACGCTCGAGCGCCACCTCGTGCCCGACGCGTTCTACGCGATGCCGGCGGACGAAGCCGCTCGCATGAAGCCAAGCCGCAGCGCGCTGGCCGCGCGCCTCGCCGCGGGCGAACGATTTGCCCAGCTGTAGGCGGGAGTTGATTGCGGAATTTTTCTCACGGAGCCACGGAGAACACGGAGGCCGAGGTTTCGAACCCAAGCTCTCGAACCCAAGCTTTCGAACCCAAGCTCTCGAACCCAAGTCTTCCACCCATCGGCCTCACAAGCATGCATAGAAAGAGAGCAGGTTGAATTCTTCTTCTCTTCTCTTCTCTCTCCTTCTCATTCTCTTTCTCATTCTCTTTCTCTCCCTCTCTCCTCCACGCGAGTGACCCCCGCCTTCCCCTGATCTCCGTGCCTCCGTGTCTCCGTGAGAAAAATCCCTCGCGTCGCGTCACCCCACCCCGCCCACGCGCGACTGCGTGTCGAGCAGCCACTGGCGGAACGCCTCCGGCAGGTCGATCGACTCGCCCGCGCGCGGATCGATCGCCACGCGCTTGACGCGCGCGCTGATCGCGGGCTCCTTGCCGCGCGCAAAGGCCCACTGGAAGGTGTAGCCGCTGCGGCCGATGTCGACGCCCACGAGCTGCGCGGTGAGCTTGTCGCCGGCGCGGACAGGGAGGCGATAGTCGGCCTCGCAGTGGACGATCGGCGTGGGGGCAAGGCGGCCAGCGAGCATGTCGCGGAGACTGAACCCGCCGAGCTCGAGCCAGCGCTCGAAGAGCTCCTGCTCGATCTCGAAGACCTTCGGATAGAAGATCACGCCCGCTGCGTCGGTGTGCGGCATGCGGACGACGAGGTGCTCGCTGAAGTCGGCCGGGTTCATGCAGGCAGGATACGCGCGACTTCCGCTGCGATCTCGGGTACAACATGCGCTCTGCCCAATCCAAACGGAGAACCCGCATGCGCTCTTGCCCGCTCTGCCCCGTGCTGTCCGCCACCGCCCTCGTCGCCGTTCCCGCGGTGCTTCTCATCGCAGCGGCGCCCGCGCAGGACGCCAAGCCCGCGGCGAAGCAGGAGTGGGCCGTGCACGACATGTCGCGCCCGCAGCCCCCGATGGTCGAGACTCCCGCGAACAAGGCGCCGAGCGATGCGATCGTGCTCTTCGACGGCACGAACCTCGACAAGTGGACCGGCAACGGCGGCACCGCCGACTGGTTCGTGAAGGACGGCTACTTCGAGGTGAAGCCCGGCGCCGGCAACATCCGCACGCGCGACGGCTTCGGCTCGTGCCAGTTCCACATCGAGTGGATGATCCCCGCCGACCGCGAGTGCAAGGGGCAGGGCGGTTGCAACAGCGGCCTCTTCTTCATGGATCGCTACGAGCTGCAGATCCTCGGCTCGAACCCGAACCAGACCTATGTCGACGGCATGGCAGGCGCGATGTACGGCCAGTATCCGCCGCTCGTGAACCCGTGCCGTCCGAACGGCGAGTGGAACACCTACGACGTGATCTTCCACGCGCCGGTCTTCAAGTCCGACGGCTCGCTCGAGAAGCCGGGCTCGATGACGGTGCTGTTCAACGGCGTGCTGGTGCAGGACAACTCGACGATCCTCGGCGCGACCGCGCACATGGCGAAGGCCAAGTACTCGGCGCACGAGCCGGCGCTTCCGATCGGCCTGCAGGACCACGGCGACCCGATCCGCTTCCGCAACGCCTGGGTGCGCCCGCTGAAGTGATCCGAGCGAAAGGGGGACTCGATGGGCTGGTACTTCCGTCGTTCGCTCGGCATCGGCCCGTTCCGCGTGAATCTCTCGCGGAGCGGGGTGGGCTGGTCTGTCGGAGGGCGCGGCTTCCGCGTCGGCCGCGATGCGCGTGGGCGCCGCACCACGAACACCTCGATCCCCGGGACGGGTATCGGCTATCGAACGGTGGGTCGGCGAGGCGCGCGCGGATGCCTGCTGGTGCTCGCGGCGGCCACCCTGTTCGGGGGAGGCGCGATCGCACTCGGCGCGGTCTGCATTCGACTCGCAGCATGAGCGTGCTCCGCGGCGTTTGCGGACGCATGAATGCGGACGCAACCAAATCCTGACGACTTGTGCGGGATTCCCCCTCGACTGCGACAAAGCGCGGGGTAGACTCGACCCGCCATGACGATCTCCACCGTCCGAACGGCCCTGTTCACGAAGACTTACGCGCTCTGCGCGATCGCCGGCCTCGCCGCCGCAGCGGCCGTCGCAGCTCCGTCCTTTGCCCAGTCGTCGCGCCCCGGCGTTGGCGCCGTGCCGTACTTCTCGCCGCTCCCCGCGGGCACCACCTTCCGCGTGTGGGCGCCGAACGCCACCGCCGTCCGCGTCGCGGGCACCTTCAACGGCTGGAGCTCGACCGCCAATCCGCTCGTGAGCGAAGGCAACGGCTTCTGGTCCGTCGATGTTCCATTCGCCTACCAGAACAGCCAGTACAAGTTCGTGATCACCGGCCCCGCAGGCACGATCTGGAAGAACGACGCGCGCGCGCGCCGGCTCACGAACTCCGTCGGCAATTCGGTGATCTACAACCCATCGAACTACAACTGGACGACGAGCGGGTACACGACGCCGGGCTTCAACGACATGGTGATGTACGAGCTGCACATCGGCACCTTCGGGCAGCACCCGTCGCTGCCGGCGCCGATCACCAAGGCCCGCGAGAAGCTCGACTACCTGAAGGACCTCGGCGTCAACGCCATCGCGCTGATGCCGTTCGCGGAGTTCCCCGGCAACATCTCGTGGGGCTACAACCCGGCGCATCCGTTTGCGTTCGAGAGTTCGTACGGAACGCCCGACGACCTCAAGGCGTTCGTCGACGCCGCCCACGCCCGCGGCATCGCCGTGCTCGGCGACATGGTCTACAACCACTTCGGCCCGAACGACCTCGACCTCTGGCAGTACGACGGCTGGAGCCAGAACAACGGCGGCGGCATCTTCTTCTACCAGGACTCCCGCTCGTCGACGCCGTGGGGCCCGCGCCCCGACTTCGGTCGCGGCGAGGTGCGCAGCTACATCCGCGACAACATGATGTGGTGGCTCGACGAGTTCCGCCTCGACGGCCACCGCGTCGATGGCACCAAGTTCATCCGCCTCGTCGACTTCCAGGGCCCGGAGATCCCCGAGGGCTGGTCGCTGCTCCAGTGGCTCAACAACGAGGTCAACGCGCAGAGCCCGTGGAAGATCATGGTTGCCGAGGACATGGACTCGAACAACTGGATCACGCGGACGACGGGCGAAGGCGGCGCGGGCTTCGACTCGCAGTGGGACCCGGGCTTCGTGCATCCCGTGCGCGGCGTGCTGGAGACCGCGAACGACTCCGACCGCAACATGTTCGCGATCCGCGACGCGGTCGTGAGCACGGCGTCCGGCTCGCACACCCGCCGCGTGATCTACACCGAGAGCCATGACGAGGTGGCGAACGGCCGCACGCGCCTGCCAGAGGCGATCTGGCCCGGCAACGCCGCAAGCTGGTTCTCGAAGAAGCGCTCGACGCTCGGCGCCGCGCTCGTGTTCGCGACGCCCGGCATCCCGATGATCTTCCAGGGCCAGGAGTTCCTCGAGGACGGCTGGTTCAGCGACACCGACGCGCTCGACTGGAACAAGGCGACGGCCTTCGCGGGCATCAAGTCGATGTACCGGGACCTCATCCGCCTGCGCCGCAACCTCGATGGCGTCTCCGCGGGCCTCAAGGGCGCAAACATCAACTTCCACCATGTGAACAACGGCGCGAAGGTCGTCGCGTTCCACCGCTGGCAGAACGGCGGCGATCTCGACGATGTCGTGATCGTGATGAACTTCTCGCAGAACGGGATCAACAACTACCGCGTCGGCATGCCGCGCGGTGGAATGTGGCGCGTGCGGTTCAACAGCGACTGGAACGGCTACGACCCGTCGTTCTCGAACTGGGGAACCTTCGATACGAACGCCTCGACCGGCTTGCCGTGGGACGGGCTGCCCGCTTCGGCGCTCGTGAACATCGGGCCGTACTCCGCAGTCGTGTTCTCGCAGGGCAATCCGCCGCCGCCGATGAACCCCGCCGATGTGAACGGCGACGGCCAGGTGAACGGCTCGGACCTCGCGACCGTGCTCGGAGCGTGGGGCACCGGCAATGTCGTCGCCGACATCAACGACGACGGCACCGTGAACGCCGCCGACCTCAGCGCGGTGCTTGCCGCATGGGGAACCTGAGCGCACATGGGCGACGAACGAGGCCGGGCGCTGTGCGCTCGCACCGCCGACGCCCTGTAACCAATGGGTATTGCCCGCACAAACCGCAAGATCGCTCCAAGCCGTTTCGGAATCGCGGAGTCTTGGGCTAGATTTGCGGCGTGAACCGCGGAGACAGATTCCGACCGGTCCGTCGCGTTCACGCCGTCCCTCGACGGCCCGATCCAGAGCAACACCGTTTCTACCTTCAAGGAGAGTCCAGAAAGATGCGTACCACCCTCTCGCTCATCGCAACCCTTGGCGTCGCTTCGGCCGCCAATGCCCAGAGCATCATCCTCGATGGCGCCGTCGACAAGTCGTACGGCGCGCCGGTCATCGAGCAGAACACGCAGACCCAGTTCGGCGACTCGAACCTCGGCACCGTCGACTACGCGAACGGCAGCGAGCTCAACAGCGCCTACGCGAAGATCGAGGGCGGATTCCTGCACCTCGTCCTCACGGGCAACCTCGAGTCGAACTTCAACAAGCTCGAGGTCTTCATCGACGCCGTTCCCGGTGGCCAGAACCGCCTCCGCGGCGACAACCTCGATGTCGACTTCAACGGCCTCAACCGCATGGGCGACGACCTTGCGACCAAGGCCCCCGAAGGCCTCACCTTCGACAAGGGCTTCGAGGCGGACTTCTGGGTCGGCGTCACCTGCGGCGGCTCGCCCTTCGCGGTGTACATGAACCGCGCGACACTCCCCACGGGCGGCGCGGGCACCGGTGGCTACCTCGGCACGGGCGGCGCGGGCCTCTCGGGCGCGGTCGCCGACTTCGGTGACCAGAACCCGTCGGGCGTCGGCTTCGGCTACGGGCTCGACAACTCGAACATCGCCGGCGTCGCGGGCGGCACCGACATCCAGGCCCCCGGCATCGTCACGACCGGCGTCGAGATCAAGATCCCGCTTTCGGCGATCCCCGGCTACACCGAGGGCGATCTCAAGATCTGCGCCTTCATCAACGGCGGCGGACACGACTTCATGTCGAACCAGGTCCTTGGCCCGATCGGCGGCGGACCGTTCTTCGGCGAGCCTCGCGCCGTGAACTTCGCCAATGTCCCCGGCGAGCAGTTCTTCGTGGTGAGCGCGGGCTCGGCCCCGGCCTGCCCGGCCGACCTCGACGGCAACGGCTCGGTCGACGCGGCGGACCTCGCGGCCCTTCTGGGCGCGTGGGGCACTGCGGGCGCCGACATCAACGGCGACGGCTCGACCGACGCGAGCGACCTCGCCGCCATGCTCGGCGCGTGGGGCGACTGCGTCTGACGCGGTCCCAGCTCTGTGAATCGATGCAGACGGCCGTGCCAACCGCACGGCCGTCTGTCTTTTTGCCGAATCTGCCCGCTCCCGTGCGCGTTGTCTCGAACCAGGCCTTGGCGTCGCTGTACCAACGGTCCCGCCTCGTCCCCAAGGGCGGTCTGGCGTACAGTGCGCCTTCCCGACCCGCGGGTGCGGGTCCACCTCAATCGGAGTCGAATCCACCGATGGCATCGCTTTCCCGTATTTGCATCGCGCTACTTCCGTGCCTCGCGACCGCCGTCGCCGCGGCCCAGCAGGAACTTCCGCCCTTCGCGGATGTCTCCAAGAACTTCGAGCGGGTCGTCTCGAGTTCCGACGGCGCATCGCTGTTCAACCTGTTCGTGAACCGCAAGGACGAGCAGATGCTCGCCGAGCTCCCGCGCGGCTGGGACAAGATGCGGTTCCTGATCGCCGCGACGCCGTCGGGCGGCGAGATCTTCGCCGGCCTGCAGGGCCCTGAGAAGTATGTGTTCTGGCGCCAGTACGGCAATCGCCTCGCGCTGATCCAGCCGCAGCTCGATGTGCGGTCGACCGGCGAGCAGTCCTCGCGTGATTCGGTGCAGCGCATCTTCACCGACAATGTGCTGCTCGAGGTGCCGATCGTGGCGACCGGCCCCACCGGCCAGCCCGTGATCGACCTCGACGGCATGCTCGTCGGCCAGTCGCAGCAGCTCGTGGGCCTGCCGCTCAACGCGCGCCTCGCGAAGATCGCGAAGGCGAAGAGCTTCCCGCAGAACCTCGAGATCGCCATCGAGGCGCCGGATCCCTCGGGCAAGTTCAAGGTCGTGCACTACTCGATCTCGATGCTTCCCGACAACACGGGCTACAAGCCGCGCGTCGCTGACGACCGCGTCGGCTACTTCCTGACCGGCTACCGCGACCTCGGCCTCTACGGCACCGAGACCAACGCGACGCGCTACATCAACCGCTGGAACCTCGAGAAGCGCGACCCGAAGCTCTCGCTCTCGCCGCCGAAGGAACCGATCATCTTCTATGTCGAGTACACGGTGCCGGTGCGCTACCGCCGCTATGTGCGCGAAGGCATCCTGCAGTGGAACGAGGCGTTCCGGAAGATCGGCATCGACAACGCGATCGAGGTCTACCAGCAGGACGAGGTGACCGGCGCGCACATGGACAAGGATCCCGAGGATGTGCGCTACAACTTCGTGCGCTGGCTGAACAACGATGTGGCCACGGCCATCGGTCCGAGCCGTGCGCACCCGATCACCGGCGAGATCCTCGACGCCGACATCGTGCTCACCGACGGCTGGATCCGCGCGTTCTACGCCTGGTACGACGACCGTCCGATCGAGGTCGCCACCAGCCTGACGCCCGAGACGCTCGTGTGGCTCGAGTCGCACCCGCAGTGGGATCCGCGCCTCCAGCTCCTGCCTGCGAGCGAGCGCCAGAACGCGCTCCTCGATCGCCAGAAGCGCGCCGCGTCGGGCGACCTCGACCCGGCCGACAGCCGCAAGGACCCGGCGGTCGCAGCGAGCCCCGAGCTCCGCGCGATCTCCGAGTGGTACAAGGTCGCCGGCGGCGAGTCGCACGACCACTCGAAGTGCGGCTCGATGTGCTTCGCGGCGCGCGGACTCGCCAACAACATGGCGATGGCCAGCATGGTCTTCGATGTGCTCTCGCTCGACGAGCAGAGCGCCGACCCGAACGCGCCGAAGGTCGACACGCTCGACGGCGTGCCCGAGTCGTTCGCGGGCCCGCAGCTTGCGCACCTCGTCGCGCACGAGGTCGGCCACACGCTCGGCCTCCGTCACAACTTCAAGGCGTCCTCGCTCTACACCCTCGACGAGATCAACTCCGACAAGGTGAAGGGCAAGCCGCTCGCGTCGTCGGTGATGGACTACATGTCGACCAACTTCAATGTCGACAAGGACCAGGTCCAGGGCGACTACACCATGGTCGGCATCGGTCTCTACGACATGTGGGCGATCGAGTACGGCTACACCTTCGACGATCCGGCCAAGGTCGCCGCGCGCACGGGCGAGCCGGGCAACGCGTACCTCACCGACGAGGACACGGGCGGCCCCGATCCGCTCGCGCGCCGCTACGACTTCTCGAAGGATCCGCTCGACTACGCGAAGAGCGAGATGGAGCTCGTCAAGATGCTCCGCTCGGCGATCCTCGACAAGTATGTGAAGAACGGCGACAGCTGGGAGCGCGCGCGCAAGGGCTATCTGAAGACCCTCCGCAAGCAGCGTTCGACCATCGACATGATGGCGCCGTGGGTCGGCGGAACCTATGTGAGCCGCGCCAAGAAGGGCGACCCGAACACGGGCGATCCGCTCGTGCCCGTCGAGGTCGAGAAGCAGCGCGCCGCGCTGAAGTTCATCATCGAGACCGCGTTCCGCGACGAGGCGTACGGCCTCACGCCCGAGCTCGTCAACAAGATGACGGTCGAGAAGTGGATGGACAATCCGCGCGGCTTCATGACCGAGAGCACCTGGCCGATCAACGACCAGATCGCGGGCACGCAGTCGATGGCGCTCACCATGCTCCTCAATCCGACGACGCTCAGCCGCGTCTACGACAACGAGAAGCGCGTGGCCGCCGACCAGGACGCGTTCACGCTGCCGGAGCTGATGACCTCGCTCTCGACCGAGATCTTCCAGGAGATCTCGCCGTCGAAGCTGGGCTCGAATGACCCGCGCAAGCCGATGATCTCCGCGTTCCGCCGCAACCTTCAGGCCGACTACGCCGACCGCCTCATCGCGGTCGCGACCGGCAAGGCCGGCCTGCCGCGCGTCGCGCGTCAGCTGTCGGCGCAGGAGCTGCGTGGTCTCAAGGAGAAGCTCGACGCCACGGTCGCGAAGGCCGGCACCGGCAACTGCGATCCCTACACGCGTGCGCACCTCGCGGACCTCAAGGACCGCACCGATGCGGCGCTCGAAGCGATCGTCGTGATGAACTGACCGCGCTCGCGCGTCTCGAAGAACCCCACCCGGCCCCGCGCAAGCGGGGCCGTTTCTTTTTTGCGGCACCGATCAGGCTTCAATCCGGGCGTGCATGCCCGTATCCTGCGGTTCATGCGATCCGCCGCGGTCATGCTCGGCGCCACGACCCTCGCGCTGCTTGCGAGCGCGGGGATGCATGCCCGCCATGATTTCGCCCCGGTGCGTGGGACCCGCGGCGCCGAGCCGGCGCCCGTCGACTTCGCGAGGGAAGTGCTTCCGATCCTCGCTTCGCAGTGCTTCCGCTGCCACGGCGGGGTCCGCGAGATGGCCGGTCTCAACCTGTCCGACCACGCGCGGGTGACGGCGTCGCTCAAGAGCGGACGCACGGCGGTGGCGCCTGGCGACGCAGCCGCAAGCGAGCTGCTTGCGCGCATCGCGAGCAGCGACGCGAACAAGCGGATGCCGCCCGAGGGCACGCCGCTTTCGCCGCGCGAAGTGCGTGTGATCGAGCGCTGGATCGAGGAGGGTGCATCGTGGGGGACGCACTGGGCGTTCCGCCCGCGCGGCGAGCCGTCCGCACCGGCGGTCGTGCGCGAGGCGTGGATCGCGCGGCCGCTCGACCGCTTCGTGCTCGTGGGGCTCGAGGCGGCCGGGCTCGCGCCGGCGCCCGAGGCCGATCGCGCGACGCTCGCGCGGCGCGTCGCGCTCGACCTGACCGGACTTCCGCCAGACGACGCCCTGGGCGAGGCGTTTCTTGCCGACCGGAGCCCCGGCGCGTACGAGCGGTTCGTCGACGCGCTGCTTGCGAGCCCCGCGTACGGCGAGCGCTTCGCGCGCGTGTGGATGGACCTCGGCCGCTACGCCGACACGCAGGGCTACGAGAAGGACAGCCGCCGCGACATCTGGGCGTGGCGCGACTGGGTGATCGAGGCGCTCAACGCCGACATGCCGTACGACCAGTTCGCGGTGCGCATGCTGGCGGGGGACATGCTGGTCGACGAGGGGACGGGCGTCGCGAGCGAGGCGGACCGGCTCGCGACCGCGTTCCACCGCAACACGCTGACGAACACCGAAGGCGGAACCGACAACGAGGAATTCCGCATGGCCGCGGTGTTCGACCGCGTGTCGACGACCTGGCAGTCGTTCCTCGGCGTCACCTTCCAGTGCGCGCAGTGCCACGGCCATCCGTACGACCCGTTCTCGCACCGCGAGTACTTCGGGTTCCTCGCGTATCTCAACCAGACCGAGGACGCCGACCGCGACGACGATCATCCGCGGCTCGAGGTCGAGCGCGCGGGCGTGAAGACGAGCGCGCCGATCCTCCGCGAGCTTGCGGCTGAATCGCGGCGCAAGACGCATCTCCTCGCGCGCGGGTCGCTCTCGAGCCCGCAGGAGGAAGTGTCGCCCGCGGTGCCGGCCGCGCTCGGCGCCGTCGCCGGTGCGCAGCCGGGCGACCGGCTCGGCATGGCGCGCTGGATCGCGAGCGCCGAGAACCCGCTGTTTGCGCGCGTGGCCGTCAACCGGGCGTGGGAACTCCTGTTCGGCCGCGGCATCGTCGAGACGAGCGAGGACTTCGGCGTGATGGGTTCGGGCGCGGGCAACCAGCCGCTCCTCGACCATCTCGCGGGCGTGCTGGTCGCGCGCGGGTTCTCGACGAAGGCGCTCTTGCGCGAGATCGTGCTGAGCGCGACCTACCGCCAGAGTTCGGCCGTGACGGCCGAGGCGCTCGAGCGCGACCCGGACAACCGGCTCTGGTCGCGCGCGCCGCGCGTGCGGCTCGAGGCCGAGCAGATCCGCGACACGGCGCTCGCGGTGAGCGGGCTCTTGTCGCGCAAGATCGGCGGGCCGCCGGTGATGCCGCCGCAGCCCGACGGCGTGTGGCAGGTCGTCTATTCGGGCGATGCGTGGAAGACGAGCGAGGGCGAGGACCGCTACCGCCGCGCGATCTACACCTTCCTGCGGCGAAGTTCGCCGTATCCGTCGTTCATCGCATTCGACGCGACGAGCCGCGAGACCTGCACGGTGCGCCGCGTGCGCACGAACACGCCGCGTGCGGCGCTTGTCATGCTGAACGACCCCGTCTACCTCGAGGCGGCGCAGGCGCTCGCGGTGTCGGCGCGCGCGCATTCCGACGATGCGGTCGCGGTGCGGGCGATGCTCGAGCGCGCGCTCGGGCGAGCGGCGTACGACGACGAGGTCGCGCGGCTTGCGGCGCTCGTGGCGTCGGAGCGCGCGCGGTACGCGGGTCGCGACGATGTGGCGCGCACGCTCGCGGGGCGCGCGGCCGAGGGCTCGTCCGACCTCGCGCGCGATGCGGCGCTGGTGGCGGCGGCGAATGTGTTCCTCACTCTCGACGAGTTCCTCACGCGGTCCAGAAACTCCCATGCAGCCGATCGACCCCACGCACAGCCTTTCCGCGCAGACGCGCCGGACCTTCCTCGGAAGCCTCGCCGGCGGCGCCGCCGCGTTCAGCCTCGGCGGGATCGCGCTGTCGGAGCTGCTCGCGCGCGAGGCGCGTGCGGGGGGCGGAGGTATCGATGCGGCCAATCCGCTCGCGCTCCGCGCCCCGCACTTCGCGGCGCGCGCGAAGAGCGTGATCTACATCCATCTCGCCGGGTCGCCGAGCCAGCTCGAGCTGCTGGACTACAAGCCGGAACTCGCGAAGTTCAACGGCGTTCCGTGCCCCGACGAGTACCTGAAGGGCGAGAAGTTCGCGTTCATCAAGGGGCATCCGACGCTGCTTGCTCCGCAGCACAGGTTCGCGCGCGCGGGCAAGGCGGGGCTCTGGACGAGCGACCTTCTGCCGCATTTCCGCACGATCGAGGACGAGGTGTGCGTCATCAACACGATGACGACCGACCAGTTCAACCACGCGCCCGCGCAGCTCTTGCTCCACACGGGCGAGTCGCGCTTCGGCGCCGCGAGCTTCGGGTCGTGGGTGGGCTACGGGCTCGGCAGCGAGACGCGCGACCTGCCGGCGTTCGTGGTGCTCGTGTCGGGCGACAAGACTCCGGACGCGGGCAAGAGCGTGTGGGGAAGCGGGTTCCTGCCGAGCGTCTACCAGGGCGTCCAGTGCCGCGCGTCGGGCGATCCGGTGCTGTATGTGAAGGACCCGGACGGCATGCTGCGCGAGACGCGCCGCGCGACGATCGACGCGATCGCGGATCTCGGGCGCGCGGGCTTCGCCCGGCACGGCGACCGCGAGACTGAGTCGCGCATCGCGCAGTACGAGCTTGCGTACCGCATGCAGATGGCGGTGCCCGAGGCGATGGACCTGACGCGCGAGAACACGGCCACGCTCGAGGAGTACGGCGCGCAGCCGGGTACGCCGAGCCTCGCGAACTCGTGCCTCTTGGCGCGGCGGCTGGTCGAGCGCGGCGTGCGGTTCGTGCAGCTCTACGACTGGGGCTGGGACGGCCACGGCACCGGCCCGAGCGACGACCTTCTCACGCAGCTTCCGAAGAAGTGCCGCGAGATGGACCAGCCCGTCGCGGCGCTCATCCGCGACTTGCGGCGCCGCGGCCTGCTCGACGAGACGCTCGTGATCTGGGGCGGCGAGTTCGGGCGCACGCCGGTGGCGGAGTTCCGCGACGGAAACAAGAACTTCCTCGGCCGCGACCATCATCCGCACGCGTTCACGATGTGGATGGCGGGCGGCGGCGTGAAGGGCGGAACGGCGTACGGCGAGACCGACGAACTCGGCTACCGCATCGCGCGCGATCCGGTGCGCGTGAAGGACTTCCAGGCGACGGTGCTGCATCTCCTCGGGCTCGACCACCTGCGCCTCGGCTATATGCACGCCGGGCTCAACCACCGCCTGACGGGCGTGCAGGGCGACGCGAAGATCGTGCCGGGGCTGTTGGCCTGAGCGGTCGCGGCTGCTCTCCCAAGCACCAAAGGGAGCGGCCGCAGCCGCGACCACTCCGACTACTTCTCAAAGCACCAGAGGGAGCGGCCGCAGCCGCGACCACTCCGACTACGTCTCAAAGCACCAGAGGGAGCGGCCGCAGCCGCGACCGCTCCGACTACGAGGTGCACGGCACGTGCCAGTCAGTGCCAGCCACTGCACGGCACGTGCCGTGCACCATTTCTCAAAGCACCAGAGGGAGCGGCCGCAGCCGCGACCGCTCCGACTAGGAGGTGCACGGCACGTGCCAGTCAGTGCCAGGCACTGCACGGC